>WHTV01000100.1 GCA_009377535.1 Kiloniellaceae bacterium
TGTTGTGCTTCTCGAGCGTACTCATGATGTCGTCGATCGCCGCCATATACTCCTGTGCATTGACATTCATACCGCGATGGGCGTCGGTCATGCTGCGTCCATTGTATTGCTCCGGCCCGCCACTGCCTGCACCAAGAAAATCGCGCAGATGCTGCCTGACCTTAGCAAGATGGTCAGGGTTCTCGCGATAGGGAATAAACCTGGCCTTGATAGTTGGATTGCTCATATGCGCTTCGACGATATCGTCTACCAACGTCGCGACACCCGTTGCGCCGCCGAGGCGCTCATAGAGGCTTTGATCCACTGTAATCCTCCACTCTCGTATACTTCGCCCGAAAATGGGCTCGCACCGCCCAGGCTTGGATGAAACTCCGATCCCAGGTCCATGGCCACCTTAGTCGCGGCCGCTATGGCCTGCTAGTACAGTCGTTGTACCGGAACGGTTCGGCGGGAGAGACTGATCGATCCGCATTTCTTCTGAAGAAGATTTCCTCTTCACAACGACGCCCCTTTGCGAGCATCGGGGCCTGATCGATCGAGCGAGAGCACGCGAATCCCGTCCGCGATCCAGGGCGTCGCGGCACCGTCGACGCGCATTCGCTCAGGCTGTCGTCCCGGACAAGCGAACGTGAGCGAGCGCGATCCGAGATCCATGGCCGGGGATGGCGCCCGGTCGCGCCATGGATCCCCGCTTTCGCGCGGATGACAGGTGGGGTGGGTGAAGCCGACCGCGAAACGACGAGGGCCGCGCCCGTGGCGCGGCCCTGCGTAGTCAAACGCTGTCGCGTGAGCCTACAGGCTCAGGCGGCCGGCTTGGCGTCGATGCCGTTGGTGGTGAGGAATTCCTGCAGCTCACCGCTCTGGAACATCTCGCGGATGATGTCGCAGCCGCCGACGAACTCGCCCTTCACGTAGAGCTGCGGGATGGTCGGCCAGTTGCTGAAGTCCTTCACGCCCTGGCGGATGCCCGGGTCCTGCATCACGTCGACGCCTTTGAACTTCACGTTCAGGTGCGAGAGGATCTGCACCACGGTGGCGGAGAAGCCGCACTGCGGAAACACCGGGGTGCCCTTCATGAAGAGCACCACCTGGTTCTCGTCGACTTCCTGCTTGATCCTTGCGGCTACGGTATCATCCATGAGCCAAACTCCTTTTCCTAAAGTCGTTAGGACGGGGCCGGGCTGCGGCCTGCCGTCTTAGTGTTTCTTTCAGGCCTCCGGCGGTGCCGAGGTCTGCAGCGCCAGGGCATGAAGCTCGCCGCCCATGCGCCCTTGCAGCGCTTCATAGACCATCTGATGCTGCTGCACGCGGGTCTTGCCGCGAAAAGCCGACGAGGTGACATAGGCGGCGTAGTGGTCGCCGTCGCCGCGCAGATCTTCAATGCGCACCTGGGCGTCCGGCATCGCCGCCTTGATCATGCCCTCGATATCCGCGGGGTTCATCGGCATGCTTTTAATCCTTATCCCTCAATCCTGCGGGGCCGCCAGGCGGCCCTTGCTGTCCTTGTTCTGCCGGTACCGCGCGGGGGACGGCGCTCAGCGGCTCATGTAGCCGGGCAGCCAGCCCTCATGGCCGGCCCTGAGTTCCACCAGGGATATGGCCTCTCCCGCCGCCAGTATCAAGCAGTCGCCACCGGTCTTCCCGATCGCCCGGGCCGGCACGCCGGCCTTGTCCGCCGCGGCCAGCAGCGCTTTGGCGTCGCCGGTGGTGACAAGATAGCGCGCCTGGTCCTCTCCGAACAACCACGCGGACGGAGGGAGATTTCCCGCCGCGGCCGTGCCTTCGGAGATGTCGGCGCCGCAGTCGCCGGTCAGGGCCATCTCGGCCAGGGCGACGGCAAGGCCGCCGTCGGAGAGGTCGTGGCAGGCGCTGACCCTGCGGCCCTGGATCTGGGTCCGCACGAAGTCGCCGTTGCGCCGCTCGGCGGCGAGGTCGACCGGCGGCGGCGCGCCCTCGGCGCTGCCCTCGACGTCGCGCAGGTAGACGGAGGCGCCGAGGTGGCCCCGGGTGTCGCCGATCAGGACAATGGTCTCATCCGGGCCGGGAAGGGCGGCGCCGGCGATGCGGTCGAGGTCGTCGATCAGCCCGACGCCGCCGATCACCGGGGTCGGCAGGATGGCCTGGCCATTGGTCTCGTTGTAGAGCGACACGTTGCCGGAGACGACGGGGTAGTCGAGCGCTTCGCAGGCCGCCTTCATGCCGGCGATGCAGCCGACGAACTGGCCCATGATCTCCGGGCGCTCGGGATTGCCGAAGTTCATGTTGTCGGTGATCGCCAGCGGCCGGGCGCCGACCGCCGTGAGGTTGCGCCAGCTCTCGGCCACCGCCTGGGCGCCGCCGCGCTCCGGATCGGCCTTGCAGTAGCGCGGCGTGCAGTCGCTCGCCATGGCCAGGCCGCGGTTGGAGCCGTGGATGCGCACCACCGCGGCATCGCCGCCGGGCCGTGCCACGGTATCGGCCATGACCATGTGGTCGTACTGCTCCCACACCCAGCGCTTGGAGCAGAGATCGGGCGTCGCCATCAGGCGCTTCAGCGCCTCGGCGGGCCGGACAGAGGGCGTGAAGCCGGCGGGATCGTCGTCGTCCTGCGTCGGTGTCGGCAGCCACGGCCGGTCGTACTCGGGAGAGGCCTCGGCCAGCGGGTCGATCGGCAGGTCGCCCACCACCTCGCCATGCATCTTCAGCACCATGCGGCCCGAATCGGTGAGGCGGCCGATGATCGCGAAATCGAGATCCCATTTTTCGAAGATGCCGCGCGCCAGGTCTTGCTTGTCGGGCTGCAGTACCATCAGCATGCGCTCCTGGCTTTCCGACAGCATCATCTCGTAGGGCGTCATGCCGTCTTCGCGGCAGGGCACCTTGTCGAGCTCCAGCTCGACCCCCGAGCCGCCCTTGGAGGCCATCTCGAAGGAAGAGGAGGTCAGGCCGGCGGCGCCCATGTCCTGGATGGCGACGATGGCATCGGTCGCCATCAGCTCCAGGCAGGCCTCGATCAGCAGCTTCTCGGTGAAGGGATCTCCGACCTGCACGGTCGGGCGCTTCTCCGCGGAGTCCTCGCCGAACTCGGCCGAAGCCATGGTGGCACCGTGGATGCCGTCGCGCCCGGTCTTGGAGCCGACGTAGACCACGGGTTTGCCGACGCCGGCGGCGGCCGAATAGAAGATGCGGTCGGCCGGGGCGATGCCCACGGTCATGGCGTTGACCAGGATGTTGCCGTTGTAAGAGGCGTCGAAGTTCACCTCGCCACCGACCGTCGGCACGCCGACGCAGTTGCCGTAGCCGCCGATGCCGGCGACCACGCCGGCGACCAGGTGGCGCGTCTTGGAATGCTCCGGCGCGCCGAAGCGCAGCGCGTTGAGGTTGGCCACCGGGCGCGCGCCCATGGTGAAGACGTCGCGCAGGATGCCGCCGACGCCGGTCGCCGCGCCCTGGTAGGGTTCGATGAAGCTCGGGTGGTTGTGGCTCTCCATCTTGAAGATGGCGGCCAGGCCCTCGCCGATGTCCACCACGCCGGCGTTCTCGCCGGGGCCCTTGATGACCTGCGGCCCGGTGGTCGGCAGCGTCTTCAGCCACTTCTTGGAGGACTTGTAGGAGCAGTGCTCCGACCACATGACCGAGAAGATGCCGAGCTCCAGCAGGTTCGGCGCGCGGCCCATGATGTCGAGGATGAGGTCGTATTCCTGCGCGTTGAGGCCGTGCTCGCGCACCACCTCGGGCGTCACCGGGCGCTCCCTGGCCATGGCTGAACTCACCTCAGCGCCTCCACCAGGCCGTCGAACAGGGCGCGCCCGTCGCTGCCGCCCATCCGGGGGTCGGCCAGGCGCTCGGGATGCGGCATCAGGCCGAGCACGGTCTTGGTCTCGTTGTAGACGCCGGCGATGTTGCGCAGCGAGCCGTTGGGGTTGGCCTCCGCGGTGATCTCGCCCGCGGCATCGCAGTAGCGCAGGGCGACCTGGCCGCGGTCTTCCATGGCCGAGAGCGTGTCGTCGTCGACGAAGTAGTTGCCGTCGTGGTGGGCGACGGGAATGCGGATCGCCTGGCCCTGCTCGTACTTGGCGGTGAAGAGGCTCTGGCTGGTCTCCACCTTCACCCGGACATCGCGGCAGACGAAGCGCAGGTCGGCATTGCGCATCAGCACGCCGGGCAGCAGGCCGGTCTCGGTCAACACCTGGAAGCCGTTGCAGATGCCGAGCACCGCCACGCCCTTGCGGGCGCGGGCGACGACTTCCTTCATGACGGGCGAGTTGGCGGCCATGGCGCCGCAGCGCAGGTAGTCGCCGTAGGAGAAGCCGCCGGGCAGCACGATGAGGTCGACCTTCTCGAAGTCGCTGTCCTTGTGCCACACCATCAGCGGCTCGCTGCCCATGGACTGGCGCAGGGCGACCTGGACGTCGCGGTCGCAGTTGGAACCCGGAAACACGATGACCGCGGCTTTCATGCGCGCTCTCCCAAGAAAATCCGCACCGGTGTTCTTCGAGTCAAGGCGGCGGGGCTCAGCCGTTCAGCTCGATGGCGTAGTTTTCGATGACCGTGTTGGCCAGCAGCTTCTCGCACATGGCCTCGACCTCGGCGCGAGCCTTGGCGGGGTCGCTCTCGGCCAGCGAGAACTCGATGACCTTGCCCTGGCGCACCTCGTTCACGCCGCCGAAGCCGAGAGCGGCGAGGGCGTGTTCGATGGCCTTGCCCTGGGGGTCCAGGACGCCGTTCTTCAGGGT
The DNA here is from genome assembly GCA_009377535.1 of Kiloniellaceae bacterium. Taxonomy (GTDB): domain Bacteria; phylum Pseudomonadota; class Alphaproteobacteria; order Kiloniellales; family Kiloniellaceae; genus Pelagibius. Next base: position 4,716 of record WHTV01000100.1, read on the forward strand.
GACGTGAACGCGGGCCTTCATGGGCAGGTTTGGCTCCGACTCGCGGGGGTGAAAGTTGGCCGGACCTTAGCCGCGCCGGCTGCGCAAGACAAGCCGCACACGAGCGAGAATGGCGGGTTTGGCGGAGGGCGCGCCACCGCTTCTCCTCGTCACCCTCGGGCCTGACCCGAGGGTCCATCGCGCCGCGGCATCGGGCGCCCCAGGGGGCCAGGTGCCTGTCGCCACCATGGATTGCCGGGTCAAGTGTATGGCCCGGCAATGACAGCTCTGGTGTGGCGAGGGCGGCGCGTCTGTGCTCATTTAGTTGACTAAGTCATATAATTTGCCCGATGATGGCACCTATTCGGGCCCACGAACGAGTTGCCGCTCATGAATTCTCTCGCCGCCCGGGTGGACGCCGTCCGCCGCTTCACGCGCTTCTATACCCAGCACATCGGAGTGCTGCACCGGCATCTGCTGGACAGTCCCTTCTCCCTCACGGAGGCGCGGGTGCTCTACGAGCTGGCCCATCACGAGACCACCAGCGCCTCGGAGCTGGCGGTCGAGCTGGGCCTCGACAGCGGCTACCTGAGCCGCATCCTGAAGGGCTTCGAGAAGCGCGGCCTGCTGAAGCGCCGGCGCTCGCAGAGCGACGGCCGCGCCGCCGACATTCTCCTCACCCGGGAAGGCCAGGACGCCTTCGCCCAGATCAACGCCCGCTCGCGCGCCGAGGTGACCGAGATGCTGGAGCGCCTGAGCGAGCCCGAGCAGGCGGAAACGGTGAGCGCGATGGAGACCATCCAGGCGCGTCTCGGGGCCCGGCTGCCGCGCAAGGCGCCCTACATCCTGCGGCCGCCGCAGCCCGGCGACATGGGCTGGATCGTGCATCGCCACGGCGTGCTCTATGCCGAGGCGTACGGCTGGGACGAAGGCTTCGAGGCGCTGGTCGCCAAGATCGTGGCGCAGTTCATCGAGGACTTCGACGCCCGGCGCGAGCGCTGCTGGATCGCCGAGAAGGACGGCGAGGCAGTCGGCTCGGCCTTCGTCGTGCACCAGAGCGATGAGGTCGCCAAGCTGCGCCTGGTCTACGTGGAGCCCAAGGCGCGCGGGCTCGGCATCGGCCAGCGGCTGGTGGCCGAGGCGATCCGCTTCGCCCGGCAGCAGGGCTATCGCTCCCTCACGCTGTGGACCAACGACATTCTGGTTTCGGCGCGGCGCATCTACGAGGCGGCCGGCTTCCGCCTGATGAAGGAGGAAAAGCACCACAGCTTTGGCAAGGATCTCGTCGGCCAGTACTGGGAGCTCGAACTGCGGTGAAGCGATGACACCGCGCGCCTGGCCGGCAATTCTGGCCGCAGTCGCCGTGGGCGTGCAGGTGGGCGCCGCCACCGTGGCCTCCCGCGCCGTGGTGGCGGAGGTCGGCCCGGCCACGCTCGCCCTGCTGCGCTACGCCATCGGCGCCTGCTGCCTGCTGCCGTTCTTCCTGGCCGCGCCGCGGGTGCGCTTCCAGGGGCGCGATCTCGCCGCCGTTGCCGCCCTCGGCATCGGCCAGTTCGGCATCCTCGTCGCCCTGTTGAACTTCGGCCTGCTGCAGGTCACCTCGGCGCGTGCGGCGCTGCTCTTCGCCACCTTCCCGTTGATGACCATGCTGCTCGCCGCCGCGCTCGGCCGCGAGCGGCTGACCGTCGCCAAGACCTTGGGGGTGGCGCTCTCCTTCGCCGGGGTCGGCCTGGCGCTGCTCGACAAGCTGGCCATCGAGGCGGCGGCGGAGGGCGCCTGGGTCGGTGTCGCCGCGGTGCTCGGCTCGGCGCTCACCGGGGCGGTCTGCTCGGTGCTCTACCGGCCCTATCTGCAGAAGTATCCGACGCTGCCGGTGAGCACTTTGGCGATGATCGCCTCGGTCTTCTTCCTGACCCTCCTGGCCGTACCGGAAGGCGCCCTTGAAACCGTGCCGCGGCTCGGCCCCGGCGCCTGGGCCGCGATCCTCTTCATCGGAGTCTCCAGCGGCATCGCCTATTTCGGCTGGCTCTGGGCGCTCGGCCGCCTGCCGCCGACCCAGGTCACGGTCTTTCTCTCGCTGAGTCCGGTCACCGCCGCCCTGCTTGGCGCCCTGCTGCTCGGCGAGACGCTGTCGCCGCTGACCCTGGCGGGCCTGGTCGCCGTGGTCGCGGGGCTGGTCGTCGCCTTCGCACGTCCGCGCGGCTCTAGAACCAGCGGCGGACGCGCGCCCGGTAGTCGCGATAGGGCTGGCCGAAGCGGCGCTCGAGATAGCGCTCCTCGCGGCGGATGACGCCGAACTCCATGACCAGCAGCACGGCGGGCAGCAGCACGAGCGCGCCGAGACTGGCGAAGCCCGCGGCGAAGGCGAGGTAGATGAAGGTGAGGCCGATATAGATCGGGTTGCGGCTCACGCGATAGAGCCCTTCCGTGACCAGCGCCGTGGTCGGCCGGTTGGTCGGCACAGGGGTGCCGGCCTTGATGAAGCGCCGCGCCGCCGCGAAGAGAAGGCCGAAGCCGGCGATCCCCAGGCCGATCCCCACAGCGAGACCGACATGTCCGGCCAGGAAAGGCAGCGGCGGCAGAGCCGGCAGCCAGTCGATGCCGAGCCCCAGCAGCAGTCCACCAAGGTAGAGGAAGGGTGGTCGGGCAACGACACCCGCCGTCTCGTCGGCGCGGCCTTCGTTCGCTTCCTTCGCGCTGCGGTTCTCTGGTGTCATCGCCGCTGCTCCCGACCTTCCCGCAGTGGCGCCGTGCCGCGGCGGAACGCGATGCGGCCGCTAGTCCGGGTTGATCTGGGTGATCTTGGTGCCTTCGATGGTGAGGCCTGCCATCAGGCCCTTCTGGTCGAAGAAGAAGACGTAGATGTTTTCCTTGGCCGAGGTCGTGGTCAGGGAGGTGCCGGCACCGGACTCCACTACTACGACGTTGGGGGCGGTGCCGATTTCCCAGCCATCGCTGCTGCCGAGGTAGGATTCGGCGCTGGCGTCGAGGAAGAAGACGGCATAGCCGAAAGTCTGCAGGCCGGCCTGAAGGCCGAAGGACGCCGCGGCTGTGCTGTAGTACTGGCTCACCGCGTCGTTCTTGAAGAGGGCGCCCTCACCGTACTGGCCCCCGATGATGAGGCCGCCCTTCACGATCTTGGGGAAGACCAGGATGGCACTGGCGTCACCGGCCAGGCGCCGGGCGCCCTCGGAGTTCTCCTTCAGCAGCGTCAAGGCAGCGCGCGAGTTGTTCTCGATGGTCGCCGCCTTTTCCGCCCGGGCCGGAGCGGCTTCAAAGCTGACCACGGCGGCGAACACCGCCAAGACACCCAGAAGCAATGGAATCCGCATACGCATGGTTGTCTCCCGTCGGGGGTTTGCGCGCTTGAACAAGCGCGGCTCATTCTATCGCGAGGCGGCGCAACGGGAACAGCGCGGAGAGGTGGCAAGGCAACCTCGTTGCCGCAGCCGTTCGCTCCACCACGTGCCGTTGCTATTGCTATTGCAGAAGGCGCGGCCCCTTGATGTCGACCGGGCCGGCTTCCGGCAGCACGCCGAGCCGCCGGGCGACCTCCTGGTAGGCCTCCTCGACGCCGCCCATGTCGCCGCGGAAGCGGTCCTTGTCCAGTTTCTCGTTGGTGACCACGTCCCACAGGCGGCAGCAGTCCGGGCTGATCTCGTCGGCCAGCACGATGCGCATCTCCTCCTCCTCCCAGAGGCGGCCGAACTCCAGCTTGAAGTCGACCAGCTTGAGGCCGACGCCGAGGAACAGGCCGCAAAGGAAGTCGTTCGTGCGCAGCGCGTACTGCAGGATTTCGTCGAGATCCTGGGTGTTGGCCCAGCCGAAGGCGGTGACGTGTTCCTCGGAGACCATCGGATCGCCGAGCTCGTCGTTCTTGTAGTAGTACTCGACGATGGACCGCGGCAGCCGGGCGCCTTCCTCGATGCCGAGGCGCTTGACCAGCGAGCCGGCGGCAATGTTGCGCACCACGACCTCGACCGGGATGATCTCGACCTCGCGCACGAGCTGCTCGCGCATGTTGAGGCGGCGCACGAAGTGGGTCGGCACGCCGATGCTCTCCAGCCGCGTCATCAGGAATTCCGAAATGCGGTTGTTCAGCACGCCCTTGCCGGTGATCACGCCCTTTTTCTGGTTGTTGAAGGCGGTGGCGTCGTCCTTGAAATACTGGACGAGCGTGCCCGGCTCCGGTCCTTCGAAGAGCACCTTGGCCTTGCCTTCGTAGATCTGTCTGCGTCGCATCTCTTGCACCTGAAATTGGGCGCCGCCGGGGCGGCGGCTTGCACCGGAATTGGGGATTTCTTCCCGTTTTGCAGAACGGCCATTGACCGCGGCGTGCTGGCTCCCCCGCGCGGGTGAGAGCCCTGTGATATAGCAGGAGAACCGGGGCAAAACAATGACGCCCGCCGGGGGATATTCTTTCCAGTCAAGCTATTGAAATAGCTTATCAATCAGGAGGGCTCGGGCGGCTTCGCCAGGGCCTCCAGAGGGGCATAGGCGTGGCGGTCCGGGCGGCCGGGAGCGAACAGCCAGACCGGCCGCCGCGGCGCTTGCGCGACCGCCCGAGGCGGCGCGGGCAGGGCCAGGAGCGAGGAGGAGACAGTCTGGAACCCGCCGCGCTCCACGGTCATGGCGGCTTCGCTGCCGGGCGCGCTGCGCGCCAGGATCTGTTGCCAGTCCGCCCAGTTTCCGGCGTCCGGGTCGGGTGCCGCCGCGGCCTCGAAGGCGGCCAGGTGGCGGGCGGTCCGCGGGCTGGCGGGATCGTTGAGATCGTAGGCCGTCAGCATGGAAAGGCCGGCGGGCAGCGGGGCCACCTCGACCACCCGGGTCTCCGGCCCGCCCGGATTGCGCAGCCAGTAGGCGTCGCGGTTGTCGGCCACCACCATGTTGAAGCTGCGGTAGGCCTGCGGGTTCAGCTCGGCCAGGGCCTCGGCGGCGGTGACGGCGTCGGCGTGGTCGAGGGCTTCGAGCACCAGCTCGCCGCGGCTGCGCTTGCCGGGGGCGGGGCCCAGGGAACCGCGGCGGTTGAGCATGGCGGCGACCACGCCGTCGTCGTTGAGGCCGAGCCAGGAGCCGCCGGCGCTGCGGTCGAGGCCGGCCACGACCTCCGGCCGGTCCGCCCAGTGGCGGCCCGGTGTGGCCCAGGGCCGGTCGATCATCTCGTCGCGATTGGCGGCCAGGATCACCGGCCAGACATGGTCCGGGCGGCGCAGGATGACCAGAGTACACATGGCGGCTTCCGGAGAACTTTCCTTGGCGGGGCGGGGGCATGCGTGGTCCGGCGGCGGCACATTCGGCGCTAAACGCCCAGGCGGGAGAGCTGAAGAGGTTTAACGCTGCCCCGAAGGGCGCTATAAACCAAGTTGACGAAACGCCGCTGCCAGACGCAGCAGAGCATAACCGCTATGGAAAGAGTCGGCCAATCCATTCCCCCTTCCGGGGGCACTGCGAGAGGGCCGTTCCAGGAGACTTATCGACCGATGGCGACATTCAACGATCGCGAAAAGGCTTTCGAGGACAAGTACAAGCACGACCAGGACTTGCAGTTCCGCACCGAGGTTCGCCGCAACAAGCTGCTCGGGCAGTGGATCGCGCGGGAACTGCTGAGCCTCGAGGGCGACGCGGTGGACAGCTATGCCAAGGAAGTCGTCGCCAGTGACCTGGACGAGCCCGGCCCGGACGACGTGATCCGCAAGATCATGAGCGATTTGGAGGCCAAGGGCGTCGACTACAGCGAACACCGCCTGCGCCACCGCCTGGAAGAAATGATGGCCGAGGCCAAACGGCAGATCATGAGCGAGTAGGCGGCGGCGCGTCCGCCCGCAAGCGCACGGGCCGCTCGACGGGAGCGGCCCGTTGTGCTTTGCCGCGAGCGTGCTTCAACGCCGCGCCCCAAACCCTGATTGTCACCCCCGCGAAAGCGGGGGTCCATGGCGCGACCGGGCTTTTGCCCCAACCCTGGATCCCGGATCGCGTTCGCTGACGCTCACTTGTCCGGGATGACGAGCGGAGGGTCTACGCCACCGCCTTGGCGGCGGCGTCCTTGCCGAAGACCCGCGCGAAGATCGTGTCGACGTGCTTGGTGTGGTAGGCCGCGTCGAAGCAGGCGGCCAGCGCCTGGCTTGAAACCTTTCCGGCGATCTCCGGGTCGGCCTTCAGCAGTTCCAGGAAGTCGGCGTCGCCGCCCCACACCTTCATGGCGTTGCGCTGGACCAGGCGGTAGGAGTCCTCGCGGCTGATGCCAGCCTGGGTCAGGGCCAGCAGCACGCGCTGGGAATGCACCAGGCCACCCAACTGATCGAGGTTCTTCTGCATGGTTTCGGGATAGACCAGCAGCTTCTCGACCACGCCGGCCAGGCGGCTGAGGGCGAAGTCGAGGGTCACCGTGGTGTCCGGGCCGATCATGCGCTCGACCGAGGAGTGCGAGATGTCGCGCTCGTGCCAGAGCGTCACGTTCTCCAATGCCGGGACCACGGCCGCGCGCACCAGACGCGCGAGGCCGGTGAGGTTTTCGGTCAGCACCGGGTTGCGCTTATGAGGCATGGCGGAGGAGCCCTTCTGGCCGGGCGCGAAATATTCCTCAGCCTCGCGCACCTCGGTGCGCTGCAGGTGGCGGATCTCGGTCGCCAGGTTTTCGATGGAGGCGGCGATGATTCCGAGGGTCGCGAAGAAAGCGGCGTGGCGGTCGCGTGGGATGACCTGGGTGGAGACCGGCTCCGCCTGCAGGCCGAGCTTGCCGGCGACGTATTCCTCGACGAAGGGGTCGATGTTGGCGAAGGTGCCGACCGCGCCGGAGATGGCGCAGGTGGCGATCTCGGCGCGCGCCGCCTCCAGGCGGGTGCGGCCGCGGGCGAAGGCGGCGTAGTGGCCGGCGAGCTTCACGCCGAAGGTGGTCGGCTCGGCGTGGATGGCGTGGCTGCGTCCCAGGCAGACGGTGTTCTTGTGCTCCAGCGCGCGCTTCTTCAAGGCGGCCAGCACGCGGTCCACGTCGGCCAGCAGGAGGTCGGCGGCCTGGGTGAGCTGCACCGCCAGGCAGGTGTCCAGCACGTCGGAGGAGGTCATGCCCTGGTGCACGAAGCGCGCTTCCGGGCCGACGTGCTCGGCCAGGTTGGTGAGGAAGGCGATGACGTCGTGGTGCGTCTCGCGCTCGATCTCGTCGATGCGCGCGACCTCGAAGGCGCCGCGCTCCCACACCGCCTTGGCGGCCTCCCTGGGGATGACGCCGAGCTCGGCCTGGGCGTCGCAGGCATGCGCCTCGATTTCGAACCAGATGCGGAACTTGTTCTCCGGCTCCCAGATGGCGGTCATTTCGGGGCGGCTGTAACGCGGGATCATCAGGATTTCTTTCTGAAGCGAAGGAGGGCCGGGAAGGCCCCGTTATAGCGGCGGCGGCCGCCAGCGGCAACGCCGGCGGGGCGCGGCCCTGCCGGCTCAGGCTGGCGCCGCGGCGCCCAGCGCCTCAGCCAGGAGCGTCGCGATGGCGCGGCCGGCCGCGCCGTCGCCGTCCAGCAGGGGATTGTAGATGGTGACCTCCAGGCCAACGGCCTTGCCGCTGGCCAGCGCGATGTCGAGCGTGGTCCGCAGCTCGTCCAGGGTGAGGCCGCCGGGGAGGCGGTAGTCGACGGCGGGCATGATCTCGTCAGCGAGGCAGTCGGCATCGAGATGAATGAAGAAGCCCTCGAGCCCGTCGCGCGTCAGGTGTGCGACAGCCGCTTCGGCTGCTGCCGCGGCGCCCATGCGCTGCACGGTCGCGCAATCGAAGGCCAGCAGACGTTGCGGCAGAGGCGGGCTGCCATAGGTCGCCTGCTCGTCGGCGTCGCGCCAGCCGAAGGCGACGGCATCCTCCTCCCGCACCAGCGGGCCGCGGCCTTCCAGATCGGTGAGCAGCGCGGGGCCGTGTCCGGTGGCGAAGGCGAGGTCCATGGAAGCCGCCTCACCGTTCGGATTGCTCTGCGGATCGTAGAAATCGGCGTGCCCGTCGATGAACAGAAGGCCGTAGCGGCCGCGCCGCTTCAGCGCCAAGGCGGAGCCGAGCAGGATTGAGCAGTCGCCGCCGAGAATGAGGGGGAAATCGCCGGCGGCCAGAACCTCTTCGGCCGCGTCGGCGAGGGTGGGAGACCACGCGGCGATGGCCTGGGCATTCAGCGTCTGCGTCTGTGGATCGCGCTCGGCGCTGTAGGCCGGCACGTCCAGCCGGGCGGCAAGGCGCGCCCGCAGACGCTCGGCCAGGCCGTGGCCGAGGAGGGCTTCCGGCAGCTTCTCGACGCCCGTCGGCTTGAGGCCGAGAATCGACGGCGCCTCGATGATGGCATAGGTCCGCTGGTGATTGGACATCGCTCTTTCCCGCAGTGAAGAAGAGCTGGCTCTCACAGGGCCGGCGTAAGCCGCGAATCAGAGGCGTTATAGCGGCGGCGGCCGCTGGCGGCAACGCCGGGAGCGCGTGGGTAGTGGGTCAGTTTGAATTTCGTTGATGCGCTTGATGGATGGGCTACAAAGGAGGCCACAATGCTGGCTCTATTCGACGGTTGGACGCATGGCTCTTTACGACGACATCGGACGTAGCTACGCGGCGTTTCGGCGGCCGGATCAACGGATCGCAGCGGCTATCGAGGCGGCGCTCGGAGACGCCACAAGCGTGGTGAACATCGGCGCCGGGACAGGCTCATATGAACCGCTCGGCCGAACTGTGATTGCGGTTGAACCATCCGAAGTGATGATACGGCAACGCCCCCCAGCGGCTGCCCCCTGCCGACAGGGATCGGCGGAGGCGCTACCTCTGGAGACGGCATCTGTCGATGCGGCGATGGCGGTTCTCAGCGCTCACCACTGGACAGACCTTGAGCGTGGTCTCAGTGAGATGGCGCGGGTCGCGCGCAAGCGTGCCGTTCTGCTGACATGGGTTCCTGATGCTGCGCCATTCTGGCTGACGGAGGACTATTTTCCCGAGATCGCTGCGCACGATCGTAAGATTTTTCCCAGCGCCGCCGCCCTCAGCGCGATGCTGGAACGCATGATTGGGCCGGTGCATATGGCCCCGGTTCCCATTCCGCATGATTGCACCGACGGCCTCCTCTGCGCTTATTGGCGCAGGCCGGAATCCTA
>WHTV01000101.1 GCA_009377535.1 Kiloniellaceae bacterium
GTTGAGGTCAGCCGGCCGGCCGCTCACGGTGAGGTGTGGGTTAACTGGCTCAGTCTGAGCTTCACCACAGCCGGTCTGCGGGAGCGATTCGAGCTGCTCGATCTCGCTTGGGCTCGCCTTCGTCTCGCCCAGGAGCTGGCGATTCTCGCCGGCAAGGCCGACGTGCGCGAGGAGCTCGATCGCCTGACCGCACACGTCGAGGCCGCGCGCGAGCTGCTCGATCAAGGCGGTGCCGTCGGCCGCAAGCTCGACTTCCTCTGCCAGGAGTTCAACCGCGAAGCCAACACCCTGTGCTCCAAGTCGGCCGATGTCGAGCTGACGCGGATCGGTCTCGATCTCAAGTCGTCGATCGAGCAGCTGCGCGAGCAGATCCAGAACATCGAGTAGCGGCGATGGTGGAAACCCACATCAAGCGCCGCGGCCTCATGCTGGTGCTGTCCTCGCCCTCCGGCGCCGGCAAGACGACGATCTCGCGCCGGCTGCTGGAGACCGACGACAACCTGTCGCTTTCGATCTCGGCGACCACGCGGCCGCCGCGCCCGGGAGAGGCGGAAGGCAAGGACTACTATTTCGTGGGCCAGGAGCGCTTCGACGAAATGGTGGCCGGCGGTGAGCTGCTGGAACACGCGCTGGTTTTCGGCAACAACTACGGCACGCCGCGCGGGCCGGTGGAAAGGGCGCTGGAAACCGGCCGCGACGTGCTCTTCGACATCGACTGGCAGGGGACCCAGCAACTGCGCGAGGCGGCTCGCGACGACCTGGTGAGCGTTTTCATCCTGCCGCCGTCGACAGCGGAACTCGAGCGCCGGCTGCACACCCGTGCCCAGGACAGCGACGAGGTGGTGCGTGGGCGAATGTCGAAGGCCGCCGACGAGATGAGCCATTGGGCCGAGTACGACTACATCGTCATTAACGACAATCTGGGAAACAGCATCGACCAGGTCGAGGCGATCCTCACGGCCGAGCGCCTGCGCCGCGAGCGCCGGGTCGGGCTGCGCGCTTTCGTCGAGGCGCTACGCGCCCGCGAATGACAGGCTGCCCGGCCCGATGAGCCGGGCCAGCGCGCAGAATTCCTCCACTGCAAGTTCCTCCGCCCGCGCGGTCGGGGCGATTCCCGTCGCCTCGAAGAGGCGGGCGGTATCGCCGCCAAGGCTCTTGAGGCTTTGACGCAGCATCTTGCGACGCTGGCCGAAGGCGGCGGCGGTGACCTTCTCCAAGGCGGCCAGCGAGGCTGGCGCCAGCGGCTCGGCGAGCGGTGTCAGCGCGACCACGCTGGAGACCACCTTTGGCGGCGGCGTGAAGGCGCGCGGCGGAATGTCGAACAGCGGCCGGGCCGCGCAGAGCCACTGTGTCAGCACCGAGAGGCGGCCATAGGGGCCGCTGCGCGGCATCGCCACCAGGCGCGCCGCGACTTCCTTCTGGAACATCAGGGTCAGTGCCGAGAAGGCAGCCGGATCGTCGGCCAGCGCCGTCAACCACCTGACCAGCAGGGCGGTCGAGATGTTATAGGGCAGGTTGCTGACGATCTGCCGCGGCGCCGGCCCGAGCGCCGCGAGATCCATTTTCAGGGCATCGCCCTCGACGACCTCGAGGCGGCCGGGATAGGCGACAGCCAGTTCGGCCAAGGCTTCCAGGCAACGACGGTCTTTCTCCACGACGACGAGGTTCGTCGCGCCCTCGGCGAGCAGGGCACGTGTCAGTCCGCCCGGCCCTGGGCCCACTTCGATAACCGTGCCCCGTGAAAGGTCCGGCGCCGCCCGGGCGATGCGACCCGTCAGGTTGAGGTCGAGCAGGAAGTGCTGGCCCAGTGACTTGCGCGCGCCAAGGCCGTGGCGGGCAATGACCTCGCGCAACGGCGGCAGTGCCGCGGGCGCGCTCATGGAACGGCGGGCGGTCGGCGCGATGCCGCCGCCATCTCCGCCGCCATGCGCAGAGCGGCCAGCAGGCTGGCTGCCGAGGCTTTGCCCTGGCCGGCGATGTCCAGGGCGGTGCCGTGGTCCGGCGAGGTACGGATGATCGGCAGGCCCAGGGTCACGTTCACGCCGCCGTCGAAGTCGATGGTCTTGATCGGGATCAGGGCCTGATCGTGGTACATGCAGAGCGCGGCATCGTATCGGCGGCGCGCGGCGGGGTGGAACATGGTATCCCCCGGCAAGGGCCCGAAAGCCTCGATGCCGGCCTCCTGCAGCGCGCGGACGGCGGGGCGAATAACGGCATCGTCCTCGCTGCCCAATTGGCCGCCCTCTCCGGCATGCGGGTTGAGGCCGGCGACGGCAAGCCGCGGCTTTGCGATCCCGAAGTAGCGATGCAGTGCTTCTGCCGTGGTCATACCGGCTTCGACGATCCGCGCGGTCGTCAGCGCTTCCGGCACGCGGCGCAGCGGCAGGTGAACGGTCACCGGGACGACGCGGAGCTCGGCGCAGGCCAGCATCATAACCGGCGCGTCGGAGGTCGCGCAGAGCTCGGCCAGGAACTCGGTGTGTCCCAGGTGCCGGAAGCCTGCCTCCATGAGGATCTGCTTGTGGATGGGATTGGTCACCACGGCTGCTGCGGCGCCCTGTCGGGCGAGGGCGACCGCGCAGCGGATGGATTCGATCACGGCGTCAGCGTTGGCTGGATCAAGGCGCCCCGGTTCGCCGGCCACCGCCTGCGCCAGAGGCAGCACGGGAAGCGCGTCCGGGAAGATCTCGGCCGTGGCCTGCGGCGCGGCGATCTCAGCGACCGGCACCTCGATTCCGAGGCGCGCGGCGAGGGTCTTCAGGCGCGCAGGGTCATCGATGATGAAGAAGGGGGAAAGGCCCGCGGTCCTGCGCTGCCGCCAGGCCTCCAGCGCAATCTCGCCGCCGATGCCGGCAGGCTCGCCCATGGTGAGCGCGAGCGGTGGTTTATCCACCGCCGTCAAAGGATCCGGCGACGCCCGGATCGCGAGCGGTCAGATCCGCACATCGACGTTCGCCGTGCGACGCAGCTCCTGAAGCGAGCGCTGGGCAAGCTGATCGACCCGCTGGTTGGTCAGCGACTCCTGGATGTGCCCGCGATCGATTTCCTGTCCTTCGTTCTTGCGCATGTCGCGCAGGAAGAGGATGTGAAAGCCCGACAGCGTACGGACCGGCACCGAAATCTCTCCAGGGCCCATCTGGGCCAGCACGGTGTTCAACTCCTCGTCCAGTTCTCCGTCGCGCACCCAGCCGAGATCGCCACCGAGGGTGGCGGTGCCGGATTGCGAGAACTGACGGGCAAGGCCGGTGAAGTTTGCGCCGCGGCGCAGTTCGTCGAACAACCGGCCGGCATTGGCCTGGGCCTCGGCCTCCTTGGCCGTCGACTCGACGGGAATGAAGATCTCCGAGATGCGCCGCTCGATGGAGCCGCGCCGCGCCGAGAGGCGGGTGACCACCTCTTCGACCTCCTCGGTCGCGATCACCACGCTGGGCCTCACCCGGCGCTGGATGATCGACATCCAGGCTATCTGGGCGCGGATCTGGTCGATCAGCGTGGTCGGAATTACGCCGCGATTGCGCAGCATGGTGAGGAATTGGCCCTCGGTCATGTTGTTCTGCTCGGCGATCTGCTCCAACGCCCCGGCTACCTGCACGTCCGACACCACGATGTCGAGGCGCCGGGCCTCCTGCATCTGCAGGCGTTCGTCGATCAGGCTGTTCAGCACCTGGGGCGTCAGGCGCCGCCGGATGTCCTGGGTATCCTCGACGCCGGCGGCGATGACGGCGAGTTGAACCCGCATGGCAAGGTCGAGGACCGAGATCACGTCGTCGTTCACCACGGCTGCCGGCCGGAAAAGATCCTGCTGCGCCGCTGCCGGTGCCGGAAATCCGCCGGCGGCCACCACCAAGCCCCAGAGCCCGAGGAGGAAGCTCCTTCGCAAAATCAGCAGTGGAATTCCAAGCAAACGCATCGATATTTCCCGTTTCCCGGCCTGTGTTGCCGGCAGTATATCCCGGCTGGCCGGCGGCGTTCAAACGGAAGCTGGGACCTGCAGGGGGACGCCGGGGGCGGGTCGAGCGGCCTCAGCCGCCCGACACCTCACCCAGGTACTTGAAGACCACGCGGACGAAAACGCTGGTGTCTTTCTCCAGCTCGCGATCGCGGAAGTTGGTTTGCTGGGCCACGCCCTGGATGAGGAAGCAGTCGTCCTGGTAGGTGAGGCTGACGGCGGAGCGCAGGGCGCGGTCCTCCAGCAGGTCGCGGCGATGCTGAACGCCGATGGACCAGTTTTCATTGAGGCGTGAGCTCAGCCCCAAGGTGACTTCTTCGCGGTCGCCGAACTCGTCGATGTTCTGATCATTGTTAAGGAAGAAATAGGACAGATTGAGGTTCAGCGCCGGGGGGCCAATCTTCACATCGAACTCGCTGCGCTGGGCCTTGAGGTCGTCCTTGTCCAGGCGAAAGCGGTAGAGCAGGTCGAGCGTCTCGATGGGAGTCAGCTGAATCCGGCCGACCAGGTCGGAAAGCTTGTCTTCGAGCCCGGAACCTTCGGCGAAGACATCGTCGTTCTCGGTCAGGCGATAGCTCTGGCCGAGGAAGGCGCCGGCCGAGCCGCCGTTTTCGAAGGCGCCGGTCCATTTGACGCCGTAGTCGAAGCGGGTGCCCGAGTCGACCCGATCGCGACCGGCGAAACGATTGAGTTTGAAGATGTTGGTGTCGTCGAACTCGAAATCGAGGCTGTCTTCGTTGGGGATCTCGCCGGGATTGGACCCGCTCGGCGCGAAAACGGCCTGCGCGATCGGCTCGACCACTTGTTTGATAGAACCATCCTGGCGCATCCAGGGATAACGCCACTTCACCGCAACCTGCGGAAAGATGCGCCCGGTGGTATCGCCCCCCGGGGCGTCGGACGGGTTCACGTCCGACGAGTCGGGCACCACCCCGTGAGTCCAATAGCCATCGGCCTGCACCTGGGCGGTGAATTCATAGACGTCGCCGATCGGGCCGGCGTAGGGCAGGTGATAGCCGCTGACCACCGACAGCCGGCGGCTGTCGCGCCCTTCGATCCGGCTCAGCGCCAGCAGATTGGCGTCGACGGTGTAGTGGCCGCCCGACAGGAGGACCCCCGGCTCGCTGATGAAGTTGTAGTCGGCCAGCGGAACGACGATGGGAAACTCGTTGTTGCGGTCGGACTCGCGCAGACCCTGATAGGCGAGGCCGCGCACGGCGGCGTAGTTGCGGCCCTTGAGACCCTCCAGATAGCCTTCGCTGCTCAGCGTTCGGGAGTTGTTGAAATCATAGGCGCGCAGGTAAGTGTCGTCGGTGGTTCGATTGGCTTCGAATCCCCAACGCCAGGTCTGGTCGATCTCGAAGCTGCCCTCGGCGTCGATGTGACCGCGAAAACGGTTTTCCGCGACGTCTCCGTCACGTTCCTCACGGTCGGCGACGGTGCCGCTGCCAGCGATGCGCAGTTCGCCGTCGGGAAAGAGGTGGCGGTATTCGCCGGTCAGGTTGAGCCCCTGCTCGGTCGAGGCGAGCGGTGAGATGGTCACGTCCTTGGTGTCGTCGATGGCCCAGAAGTAGGGCACCCCGACGGCATAACCGAGGAAGTTGCTGGTGCCGACCGTGGGGGCAAGGAAGCCGCTGCGCCGGTCGACCGTCGGATCCGGGTGCCGCAGGTAGGGCGTGTAGAGGACGGGAAGACCGAAGAACTCCAACCAGGCATCATGATAGATGATGTCGTGAGCCTCCTGGTCGTGGATGACCTCGTTGGCTTTGATCTGCCATATCGGGGCGCGTGTCGGATCCTCGCGGCACAGCTCGCAGGGGCTGAACACGCCCTTGCGGAACGCCGTCCGGTTGCCCCCGGTGCGCGTGCCGCTGGCAGCGGCGATTCGCGTGTTGTCGGCCAGCAGGACGCGGATGTCGCGGACGAAGCCCTCCTTGAGGTCGCCGGTCAGATTGACGAAATCGGCGGACACCACTTCGCCGCCGGGTTCAATGAGGGTCACGTTGCCTTCCGCCGTGACCACGTCGGCATTGACGTCGTAAGTCACCCTGTCGGCCAGCACGACACGGCCAGCCTGCGTGACCTCTACATTGCCGGAGGCAACGACCAGCCCGTTCACCTCGTCGTAGCTGAGTTCGTCGGCGGTAATCAGCGCCGGAGTGCTCTCCAGTGCTTCGATATCGATGTCTTGTGCCGCCGCAGTGCCCCCGGCAACGGCAAAAGAAACAAAGATCACGGCAGCCAAAGCTGCCGTTCGCCCCAATGCCCCCCATATCATTACTTGTCTATCCGTCCTCCAAATGAAGCAGCATCGCCACGCCGAGCATCAACGACACGCCGGCCGGAGTCCAGGCGGCCAGCACGATCGGAATGGTACCTGAAAGACCGATCGCAAACACGAAATTGGAGAGGAAGTATAGAAGAAAGCCGGTCAACATGCCTGCCAGAATAGCCACGCCGACGCGGCCGCGCCGCTGCGGGCGGAGGGAGAATGTGGCCGCCAGCAGGACCATGGCGGCGAACAACATCGGCAGGGCGAGCAGGCGGTGAAACTGCAGACGGTGTGGAGTCGCCGAGAACCCGGCCGCCTGCATCAGCTCGATGAAGCGCGGCAGGTGCCAGAAGGCGATCGTCTCGGGCGGAGCGAAGCTCTCCTGAATCTTGTCGACGGTGAGGTCGGTCGGCAGCTCGAACTGCTCATAAAACTGCGATGCCTCGCCCGGGCGCGACAGCATGGCGTCGAGGATCAGCCAGCGGCCATCCTGCAGCTGGGCCTCGCGGGCATCGATGCGGTCCACGAAGCGGTCTTGATCTGCGTAGCGGAAGACGATCACCTGCTGCAGGAAGACCGAGCCGGGCTTGACGCGCTCGGCATGGATCACCGATTGGCCATCGTCGTCGGCCTGGCGCAGCCAGAGTCCGGTTTCGGAAACCGCCAGCACGCTCTGTTGATTGCGGATGTAGCTGGCTTCCAGGCGCTCGTAGCGGCTCAACAGGATGGAAGCCAACGGGTTGAGGGCGCTGACGGCCAGCATGCCGATCACCACCGAACTGCCGAGCACCGGCAACAGGAACTGCCAGACCGAGACTCCGGCCGCACGCGCCACCACCAGCTCGTGAGACCGGGTCAGCCGCCAGAAGGTCGCCATGGCCGCGAAAAGGACGGTGAAGGGCATCACCTCCTGGCTCAGATAGGGCAGCTTCAGCGATGCCATTTTCAAGGAGACGACAAGGGAGACGTCTTTGGTCGCCAGTCGATCGAGCAGGTCGACGATGGTGGCGAGGAAGATGATGGCGACGATGGCGAAGTAGAAGCTGCCGAACCAAAAGAGGTACTGCCGCGCGATGTAACCGGTCAGGGTGGCCGAGAGGCGCAGTCGGCGCATGGCCGGTTGGCTGGCCAAGACGCTGATCATGCCGAAGCCTCGCCGAGTTCGGCCAAGGCGTTGCGCCGATTCGGCCGCCGCAGCAGGACGTAGAGGCTGAGACCGGTGGCCAGCACGAGCGTGGCGTACATGGCCGGAACTGCGACGGCATTGCGGCTGGCGAGATCGTGCAGGGCCAGCGAGATGCCCTCCAGGGCGGCGACGCAGGCAATGGCGGCCAGCACCCGCCTGGCTTGACCGCGGCGATCGAATTCGCCGGCCAGCAAAGCGGCCATGGCAATCAGGGCGAAAACGATGGTGTAGAGCGGCCCGACCAGCCGGTGATGCCCCTCGGCAATCAATTCCTGGCGGTAGCGCTGATCCCGCCTGTCGGCGCTGGGCCAGAGGAGTTCCGGCAGAAAGCGCTCTTTCGGGTCGCGCCACCGCGACTGCGCCGCCTCCCCGAATTCGCTGAGCTCGATGGTGTAGCGGTCGAAGTAGAGCAGGGAGAAGCGGCCCGTCTCACTGTCCACTTCCTGGCGGTTGCCGTTCTCCATGACCACCCGCGGCCCGGCGGCGCTGGCTACGAGGGCGCCACGCTGCGCCATCATGGTGACCGGCTTCTTTGCATCCCGATTGTCGTGCACCAGGATGCCGCGCAGCTCGCCATCGCCTAGCCGCTCGCGGACATACACGGTGATCTCGTTATTGAGTGCCGTGAAGACGCCTTCCTGCAGCAGCACGGTCGAGAAGTCGTTGCGAAAGGAATTCTGCAAGTCTTTGAAGTGCCGAAATGAAACGGGCAGGAGGTAAAGCGAGATGGCATAGACCGCAAGGGTCACCAGGATGCTCAGGATGATCGCCGGGCGGGCCAGCTGGAACTGGGACAGTCCGGCAGCCCGCATGACCACCATTTCGCTGTCCATCGTCATCTTGTGATAGACGAAAAGAACCGCGACGAAGCTGGCGATCGGCAGCACGATACCGAGGAAGGAGGGCAGCAACAGGGCGACAAAAGTGAGGAAGCTGGAGGCTGGAAGGCCTCGATTCACAATATAATCGATCAGGCGCAACGACTGCGTCAGCCAGATTGCGAAGGTAAGCGCCAGGGTGACGAAGATCGCCGCCATGACCAGCTGTCCCAAGATGTAGCGTGTTATCCAGGGCATCGGCCCAATCGCTGCGGTGGGTAAGCTTAGAGAGATAGCGCGCCGCCGCGACTTCAGTCCAGTCAAATTCCCGAGTGTTTCCAAACTGAAGGCGGTCGGCGGTGGCACCTTTGGGCCCTTGAACTTGCCCGCTGGCACTGACAATCTGTTC
Organism: Kiloniellaceae bacterium; assembly: GCA_009377535.1. Lineage (GTDB taxonomy): Bacteria > Pseudomonadota > Alphaproteobacteria > Kiloniellales > Kiloniellaceae > Pelagibius. The sequence goes on from WHTV01000101.1 coordinate 8,635, forward strand.
GGCCTTATCTTGACGCCGCTTGGGTGTTCCAAGGCCGGCCCGCCGTCGCGGGGGGCGGCGCCTGTCGAATTCGTTCCGTGAGGGGATTGATGAATATTACTTTTGCTGCGCCGAGCGTTCCATCGTCCGGCGCCCTGGTCGTTGGCGTGCTGGAGGGCAAGAAGTTGACCCCCACGGCCGCCACCCTGAACAAGCAGACCGACGGCGCGCTCGAGCGGGCGCTGGCTAACGGCAATTTTTCCGGCAAGAAGGGCGAGCTGCTGGAAGTCGTGGCGCCTGCCAAGCTGAAGAACAGCCGAATCCTGCTGGTCGGCCTGGGCGAGCTCGCCAAGCTGGGCGAGAAGGAGCTGCAGGATATCGGCGGTGCGGCCGCGGCCCAGCTGCTGCGCAGCGGTGACGACAAGGCGACCTTCTTCATCGACAAGCTGCGCGGCGGAAAGGCGGCGCCGGAGCGCGCCGCCAACTACGCCTATGGCGCCTTGCTGCGCAGTTATCGCTTCGACAAGTACAAGACCAAGGAAAAGCCGGAAAAGAAGCCGAAGCTGAAGGAAATCAAGGTGATGGTCGAGGACGCGGCGACTGCCAAGCGCCTCTTCCAAAAGCTTGAGAAGATCGCAGAAGGCGTCTTCGTCACCCGCAACCTGGTCAGCGAGCCGGCCAACGTGCTGTTTCCCAAGTCGTTGGCCGCCGAAGGCAAGAAGCTCAGCAAGCTGGGCGTCAAGGTCACGGTGCTCGGCGAGAAGGAGATGAAGAAGCTCGGCATGGGCGCGCTGCTCGGCGTCGCCCAGGGCTCCGTCCGGGAGCCGCAACTGCTCGTCATGCAGTGGGAAGGGGCGCCGGGCGGTAAGGACAAGGCGCCGCTCGCCTTCGTCGGCAAGGGCGTCACCTTCGACACCGGCGGCATCTCGCTGAAGCCGGCCGCCGGCATGGAAGACATGAAATGGGACATGGGCGGCGCCGGTGCCGTGGTCGGCCTGATGCACGCCCTGGCCGCGCGCAAGGCCAAGGTCAACGCCGTCGGCGTCTGCGGCCTGGTGGAGAACATGCCCTCCGGAGCGGCACAGCGTCCGGGCGACGTGGTGAAGTCCATGTCGGGGCAGACCGTCGAGGTTCTCAATACCGATGCCGAAGGCCGCCTCGTGCTGTGCGACGCGCTCTGGTACACCCAGGAGAACTACAAGCCGAAGCTGATCGTCGACCTGGCGACGCTGACCGGCGCCATCATCATCGCCCTCGGCAACGAGCAGGCCGGCCTGTTCAGCAATGACGACAAGCTCTCGGAGCAGCTGACGGCCGCCGGCAAGGCCGTCGGCGAGCCGGTCTGGCGCATGCCGCTGGGCCCGGAATACGACAAGATGATCGACTGCGATGTCGCCGATATGAAGAACATCAGCGGCGGGCGCGCCGGAGGATCGATCACCGCCGCGCAGTTCCTGCAGCGCTTCATCAAGGAGGGCACGCCCTGGGCCCACCTGGATATCGCCGGCGTGGCCTGGTCGACCAAGGACAAGGCCACCGCGCCGAAGGGCGGCACTGGCTTCGGTGTGCGCCTGCTCGACGCCTTCGTGGCGGCGAACTTCGAGAAGTAGCCGGAAGCGGCCGATGGCCGAGGTGCGCTTCTACCACATGACCCGCACGCCGCTCGACCAGGCCTTGCCCCAGATGTTGGAGAAGACTCTGGAGCGCGGCCGGCGGGCGGTGGTGCGGGCGGGCTCGGAGGCGCGGGTGGAGGCGTTGTCCGCCCGGCTGTGGACCTATAACGATCGCGGTTTCTTGCCACACGGGACGGTGAAGGACGGGCGGGCCGAACGCCAGCCGATCTGGCTGACGGTGGACGACGAGGTGCCGAACGGCGCCGAGGTGCTGTTCCTCACCGACGGCGCCACTTCGGAAAAGATTGCCGACTTCGGTCTCTGCGTCCTCCTCTTCGACGGCGGCGACGAGGAGGCGCTGGCCCAGGCGCGCGGCCAGTGGATGGCCCTGAAGGAGGCCGGCCACGAGGTGACCTACTGGCAGCAGGACGACAGCGGGCGCTGGGGCCAGAAGGTCTGAGCGCGGCGGCTGCCTAACGCTTCACCTGCAGGCGCCGCGCGAGGCCGCGGGGAAGCCGCAGGTTCGCTTCGCGGAACAGGATGAAGAGTCCCGAGGCCATGACGATGGCCACACCGATCCAGATGTTGAGGCCCGGAATCTCGCCCCAGAAGACGAAGCCCAGCCCTGTCGCCCAGATCATCGCGGTGTACTCGAAGGGCGCCACCACAGCGACGTCGCCGTGCTTGAAGGCCGACGTCATGAGTATCTGGCCGATGCCGCCGAGCAGGCCGACGGCGACCAGGGCGGCGAGGTCGAGCAGGTCCGGGGTCACCCACACGAAGGGCAGGGCCAGGCCCGAAACAACGGTGCAGGAAAGCGTGAAGCTGAAGGCCACCGAAGCGCTGGTCTCCGTACGCCCGAGCTTGCGCAGCACGATCATCGCCAGGGCGAAGAACAGCGTGCCGATGAGCGGCACCAGGGCGATGCTGCGCAACAGTCCGGCATCGGGCTGCAGCATGGTCATCACGCCGACGAAGCCTACGAGGACGGCGGCCCAGCGGCGCGGCCCGACCTTCTCGCCGAGCAGCGGTACGGAAAGTGCCACCACGAAAACCGGCGCGGCGAAGCTGATCGCCACGACCTCGGCCAGCGGCATGCGCGAATAGGCATGAAAGAAGCAGAACATGGCAGCGACGCCGACCAGGCTGCGCAACAGGTGCCCGGTCAGGCTGTTCATGCGCAGAACCTTCAGTGAGCCTCCGTGCAGGATCAGGAAGACGATCGGCACGAAGGCGAAAAGGCTGCGGAAGAACATTACCTGCATGGTGGGAAAGCGGGTGCCGAGGTCCTTCACCAGCGCATCCATAAGGGCGAAGAACACGACGCTGCCGACCATGAGCAGGATGGCCCGCGCCGGCGTGACGGCGGCGGACGCAGCCGCCTGAACGGGAGCCGGGGCTGTCGGCAGCGGCGGCTCGACCATCGCCATGAAGGAAATCTCGTGCAGAGGGGATCAGGGAAAAGCAACGACGCACAGCCTAGGCCGCCCGTACAAGCCGCAGGCACGCTCATCCTGCAAGGCTGTGGCGCGAAAAGCGCGAGTCCGGCCTCTTGAGATCTAAGCGCTTGCGCCCATTCAGAGTTCGCGGGTCAGTTCCTCTCCAAAGCGTATAGTCTTTTTGGCTATAGAACTCTGCTTCTGGAAATATTCGACTTCGATATGTCAGATTTCTGCTATTCAGACTACTACTTGAAGGAGCTCTCCGGCCGAGAGCCGATGGCGCTGCATCCCCGTTTCGTCGATATGATGCGGTATCTCAAGTCGGTGGCGCCGATGGGACAACTGCCCGGGCGACAGCACATCGATCCTCTCGACTTTCGCCGCGTCATCTCCCTGATCAATCTGGTGGATGTAGAGCGCAGCGAGGGCGAAGTCCGCTTCCGGTACCGCCTGGTCGGCGGGGCCCAGACGCGAAACGCCGGACGGGAAACCACCGGGCTGTTGCTGGAAAATGCGTTGCTGCCGGAACTGCTGCCGCGTGTCAGGGACAATATGTGCAAGGTCTTGGCAACGCGCCAGCCAGTCTTCGACAGCTTCCCTATGCCGCACCCGGATCGCCAGTTCATCATTGCCCAGCGCATGTACTATCCCTTGGCCGCGGACGGGCAGACGATCAACATGCTGCTAATGCTGCATGGATATGATCCGGACCCGGCCGGCGGCAGTGGGGAGTCCTAGGCTTCCTTCCGGGGCCGGCCTCCAGCCGGCGGTGCTGCGCTGGCGCGACGGGTTGCCTGGTCGACCCGAACCCGGACCTCCTGCAGACCGCCAGCGGAGCGGCGCCCGTAAGTCACGGTGCGCCGGGCTCCCGGTTTCGACTTCCGCATATAATCAAAGATGTATAATCTAATTCTCGTAGTTATCTTTTAAGAAGAACGACTGCTCGAAAGCGACATGGCGGAATTCCTCTATTCGGATTTCTATCTGCAGGACCTCGGTGGGAAGGAGCCGCCGCCGGTCCATTCCCGCTTCACCGAGATGATCCAGTACCTCGCGGCGGCGGCGGAAGGGCGCCTGCCGGGCCGCCAGCACGTCGATCCCGTCGACCTCCGCCAGGTCATCACTTTGCTGAATCTCGTCGACGTGGAGCGCGACGACGGCGCGGTGCACTTCCGCTACCGCCTGATCGGTGAGCAGCAGCGGCAGGCCGCCGGGCGGAACATCACCGGCCTGGTGGTCGAGGACGCGGTCGTGCCGCAGCTGGTGCCGCGCATTACGGGCAACATGATGAAGGTGCTGGCGACGCGCCTGCCGGTCTACGACAGCTTCCCTATGCCGCACCCCGACCGCCAGTTCATCGACTCCGAGCGGATGTACTATCCGCTCGCCTCGGACGGCGAAACCATCGACATGATCCTGATCCTGAACGGCTACGAGACGGTCGAAGCGATGGCCGTCGGTTAGTTTCGATGGCGGCTGAAAGGCGGCCCCGTTCGATGATTGACCTCGTGCTTCGAGACGCCCCTTCTGCAGCCGCCCGTCTCGAAGGGGCGGCGCGGCAAGGCACAAGGGGGCTTGCAGCGGACTGCTAGCCCGGACTTCTCGAACTAGTCGACTGTGAAGAATCCGAGCCGGTGAGTTTTCAGGCGACCTGAGCTGGGAGTGGGGCTCTGAGGAGCGCCATCAGCAGGGCACGCAAGAGCGCCTCCAGCCAGCGGATGAGGAGGCTGAAGTTGTAGCCGGCGGCGGCGAGGATGGCGTTGGCGCGGTCGCCGTGGCGGCCCTTGAGGTAGTTGCGCTGCATGCGGTGCTCGGCCTTGACGTGGCCGATGACGGGCTCGACCGCGGCGCGGCGTTTCATTTCGCGGCGGATTGTCTTGGTGACCCGGCGCACCTGGCCGGAGATCCAGACGCGGAACTTGTTCGGGTAATTGTGGCCGCGGTAGCCCTTGTCGACGTGGATGCGGCGGGCTTCGACACCGGTGAGCTGCTCCATGCCGGCGATGACGGAGCCGAGGGTGTGGCCGTCATAGGGGTTGCCGTGCAGGGCCGCTGCGTGCAGCACGAACTGGCCGCCCTTGGGCTTGGTCACCGGCGTTGCGATCGAAACC
>WHTV01000102.1 GCA_009377535.1 Kiloniellaceae bacterium
GATCGCCGCTCCGCTCGCCAACAGAATTGCTTCAATATGACCGTGAAAGGCTCTAACCATCGGCGGCGATGACCTCCAGGCCGGCCATGTAGGGACGCAGCGCCTCGGGCACCTCGATGCTGCCGTCGGCCTGCTGGTAGTTCTCCATCACGGCGATGAGGCAGCGCCCGACCGCCACACCCGAGCCGTTCAGGCTGTGCACGAAGCGGGTGCTCTTGTCGCCCTCCGGCCGGTAGCGCGCCCGCATGCGGCGGGCCTGGAAGTCGCCGCAGTTGGAGCAGCTGGAGATCTCGCGGTAGGCGTCCTGGCCTGGCAGCCAGACCTCGACGTCGTAGGTCTTGGCCGCGGCGAATCCGATGTCGCCGGTCGACAGCACCATGGTGCGGTACGGCAGGCCGAGGCGCTTCAACACGTTCTCGGCGCAGCCGACCATGCGCTCCAGTTCGTCGGCCGACTCCTCCGGCGTGGTGATCGAGACCAACTCGACCTTCTCGAACTGGTGCTGGCGCAGCATGCCGCGGGTGTCGCGCCCGGCCGAGCCGGCTTCCGAGCGGAAGCAGGGCGTCAGCGCGGTGACGCGCAGGGGCAGTGCCTCGGCGGCGATGATCTCGTCGGCGACCAGGTTGGTCAGCGGCACCTCGGCCGTCGGGATCAGCCAGAGGCCGTGGGTGGTGCGGAACAGGTCCTCGGCGAACTTCGGTAGCTGGCCGGTGCCATAGAGCGCCTCGTCACGCACCAGAAAGGGCGGCGCCACCTCGGTATATCCGTGCTCGGTCGTATGCAGGTCGAGCATGAACTGGGCCAGCGCCCGGTGCAGGCGGGCGAGCTTGCCGCGCATTACCGCGAAGCGCGCGCCCGACAGCTTGGCCGCCGCCTCGAAGTCGAGCAGGCCGAGCGCCTCGCCCAGCTCGTAGTGCTCCTTGGACGCGAAGTCGAACTGACGCGGCTCCAGGTGGCTGCGCAGGCAGACGTTGGCTGTCTCGTCGGCGCCGTCGGGCACCTCGGGCAGCGGCGCGTTGGGAAGGCAGCTCAGGATGTCCAGCAGCTCGGCGCCCAACTGGCGCTCGGCTTCCTCGGCCGCGGTCATCTTGTCCTTGAGGGCCGCCATCTCGGCCATCAGCTCCGAGGCGTCCTCGTCCTTGCGCTTGGCATCGCCGATTGCCTTGGAAGCCTCGTTGCGCAGGGTCTGCATGGTCTGCAAGGCCGTCTGCGCCTCGCGGCGCCGGGTGTCGAGGGCGAGGACGTCGGCCGACAGTGGATCGAGGCCGCGGCGCTTCAGCGCGGCGTCGAAGGCTTCGGGCTCCTCGCGGATCCAGCGGATGTCGAACATGGCGGCACGCGACTCGGGTCTGTTACAGGCGAATCCGGCCACTTATACGGCCCCGCCAGCGCCCCTGTCCATGTTCGACTCACCCGATTCGCCCAAGATTTGTCCCAGGAATCCTAGACTTAGCTTCACCGTCCGGACCAAGACCGCAGCCGAAGAGGCTCACGCGACTCGCAAATCACCGTCGACCTCATGTGATCTCTGAAGTTTGACCCGGAGCGACCCGACAGCGCCGCGGGCCGGATCGTCAGGTCTTGGCCGGCGTGGTCCCGCCGCCCGCAGGCTTGTCGTCGTCCTCGTCGTCGAAGTCGTCTTCGCCATCGAGGTTGAAGTCGTCCTCGGCGGCGGCCGCGGCGCGCTTCTTCTCGACCATGCGGGCCAGGAGGATGGAGATTTCATAGAGGATGACGATCGGCACCGCGAGGCTGAGCTGGCTCAAAGGGTCCGGCGGGGTGAAGATGGCGGCGACGATGAAGACGCCGACGATGGCGTACTTGCGCTTGGCGGCCATGCCCTTGGAGGTCACCAGGCCGACCCGCGCCAGCAGGGTCATCACCACCGGCAGTTGGAAGCAGAGGCCGAAGGCGAAGATCAACTGCATCAGCAGCGAGAGGTACTCGTTGACCTTCGGCTCGAGCTGGATCGGCAGGCTGTTCTCGGTGGCGGGCACCTCGAAGCCGATGAAGAAGGTCGCGGCGAAGGGGAAGATGACGTAGTAGACCAGCGCCCCGCCCAGGAAAAACAGGAAGGGCGTGGCAGCCAGGAACGGCGCCAGCGCCGACTTCTCGTGCTTGTACAGCCCCGGCGCCACGAAGAGCCAGAACTGGACCAGGAAGAGCGGGAAGCAGACGAAGGCGGCGGTGAAGAAGGCCACCTTCACGTAGGTGAAGAAGACCTCTGTCAGGGCCGTGAAGATCAAGCGCCGCTGATGCTCGGCGATGCCGTGCTCCAGCATCACGTCGGCCAGCGGCTGGGCCAGGTAGGCGAAGATCGGCTGCGCGAAATAGAAGGCGACAATGAAGGTCACCAGCAAGGCCACGACGGAATAAAGCAAGCGCTGGCGCAGCTCGATCAGGTGATCGAGCAACGGCATCTTCTTGTCGTCGGGGGCTTCGGTCACCGTGGTCATGCGGACTTCTTCGAACCCTGGCCTGCGGGCTGGGTGCCGCCAGGCGCCGTGTCGGAAGAGGCCGGCTCACTGCCGCCAGTGGAAGCGGGCGTCTCGGCCGGCGGCTTCAGCGAATGGGCGGGCGCCACGCTGACCGGCTGGGTCACCATCTTGGCGGCGACGCGCTCGGCGTTGCTGTCCTTGCCCTCGTCCGTCGAAGCCGGCTTCCCGGCAGCAGCTTCGCGGCGCGCCTCGCGCTCGACGTCCCTCACCTCGCCGGCCAGCTCGTCGTCCGGATCGATGGCGTTGGAAATCGTGCGCTGGAGATTGCCGCGCCGGGTGTCGTCCAGGGCCTTGCGAGCGTCTTCCAACTCCGCCTCGCGGACCATGTCGTCGATCCCGGACTGAAATTCGCGCGTGAGGGAGCGCGCCTTACGCATCCAGTGCGCAACGGCTTTCATTGTCCTGGGAAGGTCTTTCGGTCCGATCACGATCAGCGCAATGAATGCGATGACCGCCATTTCGGACCACCCGATATCAAACATGGCGGCGGCCCATCATCGGCAGGGGGTGGCGAACAGGCCCAAACGGCCCATCCTCAACCGTTGGCCGCTTTGTCCTTCTCCTCGGAAGACGACATCGCGACGCTGTCCTGGTCGATGACCTTGGGACTGTCGCCGCCATCCTCTTCCTTCTTCTTCCCGTCTTCCTTCAGGCCCTTCTTGAAGGCATTGATGCCCTGGCCCATGTCGCGCATCAGCTTCGGAATCTTGCCGCCGCCGCCGAACAGGACGAGCACAACCGCCAGCACGATGAGCCAGTGCCAGATACTAAAACTTCCCATTCCGGGATCTCCCTCACATTGGTCGCAACAGCCGCAACCGTCTCTTGGGCGGACTATCGCAAAAAGGCCCTGCCGCCGCAACGCTCCAGCACAATAGGGTTAACCGCCGGCTCGGGCCGGGTCGCGCGGAAAAACAAAGGCTTGCGCGCGGTCGAGCGCAACTGCCAGGCGCTGGTTCTCCGGCGGCAGAAAGCGCCCCGGCACCCTGGCATGGAAATGGGGAGCCCCCTCCGGCAATTCCAGTGAGCGCAGGTGAACCAGGGAGGTGCGGCCCATGAGCCGTGCCGCCATAACCGCCACGCTGTGCGGCGGCAGCGGGAAGCCGTCTTCCACCGGGCTGAGGTGCAGGGCTTCCGGGCGGATCAGCACCTGCACAGCGCTGCCCTCGGCAAAGCCGTCGGCCGCCACGGCGCCAAAGGGCGTCGCCACCTCTCCAGCTTCAACAAAGCCTTCCAACGAGTTGATTTCTCCGAAGAATGAAGCAACGAAGGCATCGACGGGCTGGTAGTAGAGGTTGGCCGGCGTCCCAAGCTGCACGATCCGACCCTCCCGCATGAGGGCGATGCGGTCGGCCATGAACATGGCCTCCTCGGGGTCGTGGGTCACCATCAGCGTGGTGGTACCGCTGCGCTTGAGCACGTGCAGGGTGTCGTCGCGCACCTGCTGGCGCAGGCGCGCATCCAGGTTGGAGAAGGGTTCGTCCAGCAGCATCACCCGCGGCTGCGGCGCCAGCGCCCGGGCCAGGGCAATCCGCTGCTGCTGGCCGCCGGAGAGCATGTGGGGATGGGCCCCGGCGGAAGCCGCCATGCCGACCAGCGCCAGGGCGTCGGCGACCCGTGCCCGCCGCTCGGCCGCCGCCAGGCGGCGCAGCCCGAAAGCGACATTGTCGGCGATGGTGAGGTGCGGGAACAGTGCATAGTCCTGGAACACGAGGCCGACCGAGCGGACTTCCGGCGGCCGCTCGCGCCCCTCGCCGGCCACCACCTCGCCTTCGATCAGCACCCGGCCCTGCTGCAGCGGCTCGAGCCCGGAGGCGACCCGCAGGGCCGTGGTCTTGCCGCAACCGGAGGGACCCAGCAGGCAGACCACCTCGCCGTGCTCTAGGGTCAAGCTGAGGTCGTCGACCGCCAGGAGGTCGCCGAAGGCATGGCTGACATGCTCCAGGGAGAGCGCGGACATGGCTGGTGGCGTTCGTCGTCGGGCGGTCGGTGCGTGGCTCAGCCGGCGCTGCGCCGTCGGCGATGATGGATGTCGTCTCGGTCGGTTTCGCCGGAATCGTCGTCCGGCCCCTCCTCGTCCAGGTCGTCGTCGCTGTCTGCGTCCTCGTCGAACTCCTCGGCCCCGAAGGCTTCCTCGTCGCCGGCGCCGCCTGACATCTCCACATCAGCCGCGTCTGCCTCTTCCGCGCCAGACGGGTCTTCTTCCTCGGCCGGCGACGCTTCCGCGGTCTCCGCCTCGGCATCGTCGACGCCGCCGGACGCGGCGAGATCGACTTCCTGCGGCAGCAGGTTCTCGCCGAAGGTCTCGTCCAGCAGCTCGCGCTCGCTGCCCTCGACCTCACTGTCGTCGTCGTCATCCTCGTCGGCCGCCTCCTGCGCCACCTCACCGGCGGCGGGCAGCAGGCCGCGGTCGCCAAGGGCCGTCAAGGCCGGACGGGCATCGAGCAGACCGGCGGCCTTCAACTCCTCCACGCCCGGCAGGGCGTCGGTGGATTCCAGGCCGAAGTGGTCGAGGAAGGCATCGGAGGTGCCCCAGGTAACCGGGCGGCCGGGCGTCTTGCGTCGCCCCTTGGGCCGGATCCAGCCGATCTCCAGCAGGGCGTCGAGGGTCCCCTTGGATAGGGCGACGCCGCGGATCTCCTCGACTTCGGCGCGGGTCACCGGCTGGTGATAAGCGATCACCGCCAGGGTCTCCAGGGCGACGCGCGACAGCTTGCGCACCACCCTGTTCTCCAGTTCCATGCGCGGAGCAAGATCCTCGGCGGTGCGGAAGGCCCAGCGCCCGCCGCGCTTCACCAGGTTCACACCGCGGTTGGCATAGAGCGCCTCGAGGTCGGCCAGCAGGCGATCCAGGGCGCAGTCCTCCGGCAGGAAGCGGGCGAGCTGTGCCGGCGCCAGCGGCTCTGCGGAGGCGAACAACAGGGCCTCTACCAGGCGCAGGTTGTCGAAATCGGAAGAGCCGGACTCGGACTCGTCATCGAAGGCTTCGCTATCGGATGCCGCGTCTGGCGCCTCGTCGTCTGGCACCGCTTCGCCGCCGGAGGCTTCGGCCTCGGTCGCCTCTGCGTCGTCGACCGCCTCCGCATCGTCGGCTTCGGCGGCGGTTTCGCTCAGAACCATCGCGGGGACTTCGGCGGCAGGAAGCTCGGACTCAGGGGATTCTGTCTCAGGGGTCTCGGAGGTCATAGCTGCTCCTGTTGATCCTCGGCGGCGCTGCGCAGGTAGATGGTCCCGAAGGTCCCCTCCTGGCGGATGTGCAGCTTGCCTGCCTTGCACATTTCGAGAGTGGCCGCAAAGGTCGAGGCCAGGGCCGAGCGCCGCAGCAGCGGGTCGTGCCGCAGGTCCGGCGGCAGGAACGACGAGATCGTGCGCCAGCCGGGGATGGCGCCCAGCATGGCCGACAACCGCGTCACCGCCTGGTCGACCGAAAAGAGTTCGGTCCGGCGGATCTGCAGGTGCTGCGGGCCCGCGTGTGCGCGCTGGCGGCCATAGGCCTTCAGCAGATCGAAGAGCGTCGCCTCATAGGTGGTGGTGGTGCGGGTGCGCGCCCGTTCCGGCGTGCCGCGCGCGAAGACGTCGTTGCCGAGTTGCGGCAGCAGGATGATGTTCTCACCGGCGTCGCGCATGGCCTGGAGGCGCTGCATCTGGAACTTCAGGGCAGCGGCCATCTCCGCGCCGCTCGGCTCCTCATCGGTACCGGTCTCCGGCAGCAGCAGACGCGATTTCAGGTAGGCCAGCCAAGCCGCCATGACGAGGTAGTCGGCGGCCAGCTCCAGCCTGAGCGACCGTGCCTCGCGCACGAACTCCAGGTACTGCTCGGCAAGGTCGAGGATGCGGATGTGCTTGAGGTCGACCTTCTGGTCGCGCGCCAGCTCCAGCAGCACGTCGATCGGCCCGGCGTAACCGTCGAGATCCAGCAGCAGACGGTCGCGTACGACGCTGCGCGCGCCCTCTACCCCTTCCTCGAAGGACACCACCTCACTCACGCTGCTGGGCCTCTCAAAAGTCGTTTCACAGGAAGATTCCCTCCGGCAGACCCGCCAGCCAGGTGAAGAACGGCATCAGCCAGTTGACCGGCGGGCGAATCACGAGATCGAAGAACGACAGGTTATCACCAATGGCCCGCCCTGCGTAGGGCAGCAGGAAGAAGGCCGAGATCAGCAGCAGCAGGCCGTAGCGCTCCATCCGCGCCAGCGGCGCCGCCAGGCCGATGGGCAGCAGCCCGACCGCGATGCGCCCGCCGTCCAGCGGTGGCAGCGGCAAGAGGTTCAACACCGCCAGGATCAGATTCAGGATGATCGAGTTGAACAGGGTCAGGCGCAGCCAGTCGGCCGCCGGATCGGGCAACAGCACCGCCAGATGAAACAGCAGGGCCGAAATCAGCGCCAGGATGAAATTGGCCAGGGGTCCGGCCGCCGCCACGTAAACCATGTCCCGGCGCGGCTTGCGCAGCCGGTGGAAGGCCACGGGCACCGGCTTGGCATAGCCGAATACGAAGGGCAGCGGCGAGATGTAGAGCAGGATCGGCAGCACCACCGTCCCGAAAGGGTGGATGTGCTTCAGCGGGTTGAGGGTGACCCGGCCGAGCTTGTAGGCGGTATCGTCGCCGTAGGACCAGGCGATGATCCCGTGCGCCGCCTCGTGCAGGGTGATCGCCAGCAGGATCGGCAGGATCCAGGTGGAGATGGTGTAGGCCTGCGCCGCAAAGTCGATATCCAGAAATGCCATCACGCATTATTCATGAGGCCGTCGAGCCGGCGCCGCAAGGCCGCTTGATCGACCGCTTGCGGTCTGGCGAGGCGGGCACGGGCGGCGGCGATGCGCCGCTGCGCCTGCGCCGTCAGCGGGCCGACCGCCGCAGCCACCTCCGCCATTTCCGCCGCCTTGCCGTTACAGTGCAAGGCGACGTCGCAGCCGGCCGCCAGCGAGGCCTCCGCCCGCGCGCCGAGGCTGCCCTTCAGGGCCTCCATGGAGAGGTCGTCGGACAGCAGCAGGCCGTCGAAGCCGATCTGGCCGCGGATCACCTCGGCGATGAGGCTGGGCGAGGTCGTCGCCGGGCGATCGGCATCCAGGGCCGAGTAGACCACATGGGCGGTCATTGCCCAGGGGGCGTCGGCCAGGGCCTGGAAGGGCCTGAAGTCGGTGGCCTCCAGCTCCGCCCTCGCGGTGTCCACCACCGGCAGCGCCTTGTGGCTGTCGACCCGGGCGCGACCGTGTCCCGGGATGTGCTTGACGATCGGCATCACCCCGCACTCCAGCAGGGTCTCGCAGACGACACGGCCGAGGTCGGCCACCAGCTCCGGGTCGCCGCCGAAGGAGCGGTCGCCGATGACGTCGTGGGCGCCGGGAAACTGCAGGTCCAACAGGGGGACGCAGTCGACGTCGATGCCGAGGTCGATGAGTTCGGCGGCGAGCAAGCGGGTGTTGATCCTGAGCGCTTCGTGCGCCCGCTCGCGGTCGTGGCTGGCCAGGCGTCCGAAGTAGCTGGCCGGCGGCGCTGCCCGCCAGTGCGGCGGCTTGAGGCGCGCCACCCTGCCGCCTTCCTGGTCGATCAGCACCGGCGCCTCGGGACGGCCGACGGCCCCGCGCAGCGCCGCCACCAGCTCACGCACCTGATCCGGCGTCTCGCAGTTGCGGGCGAAGAGAATGAATCCAAAGGGATTGGCTGCCCGGAAGAAACTCTCCTCGGCAGCACCGAGGGCGAGCCCCGCGCATCCATAGATTGCCGCGGAGGGCACCCGCTGGTCGGCGTTGTCTGGCATCAGCGTTGCTTGACGAGACAGTCCTGGTTGCGGGACTTCAACTGCGAGCAGACCTCCGCGGCCGCGTCGCGGTTGGCGAACGGCCCGGTCTGCACGCGGTAATAGGTGGTGCCCTGGACCTGCGCCGTCTCCAGCGCCAGCGCCAGCTTGCCGAGCTGACCGGGATGCGCCGCCTTCAGACGCTTCCATTCCACCGCCGCCGCCGCCTCCGACTTCACCGAGGAGAGCTGCAGCACCACGTCGCCGGTAGTGACGGCGGCCGTCTGGCGCGCGGCCGGTGCCGCGGGCGAAGGTGCCGGAGCCGCGGCCTCCCCGTTGGCAGTTTCGTGCGCCGGCTGATTCAGCAAGGCAGCGATCTGGTCGTCGTCCGGGGCCGCGCCGTCTTTGGGTCGAGGGATCGGCTTGGCGATTCCGTCTTCGGCCAAGCGGGTGGCCTCGGCCTTCTCCCCCGGCTCCCCGGCTGGCGCCTCGGTCACGTCGGCCTCGCTGTCGTCGGCGACCGGGGGCGCTTCCGGCACCTGCGCCGACTGGCTGTCTTGCGGATCGTCCTGGGCGGTCTGCTGCGGCTCCGACGCGAGAGGTTCGGGCGGCGCCGGCGTCTCAGGTCGCGGCAACAGGCGCTCCACCACCTGGGGATTGCCGCCTTCGTTTCCGTGGTTCAGCACGGCGATGCCTTGGTGCGGCACGTCCATGCCGCCAGGCTGTTCGGGGCGCACCTTTTCCGGCATCGGCTCGGCCCGCACCACAGGAAGATCCTCGTCGGTCATCTGACCGGTGCCCCAGCTGTAGGCGTACCAGACGATGGCGCCGAAGCAGACCACGGCGGCCAGGGCGGTAACGATGGGCACCAGGCTGCGGCGGCCGCGCAGGTCGGCCGCCAGGTCGGCCGTATCGTCGGCAAAAGCCGCACTGCGGCTGTCGGGCGCCCCGCCGCTTTCCTGGCCGCGATCCTGGCGGTAGATGATCCGGCGCATGCCTTCGTCGCTGAAGGCCGGCGGATCGGCGGAGAGATCGTCGCCGTTCCCGTCGCGCCCCCGTCCTGACTCACTCACCATCTAGCGCAATTCCTCCACCGGCGTGACTCCGAAGACTTCCAGACCGGAGGCGATCACGAAGGCCACCGCCTGCACCATCGCCAGGCGCGCCGCCGTCAACCCGACATCGTCCGGCAGCAGGAAGCGCAGGTCGGCATTGTCATTGCCCTTGTTCCACTGACCGTGAAAGGCCGCCGCCAGATCATAGAGATAAAAGGCAACCCGGTGGGGCTCATGAGCTTCCGCCGCACTCTCCAGCAGTCGGGGCCATTCTGCCAAGAATTTGATCAGATCAAGCTCCCCCGAGTCGGTCAAGCGATTGAGGTCGGCGCCGGCCAATGCCACAGCATCTAAGGAAATCCCCGGCGTTTCGGTCGCGGCATGGCGCAGGATCGAGCGGCAGCGGGCATGGCAGTACTGCACGTAGAAAACCGGGTTGTCGCGCGACTGCTCGGTGACCTCGACCAGGTCGAAATCCAGGGCGGCGTCATTCTTGCGGGTCAGCATGATGAAGCGCACGACGTCCTTGCCGACCTCCTCGATGACCTCGCGCAGGGTGACGAAAGCGCCGGAGCGCTTGGACATCTTCACCAGTTCGCCGCCGCGCTTCAGGTTCACCAGCTGGCAGATCTTCACGTCCAGCTCGCCGCGGCCCTCGGTCAGCGCCTTCACGCCGGCCGTCAAGCGCTTGATATAGCCGCCGTGATCGGCGCCCCAGACGTTGATCATCAGGGGAAAGCCGCGACGGAACTTGTCGAGGTGGTAGGCCAAGTCGCCAGCGAAATAGGTCCAGGAGCCGTCGGATTTCTTCAGCGCCCGGTCGATATCGTCACCGAAGAGGGTCGCCTTGAACAGGAGCTGCGGGCGCGGCTCCCAGTCCTCCGGCGTCTTGCCCTTGGGTGGCTCCAGCACGCCGGTGTAGAGCAGGCCGCGCCCCTCCAGCGTCCGCTGCACCTCCTCCACGCCGCCGGCCTCGACCAGGGCGCGCTCCGAGGAAAAGACATCCTGGTGGACGCCGAGGAATTCCAGGTCGGCGCGCACCAGGTCCATCATGGCGTCGATGGTGAAGCGCCGCACTTCCGGCAACCAGACGGCCTCGGCCTCGCCGACCCATCTGTCGCCGTCGCGCGCGGCCAGGGCGGCCCCGACGTCCTTCAGGTAGTCGCCGGGGTAGAGCCCCTCCGGGATCTCGCCGATCTCCTCGCCGAGCGCCTCGCGATAGCGCAGGTAGGCCGAGCGCGCCAGCGTATCGACCTGCCCGCCGGCGTCGTTGATGTAATATTCCTTGGTGACTTTGAAGCCGACCTTGGCGAGCAGGGCGGCCAGGGCGTCGCCGACCACGGCGCCGCGGGCATGGCCGACGGTCAAGGGCCCCGTCGGGTTGGCGGAGACGTACTCGACGTTCACCGCCAGGCCCTGGCCCAGGTCGCTGTCGCCGTAGGCCGTGCCGGCCCGGAGGATTTCGTCGACGCGCGCGTACCACACCGCCGGTGCCAGGCGCAGGTTGATGAAGCCGGGGCCGGCCACCTCCACGCCGGTGACCTCCGCATTCTTCTCGAGCCGTGCGGCCAGAGCTGCGGCGAGGTCACGCGGCTTCATGCCGGCCGGCTTGGCCAGCACCATGGCGGCGTTGGTCGAGAGGTCGCCGTGCGTGCGCTCGCGCGGCGGCTCCACTGCGACGCGGGAGGTGTCGAGGCGGGACGGCAAGCCGCCGGCCGCCGCCATCTGCTCCAGCTCGTCGACAACGACGTCCCTGAAGTACTTGAAAAGGTTCATGCGTTCTTGACTCGGATATCGAAGTTCTTGGCGTATTCGTCCTGCGCGTAGCGATCGGTCATGCCGGCGACGTAATCCGCCACCAACCGTGCGCGCTCCGCCTCCGGCAGGTCCCGGGCCTGCACCTGCCACTCGTCGGGCAGGCAGTCCGGGCGGGCCAGATAGTGGTCGAAGAGTTCGCTCACCACCCGCCTGGCCTTGGAGGTCATGCGGTTCACCTTGTAGTGGCGGTACATGCGCGCGAAGAGGAAGGCGCGCAGCGCGCGGTCGTTCTGGCGCATCTCGTCGGAAAAGGCAATCAGCGGCGCTTCCAGGTGGCGCACCGCCGTGACGGAGTCCGGCCGGGCCGCCGCGATGCGCCGCCGCGTCTCATCCAGCAGGTCGGTCACCATGATGTCGATGAGGCGCCGGATGGTCTCATGGATGAGCCGCCCCTCCTCCAGCTTCGGATAGCGCGCCTCCACCTCGGCCAGCACCGGGCCGACCAGCGGCAGGCCGCGCAGGTCGTCGATCGAGAACAGACCGGCGCGCAGGCCGTCATCGATGTCGTGGTTGTTGTAGGCGATATCGTCGGACAGCGCCGCCACCTGCGCCTCGGCCGAGGCGAAAGTGCCAACCTCCAGGTCGCGCCGGTCGCGGCAGTAGGCGGCCACCGTCGCCGGTACCCGCGCGTCCTTGCGGGCGGCCGGGCCGGTCAACGGCCCGTTGTGCTTCACGATGCCCTCCAGCGTCTCCCAAGTCAGGTTGAGGCCGTCGAAGGCGGCGTAGTGGCGTTCCAGCAAGGTGACGATGCGGAAGGTCTGCTCGTTGTGGTCGAAGCCGCCGTAGGGCGCCATGGCCTGATTCAGGGCGTCCTCGCCGGCGTGGCCGAAGCAGGTATGGCCGAGGTCGTGGGCCAGCGCGACGGTCTCTGCCAGGTCGTCGTTGAGGCCCAGCTCGCGGCTGATCGAGCGGGCGATCTGGGCCACCTCGATGGAGTGGGTCAGCCGAGTACGATAGTAGTCGCCCTCGTGGTACACGAAGACTTGGGTCTTGTATTGCAGGCGGCGGAAAGCGCCGGCATGGACGATGCGGTCGCGGTCGCGCTGAAAGCAGGAGCGCGTCGGGCTTTCCGCCTCGGCGGGGTCGCGCCCGCGGCTCTCTTCGGGCCGGCAGGCGAAGACGGCAGGCGGACTCGGGTGCAACATGGGCGCGACCCTACGGCCTCCCGGTGTTTCAGGCAATGGCGGTTTTCCGCGCGATTCCGCCGGCTTTGCGGCGGCCTGCGCGGCCCCGCCCTGGGTTGATTGACAAGCCCGCCAGACTCCCTACATCTTGGGGGTCAGCGGGCTTTCCGGCGGTCAAGCGGCCGAAGCCCGGGTTTATGAGGATGGCATGAGCACAGCGGCGGATATCCTGGAATTCTCCCTCTCGGCACGGGCGGCCAAGCGGGTTGCCTGGCTGATCGAGCAGGAGGGCCAAAGCTCCCTGATGCTGCGCGTCTCGGTCTCCGGAGGCGGCTGTTCCGGCTTTCAGTACGCCTTCTCCTTCGACGACACGGTGCACGGCGACGACCGCACCTTCGAACGCGACGGCGTCACCGCAGTGGTCGACGAGAGCTCTCTGGAGCTGCTGGCCGGCGCCGAGGTCGACTTCGTCGAAGAGCTCGGCGGCTCCTCCTTCCAGATCAAGAACCCCAACGCCACCTCCTCCTGCGGCTGCGGCACCTCCTTTGCCGTCTGACCGGGGCGCGTTGCGGTGAACTCCATCGCGACCTGGTTCAAGGAGTCGTGGCGATGACAAGCATTGCCACCTGGAACGTCAATTCGGTGAAGGCGCGCCTGCCCAACGTCCTGGCCTGGCTGAAGAGCGCCCAGCCGGACGTGGCCCTGCTGCAGGAGCTGAAGTGCATCGACGACAACTTCCCGCGCCTGGAGATCGAAGAGCTCGGCTACAACGTCGCCGTCCACGGCCAGAAGTCCTATAACGGCGTCGCCATCCTCTCCAAGGCGCCGCTGGAGGACGTGACGGCGGGCCTGCCCGGCGGCGACGGCGACGACCATGCCCGCTATCTGGAAGCCACCATCGGCGGCCTGCGCGTGGCGACGATCTACCTGCCCAACGGCAATCCCATCGGGACCGAGAAGTTCGCCTACAAGCTGGCCTGGATGGACCGCCTGCTGCGCCACGCCGAGGATCTGCTGGCCAGCGAGCAGCCGGTCGTGCTCGGCGGCGACTACAACGTCATCCCGCAGGACGAGGACGTCTACGACCCGCGCGCCTTCGCCGGCGACGCGCTCGCCCAGCCGGAGAGCCGCCAGCGCTTCCGCACGCTGCTGAACCTCGGCTTCACCGATGCCTTTCGCGCGCTCAACCGCGCGCCGCACCTCTATACCTTCTGGGATTACCAGGGCGGCGGCTGGCAGAACGACCACGGCCTGCGCATCGACCATTTCCTGCTGTCGCCCCAGGCCGCCGACCTGCTGGAGTCCTGCGACATCGACCGCGGCCCACGCGGCGAGCCCAAGGCCTCCGACCACACACCGGTGGTCTGCCGCCTGAGAGACCTTCCCCTGTCCGCTGCCGCTTAACCCGGATTTCTCAAACTATGGTGGGCGTCACGGAGGCGCATTTGCCGACAG
>WHTV01000103.1 GCA_009377535.1 Kiloniellaceae bacterium
GGAGAGGGTTCTCTCCGCTGATCTCAGAAAGCTCGAGCTTTAGACCGCCAGCCTACTTCTCGACGAAGGCCTTCTCGATCACGTAGTGGCCGGGCTCGGAGTGGTTGCCCTCGGTGAAGCCGTGGCCCTCCAGCAGGGTGCTGAGGTCGTCCAGCATGTCCTGGCTGCCGCAGAGCATCACGCGGTCGCTCTCCAGCGCCAACGGCTCGACGCCGACGTCCTCGAAGATCCGGCCGCTGTCGATCAGGTCGGTGATGCGGCCGCGGTGGATGAAGTCCTCGCGCGTCGCGCTGGCGTAGTAGGTGAGCTTCGAGGGCGCGATTTCGCCCACCAGGGGATCGTCGCCGAGGGCGTCGACCATCGAGGCACCGTAGCCGAGGTCGGCGACGTTGCGGCAGGTGTGGGTCAGCACCACCTCGTCGTAGCGCTCGTAGGTCTCCGGGTCGCGGATCAGGCTGGCGAAGGGCGCCATGCCGGTGCCCGTCCCCAGCAGGAAGAGCCGCCGGCCCGGCGTCAGAGCGTCGAGCACCAGGGTGCCCGTCGGCTTGCGGCCGAGCAGCAGGCGGTCGCCGACCGCCACATGCTGAAGCCGCGAGGTCAGCGGACCGTCCGGCACTTTGATGGAGAAGAAGTCGAGGCCGTCGTCCCACGACGGGCTGGCCATGGAGTAGGCGCGCAGCAGCGGCCGTCCCTCGACCATCAGGCCGAGCATGGCGAATTCACCGGAGCGGAAGCGGAAGCTGGCCGGGCGCGTCACCCGCAGGGTGAAGAGTTCGTCCGTCCAGTGATGCACCGCGAGGACGCTCTCCTCCGTCACGGACTTCGGCAGGACGGGACCTTCAACAACCTCCATCAACCGCGCAGCTTCCATCAACCCAGCTCCTATCAGCTTGCTTCATCAGACAAGAAAAAGGCGCCTGTGGGCGCGCGGCCCCCAAGTGCCTTTCCTCCGATCCCTAGCGTGCCAAACCTATGTAATGTTTCCTGTATTTTCAGCAAGTGATAATCACTCGCAGGATGGCACGTCGTCCTTATACTGCGCATCGCGGCGCAAACCACCAGGGCTTTTTTCGCAGCCCAGATATTTATACAGTGGGTACGCGTCCAATATAAGTCAATAACATATTTTATATGTAATTTTTTGCAGAAATTGAAAGCCGGCATCCGGCATCGGCGCCCCTACCCCTCGATCAGCTTCTCCAGGCTCTCCAGACGGTCGGCCTCTTGCGGCGGCTTGTCCCAGCGGATGCGGTGGATGCGCGGGAAGCGCAGCGCGACGCCGGACTTGTGGCGCTTGGAGCGGTGCACGGCGTCGAAGGCGACTTCGAAGACGAGACCCGGCTTCACCGCGCGCACCGGGCCGAAGCGCTCGGTGGTATTGGCCCTGATCCACCTGTCGAGCTGCAGCAGCTCCTCGTCGGTGAAGCCGAAATAGGCCTTGCCGACCGGCACCAGCTCGTCGCCGTCGTCGCCCTCCCGCCAGGTTCCGAAGGTATAGTCGGAGTAGAGCGAGGAGCGCTTGCCGTGGCCGCGCTGGGCGTACATCAGCACGGTATCGAGGGTCAGCGCATCGCGCTTCCACTTGAACCAGGGGCCCTTGGGCCGCCCCGCCACGTAGGGGCTGTCGCCGCGCTTCAGCATGAGACCCTCGATGGACTTCTCGCGGGCGGACTCCCGCAGCACCTGCAGCTCCCCCCAATCTGAGAAATCCAGCAGCGGCGAGAGGTCGATGCGGGAAGGACCCAGCGCGCCGTGCCAGGCCTCCAGCCGTTCCCGCCGTTCGTCGAAGGGCAGCGCGCGCAGGTCCTCGGCACCGTCGAAAAGGATGTCGTAGACGCGCAGCTGCGCCGGATAGTCCTCCAGCATCTTCACCGTCACCTTCTTGCGGTTGAGGCGCTGCTGCAGGTCATTGAAGGGTGCGATCTCCCCTGCGCGCGCCACCAGCAACTCGCCGTCGAGCACCGCCTCGAAGTCGACCGTCTGCATGAGGTCGGGAAAGGCCGAGGAAATCTCGTCGCCGGAACGCGAGAAGAGGCGCGCCTCACCACCGCCCGCGGCCAGCTGCACGCGGATGCCGTCCCACTTCCACTCGGCGCGGAAGTCGGCGGGGTCGAGCTTCGCAAGCTCCGCCTCGTCCAGCGGATTGGCCAGCATGAGTGGGCGGAAGGCGCGGCGCAGGTCGATCTTCGGCACCCCGGCCGCGCCCTCCAGCCAGGCGAAGAGCGTTTGGAAGGGCGGCGTCACGCCGTGCCAGACTTCCTCGATCTCCTCCAGCGAAACATCGCCGAGCTGCGCCAGCGCGGTCTTGGTGAGCCGCGCCGAAACGCCCACCCGCAGGCCACCGGTGATGAGCTTCAGGAGCGCCCAGCGCCCGGTGGCGTCCAGGGCGTCGAGCCAGCCCTCGACCAGGCGCGGCGCCTCAATGCGGCCGGCGCGCGACAGCTGCGCGACGAGTTCCCCCAGCTCCGGCTGCCGGTTGGGCCCCGGTTCCGCAGGCCAGATCAGTGCCACGGTTTCCGCCATGTCGCCGACGTAGTCGTAGGACCAGCCGAACAGCTCCGGGTCGACGCGGCTCTCGACCAGGCCGCGGATCATGGCCGGCTTGGCGGTGGCGAAGTCGAGCCGCCCGGTCAGCGCCGCCAGGGCGTAGCCGCGGTCCGGGTCGGGCGCGGAGCGGAAGTAGTCGACCAGCAGGCGCAGCTTGGCGTTGCGCGCCGCGGTGTAGGACAGGCGATCGAGCAGCTCGGCGAAACGCCTCATGCCTTGGCCTCTTCTGTCGCGTCCTCCTGCTCGTCCTCGCCGCGGCCGATGAGCGCCAGCGCGCGGCCGCGCAGGCCGATGGACTTGGCGTAGTGGACCAGCGCCTCCTCGTTGCCGTGGGTCACCCAGACCTCCGGCGCGCCGACCTCGCGGATCGTCTGGGTCAGCTCGTCCCAGTCGGCGTGGTCTGAGAGGATGAGCGGCAGCTCGGCGCCGCGCTGCTTCGCGCGAGCGCGCACCCGCATCCAGCCCGAGGCCATGGCGGGCAGCGGATCGGGCAGCCGCCGCGACCAGCGGTCGGTCAGCGACGAAGGCGGCGCCAGCACGATCTCCCCCGCCAGCGCCTTCTTGGCGGCGCCGGTCGCGGGCCGCAGCTCGCCCAGATCGACGCCGAAATCGCGGTAGAGGTCGCAGAGCCCTTGCAGCGCGCCGTGGATGTAGATCGGCCGGTCGTAGCCCGCGCGGCGCAGCAGTGCGATGACCCGCTGCGCCTTGCCGAGGGCGTAGACCCCGACCAGCATCGTTCTTTCGGGGAACTGCGCCTGCGCGGTCAGCAGCTTGGCGATCTCCGCGCTGTCGGGCGGATGGCGGAACACCGGCAGGCCGAAGGTCGCCTCGGTGACGAAGACGTCGCAGGGGCAGACCTCGAAGGGCGTACAGGTCGGGTCGGGGCGCCGCTTGTAGTCGCCGGAGACGACGATGCGGCAGCCCTGCCACTCCAGCACCACCTGGGCGCTGCCCAGCACGTGGCCGGCCGGCCGGAAGCTCACCGCGACGCCGCCGATCTCCCGCCGCTCGCCGTAGATCAGCGGGTCCAGCTTGCCACCAGCGTCGACGCCATAGCGCTTGCGCATGATGGCCAGGGTCTCCGGCGTCGCCAGCACGGCGCGATTGCCGGGCCGTGCGTGGTCGCCGTGACCGTGGGTCACCACCGCACGGCCGACGGGGCGGTGCGGATCGACGTAGAAGTCGCCCGGCTCGCAATAGAGCCCGCGCGCGGTGACCTTGAGCCAGGATTCGGGTTTCACAGCTGCCATGGTCCGCTCGCTCCGTCCGTTCCTTCTGCCGATCCGGGGTCAGCTTCCCCGGCCGAGCAGCGCCTGCTCCAGAAAGCGACCCAGAGCGCGGTTGGAGCGCGCCCGTACGGCGTCGTTGCGCCCGATCAGGTAGCCTTCGCTGTCGGCACAGAGGCCGAGGATGACCTTGCGGAGGAACACGCTGGACATCGGCAGCCACAGCCCCTTATCGCGCACGGTGCCGTCGCGGTCGACGACAAAGCGGCAGCCCGCCAGGTTGCGGCCGATCTCCCGCTCGCTGGAAAAGCGGCCGTCCCACTGGTGCACGGCCTCCGGATAGACCACGGTCTCCACCGAGCCGCCGCCATTCTCGATCTGGGCGGCGACCCGCGCACAGCGTTGCGGGTCGACGATGGCATCGCGGCCGCCGTAGAGCATCAGCAGCGGCGCCCCCGTCGCCCTGCTGTCCTCGAACTCGGCGATGCAGGGCGCATAGAAGGCGACATGGGCGGCAAAGCGCAGCCCCTCCGGCGCATAGCGCTCAGCCACCTGGGCGAAGGCCGCGTAGATGCTGACCATGCCGCCGTAGGAGAAGCCGATGAGGGCGATGCGTTCGGCGTCGATCTCCGGACGCCCGGCGAGGTACTGCAAGCCGGCATAGGCATCGGCCAGGAACATCGCCTCGGTGATCTCCAGCAGGCGGTTTATGAAGCCGGTCGCCCGGTCGCGGCGCGCGCCGAAGACGTCGACCACCAGGGCCGCGACGCCGCGCGCGGCGAACTGCCGGGCATAAGTCAGCTCGCGCACCGACTGCACGCCGGAGGCCCCGTGGAGGATGACCACCGCCGGCACCGGCACCGCAGCCGACGCGCCCGGTGGCAGGTAGAGGCGCCCGCGTCCTTCGGTCTCAGGGGCTTGCCCGTCGCCGTTGCCGACATTGGTAAGGGCAAAGGGGCTTTGGCTGGCAAAGGTGACGTCTTCGCCGCCTGAACGGCTCTCGGCCTCCGCGTCCGGCCAGGGCAGCACGAGGCCGGGATCGGCGGCGGCCGGCAGCGTCACCGCCAGCAGGAGGGGCAGCACCGCAGCAGCCCGCAGGATTCGGGCCGCCGCTTTTGCGGCCCGCTTTGTTTTCAGGGCCCACAACGTTACCTTGAGCCGGAATACGGGTCCCACAGCTGCCATGAAGATGACCGACCAGATGGAAAACGTTGGCGACTTTGTCCTGCACGAACGCCTGGCGGCTGACTGTATCACGCTGGCCGACTGGACGCTCTGCCGGGTGTTGCTGATGAACGATGCCGGCTATCCCTGGCTCATCCTGGTGCCGCGCCGCCCGCACCTCAAGGAGATCCACGACCTCGACGCCGCCGAGCGGCCGCAACTGACCGAGGAGATTTGCCGCGCCTCCCGCGTCCTTCAATCTAATTTCTCGGCCGACAAGATCAACGTCGGCGCGCTCGGCAACATGGTGGCGCAGCTTCACATCCACGTCATCGCCCGCTTCAGGACCGACCCCGCCTGGCCCGGCCCGGTCTGGGGCGCCCGCCCGGCAGTGCCCTACGAGTCAGCAGCCTTGCAGGAGCGTGTGGCGGCGCTGCAGACGGCCTTCGCCGAGAGCTGAGAGCGCGCCACCGCGCTGCGCTATTCGAGCAGGCGGCCGATCAGCGCCTCACTCTTCGATAGCCCCGCCTTGGATTTGCGGCGCCTCCGCTGCAGCTTGCCGCTGAGAAAGGCCTCCGTCACGCAGGGAAGCACGTAGCTCTTGCGAGCGACGGCTGGGGTGTTTCCCAGCATGTCGGCTATCGCTTCCACTGCCTCCGCGATCTGCGTTCGCCGCGCGCGGACAGATTCCGCCGGCCGCACTCGGGCGAGCATATCCGCTGCTGCGGCGGAGGCGGCGAGTGTGCGAAAGTCCTTGGCGGTGACCGCTGCACCGGCAACCTCCTGCAGATAGTCGTTCACTTCCGCCGCCGTCACCCGGCGCCGGTGGCCACCGCTGTCCCGATACTGGAACAGGCGCCGGCCCGGCAGCGTGGAAAGCTGCGCAAGGACACGTCCGAGCGGAGCGGACTTCACCTCGCAAGCGACGTTCCGCCCGCCCTTGCCGGTGAACCTGAGGCAGATGCGATCTCCGTCGCAGGCGGCATTCCGCTTCGTCAGCGTGGCCGCCCCCCGGCTGCGCCCGGAGTGAACGTAGCCCTCGCAGCCGATCCGGATATGGGTCTTGTCTATCAGCATCACCACCGCCGCCAGGACCCTGTCGCGCGACAGCGCCTTGCCCCGCAGGTCACGGGCAATGCGGCCGCGGATCTTGGGGAGCGCCCGGCAGAGCCTTTCGATTTGCCTGTCCTTACGCTTCGCCCTCACCTTTTCCCAGCCCGGGTGGTAGCGGTACTGCAGGCGCCCGGCATCGTCGCGGCCGATCGCCTGCAGGTGCGCCTCCGCCTCGCAGGCGATCCTGACCTCCCGATAGGCCGGCGGTATGGCGAGGGATCTTATGCGCTCGAGGGCAGCGGCATCGGTCAGCCGCTTGCCTTGCGCATCGAGGTACTCGAATCCGCGGCCCCGGCGGCGGCGGCGTATCGCCAAGTCTTCCGCAGCGGTCGCTTGGAGGGAGGTGCTTGTCACCGGCGGACCTCGCGACCACTATCCGCTGTCGCAGTCAACTGGGCAGGCGCCGCGGCTCGAGCGGCTTCACGGCAGGGCCGTGCAGCACCGAGCCGCCGGCAGCAAAGATCGAGCCGTGACAGGGGCAGTCCCAGGTGCTGACGGCATTGTTCCAGGTGACAGTACAGCCCTTGTGGGGGCAGGTCGCGGAGAAGGCGTGCATGGCGCCGTCGTCGTCCCGCCACACTGCCAGCTTCTCCTCGCCCTTTTCGATCACGCCGCCGCTGCCTCGAGGGATCTCGTCGATGCTCGCGACCTTCGATTGGGTCTTGCCGCTCTGGTGAAAATCATCGGGAGACTTGCGGTCCGGCGTGTAGAGCGCGGACCAGGGATTCGGGCGGGCGAGGACCTCATCGGCGAGCAGCAAGCCCGCCGCCGTGCCGTTGGTGATCCCCCAGCCGTTGAATCCTGTGGCGATATGGAGCCCCTTCGCCTCCGCGAAGGGTTCCCCGACGAAGGGGATCCGCGAGGCGGTGTCATAGTCCTCGTTCGCCCAGCGCCAAGCGGCCGCGCCAACCTCGAAACGGATCCGCGTCCACTGCTCGAGTTCCCTGAAGTGGCTAGCGACGTCGCCCTCCTGGCCTGTGCTGAAGCGCGGACCGAGCACCAACAGCAGGTCCCCTTCCTGATCGCGCGCCTGGCGGAACGAGTGCACGGGATCCTCTGCTGCGATGAACATCCCGTCGGGAGCCTTCGCAGGATCGATACGGAAGGCCATGGCGACGTGATAGCGCGGCTGCGTGCGCTGGCTATAGTCGTCCGGCCCGCCGATCGGCAGGTTGGTGGTCAGCAGGACGTGATCCGCCTCGACTTCGGCCGAGCCGGTCGAAAGGGTCCAGCGCCCGCTCTGTTCCAGCGCCACGATGCGGGAGCTCTCGTAGAGGGTGCCACCCGCGGCCGCGACGGCACCGGCGAGCCCTATGAGGTAGCGCGCCGGATTGAACTGGGCCTGCTCGGTGAAACGCACGGCGCCGCCGGTGGCAAAGGGAAGCGGAGCGCGGTCCACGACGTCGGCCGGCAGGCCGAAGCTGAGGGCCGCCTCAGTCTCCCGGTTGAGATCTTCCAGGCGATCGCGCTCCGGGTCGATATAGACATAGGCCGACTTCCGCTCCAGATCGCAGTCGATCCCGTGGGCATCGATCCAGTCCAGGATCCGCGCCATGCCGGCCTTGTTGGCCTCTGCATAAAGCGCTGCTGTCTCGCGGCCGAGCGTTTCGATCAAATGGTCGTAGATCAGCGCGTGCTGCGTCGTCACCTTGGCCGTAGAGCGCCCGGTCACCTGGCGACCGACCCGAAGGGCCTCGAGAACGGCAACGCTGCAACCCGCTTCGGCGAGCGGCAGCGCCGCGCTCAGCCCTGCGATACCACCGCCGACGATGGCGACCTCGACCCGCTGCTTGCCCGAGAGAGCGGGATAAGAGGTCTCCGGGGCAGTTGCAGTCCAGCAGCAGCCGTCTTTGCCTGGTAGATCCACGTTCGCCTCCCGACCGACCAGTCCTTCGCTTGGGAACTCCTGCATAACCGCCCTCGGCGTCGAACGTTCCCTGCCCGGTCGGCCCTCGGCCGGGGCTGGCCCGCGCCTCGCGCCGCGGAACTGAAGCGGCCCGGTCGGGGTTGCTTCTGCTAGGAAGGCACCACTCGCACCGGAATGGCTGGCGGGAAACTCAAGAATTGGCGACCTTGGCCAGGAGAGTCACCGTCTTCGGCGGCACCGGGTTCCTCGGGCGCCGCATCGCCAGCGCGCTCGTGGCGCGCGGCTTCGCGGTGCAGGTGGCAAGCCGGCATCCGCCACAGGACGCCAGCGATCTTGTCCAGGGAGTCGAAGCGGACATAAACGACGACCGCTCGGTGGCGGCCGCCGTGCAAGGATCGTTCGGCGTGGTCAACGCCGTCAGCCTCTATGTCGAGCGCGACGGCCAGAGCTTTCATTCCGTGCACGTCGAAGCGGCCGAGCGCTTGGCCCGCCATGCCAGCAAGGCTGCCGTCGAACGCCTAGCCCACGTCTCCGGCATCGGCTCCGACCCGAACTCCACCTCGCCCTACATCGCGTGCCGCGGCCGGGGGGAGGAAGTCGTCCGGCAGGCCTTTCCCAACGCCTCGGTCATCCGCCCCGCCGCGATGTACGGGCCGGATGACGCCCTGGTCGTCCCGATCTCTCGTCTGCTGCGGCGGCTCCCGGTCTTTGCCCTTTTTGGTTCCGGCGAGACCCGTCTGCAACCTCCCCACGTCGAAAACGTCGCCGAAGCCGTAGCGCAGACCTTCGATGTCGCGACACCCGCCCCGGTCTATGAGCTGGGAGGACCCAGAATCTACACCTATCTGGAGTTTCTGAAGGTGCTGAGGCGGCATCTGGAAGCCCGGACCCTCTTCGTGCCGCTCCCCTTCGGCGTCTGGCATGGCCTTGCCACCTTTGCCGAGCGGCTGCCGCAGCCCCCGATCACGCGCAATCAGGTGGAACTCATGCGCAGAGACAACGTCGTCTCCGGCAAGGTGTCCGGCTTTGCCAGTCTCCAGATCGCGCCGCGCACGCTCGAAGAATCCCTTCCGCAGATCCTACCTAAGAAAACCGCCTGAAGGCGGACGGAACACGGGGTGGAACTGCAGGGTCAGTCGCCTCGCCGATCTGCGCAAGGCCGCCAAGGCGACGCAAAAGGATTGACGCAGGTTTGAACCGTAGGACGGCCGGTCGCGGTGGACGGCCTATTTCTTACCCGAACGGACGACGGACTTGATCTTCGCCCGGGGGCGGCCGGAGGCCTGGGCGATCTTGCTTTCCTGCTCCTCCAAAAAGGTGCGGGCGGGCTCGTCGCCGTCGAGACCACCGAGCTCGGCAGCCGGAACCTTGCGGTTCGAGCTGCGCGTATCGTCGTCGTAGAGCACGTCGAACAGGACGAAGCCCGTGTTTGCGACGGCTTTCTTCCGGGCCATGATGATTCTCCGTGTGATCGTGCGGTCGCCGCCCCGCGGCGCGGCGAGATATCCGGCGCGGAATGATTGAGGGGGCCTTGGGGCGGGCGTGGGAAAGCCCGCCAGGTCGTCCGCCCGGCGGGCTTTCAGGTGGCGGCACTATAGAATCTCGAGCGACCAAGCTCAAATCTATTGTCGGCTCGGCGGATGAGGCCCGCGCCCGTGCTCGGCCGCGTGGACCTGGCCCGGACGATCAATCCGGCGCCATGCCCTTCTCGGTCAGCTCCTTGATCGCCTGCTCGTTCTTGGCCAGCTCTGCCAAGCCCATGCCGCGCAGCACGTGCGGTGCTTTGGTGAACTGGATATTGGTGTAGCCGATGATCTCGACCCGGTTGCCCCAGGGATCGAGAAAATCGAGGAAAGGGCCGGGCAGCGGCTCGATGCCCGCCGCCGCGAGGGCCTGGCGGACCGCCTCCTTGTCATCGACCACCAGGCCGAAGTGGCGCCCCTCGTCGGGGCCCTGGGTGCGACCCTGCTGAAGCGCCAGGAACTGATCCCCCAGATCGATGAAGGCGGAGGTGTCGCTCCGGCTGCGCAGTTTGTAGTCGAACAGGCGGCCATAGAACGCCAGCGCCTGGTCGATATCGCCGACCTCAAGCGCGATGTGATTGAATCCGACGGCGCGTGCTTTTCTTGCGTCTGACATAGGACTCTCCCGTAGCCGAGCAACTCATCCTTTGGTGATATGAGCCGGACAGGCCAGGAGACAAAGGCCGCAGCCCGCCAAACCGGCCGGCAAGACGGGCATTCATCCTCCGGCTGCCCTCGCTGTCAAGTTCGCCGCCCCGTAGGGCGGTACTGGCGGGACCCGGACTGACGGTGCCGGGGCCGAGGTCTGCCGAACCTGGGGTGTCCTGGCCGGTTGGCTTCCGGCCCGGCGGAACAAACACAATGATCCGACGTTCCGCCAGCAACGACAGCGTCAGCCCCTGCACTCCGATCGCGAACACTCGAGAGAGGCTCCAGCTTATTCGCGGGATGATTATATGGCCGCCGTTTCCAGAGTTCTTTTGTCTTCTCCGCTCTTGAAGGTTTCCGACGATGCCCTGTGACGCCCCACGGTCGGCATAGCCACCGGGCCTGCTAACTTCACCCCAAAGCGAGAACCCCTATTTGTCCATCCCCAGGGAGCAAGCCATGAGTGACAATTCCAGGCGTCCGACCATTGCCCGGATCTGGCGCGGCCGCACCAAGCCGGAACGGGCAGACGAATACGAGGCCTACAACTACGAAGCCGGAATCAAGCCGTTGATCCAAAAAGCCATGGGGGTTCAGACCTTCCGGGAGGATCGCGATCAAGAGACAATATTCATGACGATCTCCTATTGGGAGAGCATCGATGCCATGTCTCGTTTCACCGGCGGTGATCCCACGCGCATTCACCATCTGGAGCGCGATTCCGAATTTCTGATCGAGCTGCCCGAGCAGGTGCAGGTCCTCAAGATCCGCGCCTCCCACGGCAATATCGGCGGCGATGCTCCGTAGTGGGCAAAGGGCCCCGGCGGCGGCCCCACTTAAGAATCATTCGCAAAAACCTTGCGGTCACCTTGGCCGACCGCCATCATGGCGCCCGTTCCATCGTTGCCATTCGAGGAAAATCCATGTTCATCGCCATGAACCGCTTCAAGGTGAAGCACGGCCAGGAAAGCGCCTTTGAAGACGTCTGGAAGAAGCGCGACACGCACCTGAAGGAGGTGCCCGGCTTCCAGGCCTTCAGCCTGCTGAAGGGCCCGCAGCGCGACGACCATACGCTCTACTCCTCCCACACGGTCTGGGCCTCGGCCGGTGCCTTCGAGGCCTGGACGAAGTCGGAAGCCTTCCGCGCGGCGCATCGCAATGCCGGCGACAACAGCGGCCTCTACCTCGCCCATCCGGAGTTCGAGGGCTTCGAGGTGGTGCAGGAACTGCTGCCCGAGACCGCGTGAGCGGCGTCAGGCGGAGATGGCGGCGCCGTAGGCCTGCCGCGAGCCGATTTCCGGTTCGTGGCGCTCATGCTAGCCGCAGCACCGGACCTCGGTGACAGAGGAACCTCGCTGCTTCTAGCGACGAAGCAGACCGACTACAATCTCTGCCGCAGCAAGGGAGGTGGCGATGAAGCTCTACACCTACTGGCGCAGCTCGGCCGTCTGGCGCGTGCGGATCGCCCTCAACCTGAAGAACCTCGCCTACGAGAGTGCGCCGGTGCACCTGGTGCGCGGCGAGCAGCGCAACGATGCCTTCCTGGGGATCAATCCCAACGCCGTGGTGCCGGCCCTGCAACTCGACGACGGCAGGGTGTTGAGCCAGTCAATGGCGATCATCGAGTACCTGGAAGAGACCCATCCCCTGCCGGCGCTGCTGCCGAAGGAGTCGCCGCGCCGGGCGCAGGTGCGCGCGGCGGCGCTGCTCATCGCCTGCGACATACACCCGCTCAACAACCTGCGCGTGACCGAGTACCTGAAAGGGCGCCTTGGACACTCACCGGAGGAGGCCATCGCCTGGATGCGCCATTGGATGCGGGCGGGGCTCGAAGCCTACCTGCACTCGATCGACAGCACGGGCCGTTTCAGCTTCGGCGACGCGCCGAGCCTCGCCGACCTCTGCCTCATCCCGCAGCTCTACAATGCCCGCCGCTGGGGCCTCGATCTCGCTGGCCTCGAGCGCCTGACCGAAATCGACGCGGCGGCGGCAGCCCTGCCCGCCTTCCAGGCGGCCGCCGCAGCAGCCCAGCCCGACGCCGAGCCGACCTAGCTCGACTGGTCGCCATCACCGCGAGGCCTATATCGTGAAGCGAACCATCGCTGTGCACAGGGGGGCGGGTGATTGTGAAGAAGTTTGTTCGGCTGCCGCTCCTGGCGCTCGGTGTCCTGCTCGCTGCCGGCCCCGCGCTCGCCCAGGAGGGCACGCGAACGAAGGTCGACCTCGAGCTCTGCCTCGCCGTCGACGGCTCCGGCTCGATCCAGGAGGACGAGTTCGCCTTCCAGCGCCAGGCCTACGCCCAGGCGTTGAGCCACCCGGACGTGGTCGGCATCATGACCTCCGGCTTCGAGCGCCGCGTCGCCATCGCCCTCATGGAGTGGGGCGGTCCGGAGTCCATGCACCCCATCGTCGACTGGACGCTGATCGACGGCGCGGACTCCGCTGGGGCCTTCGCCGACGCCGTGGTCAGCGCGCCGCGCCGCGCCTTCGGCTGGAACTCCATCAGCAACGCCATCGCCTTCTGCCACAAGTGGATCGAGGGCAACGGCTTCGACAGTGTCCGCAAGGTGATCGACGTCTCCGGCGACGCCGGCCAGCGCGGCGGCATGCCGCTGCCGCTGGCGCGCGAGCTGGCGGTGGGCGCCGGCATCGTCATCAACGGCCTCGCCCTGCACTACCGCAGCGGCGGCATGACCGGGCCCGGCGGCGAGGCCCTGGTCGACCACTTCCGCCGCGACGTCATCGGCGGCATGGGCGCCTTCGCCATCGTCGTCGAGCAGGAGGCCGAATTCGTCGACGCCCTCATCCGCAAGCTGATCCTGGAGATTGCCTGGGCGGAGCGGTAGCTTCCGTGCCCAAATCTCCCAGTTCACGGGGCAATTGCCTCAGCCGTTTCCCACGATGTAGCCCTTGAGCTGTTCGATAGTGAACTCCTGCTGGTCGATAATGGTCTTGACCAGGTCGCCGATGGACACAATGCCGACCAGCTTCCCGTCTTGCAGGACCGGCATATGGCGGAACCGCTTGTTGCTCATAATGCCCATGCACTCGTCCACCGTCTGCTCGAGCCGCACGAAGACCACCTCTCCACTCATGACGTCGCGGACCGGGGTGGTCGGCGACGACCTTCCTTTCAGGATGACACTCCGGGCGTAGTCCCGTTCCGTGAAGATGCCGATCGGCGCATCATTCTCCGTGACAATCACGGCGCCGACGTTCTGGCTCGCCATCTGCTCGAGGGCATGAAGGACGGTGTCTTCCGGTTGGACGGTCAAGACGCCGTGCCCTTTTCTATCGAGCACCTGCTTTATCGTTGTCATGATG
>WHTV01000104.1 GCA_009377535.1 Kiloniellaceae bacterium
ACGCCTCGGCAATGCGGTCGGCGTCGGTCGCCTCCGCGATCGCCGCGTCGAGCTCTTCATCGGCGCCTCGGTGGTGCGCCACCATGTGGCCGATGCGCGGCAGCGCGGCATCCAGGCGCGCGCGAAACACGTCCGGCTCCATGAGGTCGACGACGCGGATCCCGCGGCGCGCGACCTTGTCGACGAAGGCGCGATAGCGCTCGGCGTAGGCCGCATTCTGGTAAGCCGTGAGCAGGTCGACGCGCTTGGCTGTGATCTCCGGCAGGGTGCGCGCCACCGGCTTCTCGCTGCGCAGCGTCGGCTTGGCCGCGGCCTCCACGGCCGCGATGTTGTGCGCAGCGAGCCGGCCCCAGGAGAAGGTGCGCTTGGAGGTCTCGACGGCGACGCCGTTCAGTTCGATGGCGCGTTCGATCGCCGCGAACGACAGCGGGATCAGGCCCTTCTGCCAGGCGTAGCCCAGCATGAAGAGGTTGGTGGCGATGGAATCGCCGAGCAGCGCGGTGGCGATGCGGGTGGCGTCGAGGAAGTCGGTCTGGCCCGGCCCGGCAGTTTCGGCGATCAGGCGTTCCATCTCGCTGCCGGGGAAGACGAGGTCCGGCGCGCGGGTGAAATCGCCGGTCATGACCTGGTGACGGTTGATGACGGCGCGGGTGCTGGCGGTGGTCACCTTGGAGAGCGCATCGTAGCCGGCGGCCACGACGAGGTCGCAGCCGAGCAGCAGCCTGGCGCTGCCGGCCGAGATGCGCACGGCGTGGATGTCCTCGGGGCGCGGGGCAAGGCGCACGTGGCTGACCACAGCGCCGCCCTTCTGCGCCAGGCCGGCCATGTCGAGTACCGAGCAGCCGCGGCCTTCCAGGTGCGCGGCCATGCCGAGCAGCGCGCCGATGGTGACTACGCCGGTGCCGCCGACGCCGGTGATGACGATGCCGTAGGGCTTCTCCAGGGCGGGAATCGGCGGCGCCGGCAGGGCGGCCCAGACGGGGACGTCGTCGGCCCCAACCCCGCCGGCCTCGGCCTTCCGCTGCTTGCGGATCTCGCCACCGTGGACGGTGACGAAGCTCGGGCAGAAGCCCTTCAGGCAGGAGTAGTCCTTGTTGCAGGAGGACTGGTCGATGGCGCGCTTGCGCCCGAATTCGGTTTCGACCGGCACCACGGAGACGCAGTTGGACTGCACCGAGCAGTCGCCGCAGCCCTCGCAGACCAGTTCGTTGATGAAGACACGCTTGGGCGGATCCGGATAGCGACCGCGCTTGCGGCGGCGACGCTTTTCCGCCGCGCAGGTCTGGTCGTACAGCAGCACAGTGACGCCTTCGGTCTTGCGCAGCTCCTTCTGCACGCGGTCGAGGTGGTCGCGGTGCTCGACGGTGACGCCCGGCGCCCAGTCGATGCCGGACGGATACTTCTCCGGCTCGTCGCTCACCACCACGATGCGCTGCACGCCCTCGGCGGCGACCTGGCGGGTGATCATGGCCGGGTCGAGCGGGCCGTCGACGGCCTGCCCGCCGGTCATCGCCACGGCGTCGTTGTAGAGGATCTTGTAGGTGATGTTGACGCCGGCGCCGATGGCGGCGCGGATCGCCAGGATGCCGGAGTGGAAGTAGGTGCCGTCGCCCAGGTTGGCGAAGACGTGCGTGGTCTTGGAAAAGGGCGCCTGGCCGATCCACGGCACACCTTCGCCGCCCATCTGGGTGAAGGTGTCGGTGTGGCGGTCCATCCACTGAACCATGTAGTGGCAGCCGATGCCGGCCAGCGCGCGGCTGCCCTCGGGCACCTGGGTGGAGGTGTTGTGCGGGCAGCCGGAGCAGAAGTAGGGCACCCGGGCCATCGGCGCCCTGCCGGCCTCCATGGCCGTTTCCTTCTCGGCCAGGAAGCGCAGGCGCTGCGCGATATCGTCGCTGGAATGGAAGCGGGCGATGCGCTTGGCGATGGTGCGCGCGATGCGCGCCGGCGTCAGCTCGCCAATCGACGGTAGCGCCCACTCGCCCTCGTCGTCGAACTTGCCGATCACGCGGGGGCGCACGTCGGCACGCCAGTTGTAGAGCTGCTCCTTTATCTGATTCTCGATGACGGCGCGCTTTTCCTCGACCACCAGGATCTCTTCCAGGCCTTCGGCGAAGCGGCGGATGCCCTCGCGCTCCAGCGGCCAGGACATGCCGACCTTGTATACAGAAAGGCCGATCTGCTTGGCGCGTGCCTCGTCGATGCCGAGGTCGTCGAGTGCCTGGCGTACGTCGAGATAGGCTTTGCCGGCGGTGACGATGCCGAAGCGTCGCTCGTTGTCGCCGATCACCATGCGATCCAGCTTGTTTGCGCGGGCGAAGGCGAGAGCGGCGTAGACCTTGTGGCGGTGCAGGCGCTCCTCCTGCTCCAGCGGCGTGTCCGGCCAGCGGATGTGAAGGCCGCCCGGCGGCATCTCGAAGTCCTCCGGCAGGACGACGTGGCTGCGCGCCGGGTCGAGGTCGACGCTGGCCGAGGTCTCGACCGTCTCGCCGATGGTCTTGAAGCCGACCCAGCAGCCGGAAAAGCGGCTCATCGCCCAGCCGTAGAGGCCGAGGTCGAGGAACTCCTGCACGCCGGCGGGATTGAGCACCGGGATCATCAGGTCCTTGAAGGTCAGCTCGCACTGGTGGGCGGTGGTGGAGGACTTGGCGGTGTGGTCGTCGCCGGCCAGCAGCAGAACGCCGCCGTGCTTGGAGGTGCCGGCCATGTTGCCGTGGCGCAGCACGTCGCCGGAGCGGTCGACGCCCGGGCCCTTGGCATACCACATGGAGAATACGCCGTCGTAGTTGGAGTCGCCGAAGAGGTCGAGCTGCTGGGTGCCCCAGATGGCAGTGGCGGCGAGGTCCTCGTTCACCCCGGCCTGGAAGTGGACGTGGTGTTTCTGCAGGAACTGGCGCGCGCGGGCCATCTGCTGGTCTACGCCGCCGAGCGGCGAGCCGCGGTAGCCGGTAACGAAGGCGGCCGTGTTGAGGCCGGCGGCGAAGTCGCGCTGGCGCTGCATCATCGGCAGGCGCACCAGTGCCTGGGTGCCGGTGAGGAACACCCGCCCGCGGTCGAGGGCGTATTTGTCGTCGAGGGAGACCGCCTGCAAAGCCATCGTCGGAAATCCCGCTTGCTGTTACGGCGCGCCGCAAGAGGCTCAAGGCAAGGTTGAGCCGTCTGTGCCAAGTAAAAAGGTAATCTACGTTGACCTATTTAACAATTTCGCAAAGCGATTACTCCGCAAAAAGCAAGGAAACGTCAAATCTTGCGGCACGGCGAATCACATCGTAAGGCCCAATGCCGCCCACACGAAAGAATAACGCGGGACGCCGGGACAGAAGTCCTTCTGCTGCATTGCAACACGGCATGCGGGCATTGCGGGCGGGGCGGGCTGCGCCGTACCATCACCGTCAGCGGCGCCTTCGGGCCGTCCGTGGCGCCCGGTCGTCCTTGAACCTTTCCGGGGTCGGTCCAGTTGATGGTTACATGTCAAAGCTCTACAGGTCGAACAGACAAGGATGGCCTACGACGTGGCAAGACACGGCCCGGCCAGCTAGGCGGCGCCGCGAGAGCGAAGGGCTATAACGCATGTCGGACGCTGCAAAATCGCTGAGCGGAACCTCTGACAGCAACGCTGGCGGTCTCTGGGAAAATCCCATGCAGACCGATGGCTTCGAGTTCGTCGAATTCACCTCGCCGCAGCCGGAGGAACTCGGGCGCCTCTTCGAGACCATGGGTTTCACCGCCATCGCGCGGCATCGCTCCAAGGATGTGACGCTCTACCGCCAGGGCGATGTGAACTTCATCCTCAACGCCGAGCGCGAGGGCTTCCCGCAGGCTTTCACCCTGCTGCACGGCCCCTCGGTCTGCGCCATCGCCTTCCGGGTGAAAGACGCGGCCGCTGCCTGCCGGCGCGCGCGGGAGATGGGCGCCTGGGTGGTCGAATCGACGGCTGGCCCAATGGAGCTGAACATCCCGGCGATCAAGGGCATCGGCGATTCGCTGATCTACCTTGTCGACCGCTACGGCGACAACGGCTCGATCTACGACGTGGACTTCAAGGCGATCGCCGGTGCCGACCAGCATCCCAAGGGCGCCGGCCTCACCTACATCGATCACCTGACCCACAACGTCTACCGCGGCCGCATGAAGGAGTGGGCGGACTTCTATGAGCGCCTGTTCAATTTCCGGGAGATCCGCTATTTCGACATCGAGGGTAAGCTGACCGGTCTTAAGTCCAAGGCGATGACCAGCCCCTGCGGCAAGATCCGCATCCCGATCAACGAGAGCGCGGACGACAAATCGCAGATCGCCGAATACCTCGAGCAGTACAAGGGCGAGGGCATCCAGCACATCGCGCTCGGCTGCGACGACATCTTCGCATCGGTGGAGGCCTTGCAGGCCAAGGGCGTCGATTTCCAGTCCGGTGTGCCCGACACCTACTACGAGCAGGTCGACCAGCGCCTGCCGGGCCACGGCGAGGACCTGGCGCGGCTCGCCGCCAGCAAGATCCTCATTGACGGGGCGCCGACCGAGGGCGGCGGGCGCCTGCTACAGATATTCACCAAGAACGTCATCGGCCCGGTGTTCTTCGAGCTGATCCAGCGCAAGGGCGATGAGGGCTTCGGCGAAGGCAACTTCCAGGCACTCTTCGATTCCATCGAGGAAGACCAGATCCGCCGCGGCGTCTTGAAAGCCGAGGGCTGATCGCCCCATCTAAGGGGTTAAGGGTTCGGTAAGGGCACCGGCCCAGACTGTTTCACTGTTTCGCATTCAGGCCGATGCCGGTGATGCTGATCGACGCTTCCCCGATGAAAGGGGAGGGAAAGTGATCATGGCCAAGACGACCACCTACAAGTCGAAGATCCCCGACGCCAACGGGATCATCTCCTACGGCGCCGCGGAGAACGCCGTCTGGCGCGACCTGCGCCAGCGTCAAAGCGCGCTGCTGCCGGGCCGCGTCTGCAACGCTTTCCTGAAAGGGCTCGACCTGCTGGAGCTGCCGGCCGATCGCGTGCCGCAACTGAAGGAGGTCAACGCCCGTCTGGAGGAGATCAGCGGCTTCGGTGTCGCGCCGGTGCCGGCCCTCATCTCGCCGCAGCGCTTCTTCACCCTGCTGGCCGAGCGCAAATTCCCGGCTGCCACTTTCATCCGGCGGCGCGAGGACTTCGACTACCTGCAGGAGCCCGACGTTTTCCACGAGATCTTCGGCCACTGCCCGATGCTGACCCTGCCGACCTACGCCGACTTCCTGCAGGGCTACGGTGAGGCCGCGCTCAGGCTCGACAAGTCCTATCTCTGGATGATGCAGCGCCTGTTCTGGTTTACCGTGGAGTTCGGGCTCATCGAGACGGAAGAGGGCACCCGCATCTACGGCGCCGGCATCGCCTCTTCGGCCGGCGAGACGCCCTACGCGGTGGAAAGCGACAAGCCGGAGCGGCGACTCTTCGATGCGCTGACCGTGTTTCGCACGCCCTACCGCATCGATATCTTCCAGACCGTCTATTACGTGATCGACAGCGCCCAGCAGCTCTACGACCTGGTCTCCAAAGACCTCGTGCCCATCATGGACGAAGCCAGGCGGCTCGGCTCCCTGCCGCCGACCTTCCCGCCGAAGGACGAAGCGGGCGCTGCGTAGCGCAGACTTTCATGAGACAGCCGATCATCCGACCGTCGGGCCGATGGTAGTGCGCGCGCACCTGACCTTGAGGTATTCGTCTTCGCGCTTTTCGGCGATCGCTGTGGTGGCGAGATAGGCTTGGCCGTTGAGGCCGCACATCACCTCGTTTTGCGCATCAGGCCCTTGGATGACGGCAGACGCATTGTTGATTTGACACTCCTCGGGCGCCAGAGCGGCAGAACATACCAGAATCAATATCTTGAACATTCACGACCTCCTCGGGTGTGAGCCAGGGCGAATTTTCCCCGCGTGGACCAGGCGGCCGTGGTCGGTCAGTCTTCCCTCCAACCTTAGTCGTATTGGCAACGGCACAAAGCGGACAAGGTTGCAGGGAAAGATTCAGCGCAGGCTAGAACAGCATCTCGAGCGGCAGGTGGTAGTAGAGGTTCAGCACCTCGGTGCCGGGATTGTCGTCGCTTAGGTGCGCGTTGGAAAGGTGGCTGAAGGCGAGCGAGAGGCGCGAGCGGTTCTCGAACTGATAGCCGAGCTCCACCTGGCTGCGGAACTCGACGGTGTGGCCGAGGTCCTTGCCGCCGCCGTCCTCGTAGAGGCCGGGCGCGAAGCTGGCAGTCAGCACGATGCTGTCGAAGAAGGTGATGTCGATCAGCACGCCGATGCCGCCCCAGACGCTGCCGTCGGAGGTGGCCTCCAGACCGGCCCAGGGCTTCAGCCAGAGGAAATCATCGCCGTGGCGGTACTCGAGGCGGAAATCGACGGCCTGGTCGTCCTGCAGGTAGATGTCGTACCAGCCGATGCCGCCGCTGATCACAGCCGGTGTGTCGTTAAGCGCCACCTGCGCCGCCGCACGCTCGCTGCTTGTCGCAAGGACAACGCAGAGCAGCGCACCCAAGAGCGCCAAACGTTTCATTTCTGTCGATTCCCCCGAACCCAAGATCAACTCTGGGAATTCTTGCCTGAAATGGGTCTCAGGAGCAAGGCAAAGGGTCCGGCCGCGGCGGGTACATCCGAAAGCGTTGGGAACCGTCAGTAGAGGGCTTCGACGATCTCGCCGTAGGCTTCCTTGATCTTGTGACGGCGGATCTTCATGGTGGGCGTCATCATGCCGTTCTCCACCGTGAAGGGTTCGGCCAGCACGGCGAACCGCCGCACCTTCTCGAGTGGCGACAGATTGCCGTTCACGCGGTCGACCACCTGGGCGAGGGCGCTGCGGAAGTCGGCGTCGTCGCGCAGCTCCTCGACCTCTCGCGGCCCGCCGTTGCCGCGGCACCACTGGGCGACGAATTCCTCGTCCGGCACCAGCAGAGCCACCAGATGCGGCCGCTTGTCGCCGAACACCATGGCCTGCTGGATCTCGCGCTGCAGGGTGAGGAAGCCCTCGACCCGCGCCGGTGAGACGTTGTCGCCGCCGGAGAACACGATGATGTCCTTCTTGCGGTCGGTGATCTTCAGGTAGCCGTCGTCATCCAGCTCGCCGATGTCGCCGGTGTGCAGCCAGCCATCCTGAATGGCGTTGTAGGTGGCGTCCTCGTCGTTCCAATAGCCGGTCATCACCAGCTCGCCGCGCACGAGGATCTCGCCGTCCTCGGCGATTTTCAGCTCGACGCCCTCGAGGGGCGGGCCAACGGTTTCCAGCTTCACCTTCCAAGGCGGATTGACGGAGATCACCGGGGCCGTCTCGGTCTGGCCGTAGCCCTGCAGGATGGGCAGGCCGAGGGCGGTGAAGAAGAGGCCGATGTCGTAGTTGAGGGCTGCGCCGCCGGAGACGATGGCCTTCACACGGCCGCCGAAGCGCTGGCGGACCTTGGCGCGCACCAGGCGCTCCACGACGAAATCCTGCAGGCGCTCCCAAAGCGTCAGGCTCCGGGGGTTGCGGTAGCGCTTCTCGCCGAGTTCGACGGCCTTGTCGAAGAGCTTCGCCTTCCAGCCGCCCTGCTTCTCGACGCCGCGGCGGATGCGCAGATGCATCGTCTCGTAGAGCCGCGGCACGGCGGTCATGATGGTCGGGCGCGCCTCGCCGAGATTGCGCAGCAGATGGTCGATACCCTCGGCGTAGTAGATCTCGGCGCCGATGGTCATCGGGAAGAACTGCCCCGCGGTGTGCTCGTAGGCGTGCGACAGCGGCAGGAAGGAGAGAAAGATCTCGTGCCCGAGGCCGAGCTGCTCGAGCAGCTTATAGGCCCCCATGCAGTTGCACAGGATGGCGCCGTGGCTCAGCATCACGCCGCGCGGCACGCCGCCGGTGCCGGAGGTGTAGATGATGCAGGCGGTGTCGCTGCGCTGGGCGTGGGCTGCCACCGCCTCGACGTCGTCGGGCAGATTCCGCCCGGCCTCCAGCAGCGCGTCCCAGCGGTGCACCGGCACGGCGCCGGCCCGGCTGCGGCGCAGATCCTCCATGGCGATCACCCACCTGCAGGCCGGCGCATCTAGCACCGCCGGCAGCAGGCGGTCGGCCAGTGCCTGGGTCGAGACGATGACTCCGACCGCGCTGCAGTCGGTCAGCACGTGGCGATGGTCGCTGGTCAGCGCGGTGATGTAGGCCGGCACCGTGACGCCCCCGGCGGCGATGATCGCCAGATCGGCGACCAGCCATTCCGGGCGGTTCTCGGCTACCAGGACGACGCGGTCGCCCGGCTGCAGGCCGAGGCCGCGCAGGCCGCGGGAGAGTTCCTTCACCTGGCGGGCGATCTCCGCCCAGCTCTGCGGCCGGTAGTGGCCGTCCTGCTTATGCCAGACGAAGGGTGCATCTCGCCGCTGCGCTGCCTGGTCGAAGAAGGCCGCGGTCAGCGAACGGCAAGCGTTGAAATCCATGCGTCCTCCCAGAGAGCTCTCTGCGCCGCTGATTCGCTGGGCTTTGTGGCCCGATCGTCACGGCTTTGTTCTTGGCGAAGCAGTATTTGCGGCCTATATCGCAAGGGGTCAAGATGCAGTCTCCGATCCGCCACCCGATCCCCCAGCTTCAGCAGGTGCCGCTTTGACCGTCAAATCCGTCGCCGACGAGGCCCTCGGCGAACTGCCGACCTGGAATCTCGCCGATCTCTATCCCGGCCCGGACTCGCCCGCGTTGCAAGCGGATCTCGAAGCCAGTGCCCAGAAGGCCACGGCGTTCCGCGAGCGTTTTGCCGGCCGCCTCGCCGGCCTCGACGGCACGGCGCTGGGCGCCGCCATCGCCGATTACGAGGCTATCCAGGAAGTCCTCGGCCGCGTCATGAGCTTCGCCCAATTGGTCTACTCCGGCGATATGAGCGACCCCAAGGTCGGCCGCTTCTTCCAGTCGATGCAGGAGCGCTGCACGACGATCTCGACGGACCTCGTCTTCTTCAGCCTGGAACTCAACCGCCTCGACGACGTGGCACTGCAGGAGAAACTGGAGGCGCCCGAACTGGCCCGCTACGCCCCCTGGCTGCGCGACCTGCGCGCGATGCGCCCGCACCAGCTCTCCGACGATATGGAGCGTTTGCTGCACGAGAAGTACGTCGCCGGACGGGCGGCCTGGACGCGGCTCTTCGACGAGACCATGGCTTCCCTGCGCTTTCCCTTCCGGGGCGAGCAACTTACCTCGGCGGAGATCCTCAACCGCCTGACCGAGCGCGACCCGGCGGCGCGCCGCGAGGCCGCCAAGTCGCTCGGCAAGGTGCTCGCCGACAATGCGCGGGTCTTCTCGCTGATCACCAACACCCTCGCCAAGGACAAGGAGATCGAGGACAAGTGGCGCAACTTCCAGCGGCCGGTGTCCTCGCGCAACCTCGCCAACTTCGTCGAGGACGAGGTGGTCGACGCCCTGGTGACCTCCGTGCAGGACGCCTATCCACGCCTGGCGCATCGCTACTACGCGCTGAAGGCCAAGTGGTTCGGCGGCACGACCTTGCCCTACTGGGATCGCAACGCCCCTCTGCCGGACGACGACGACCGGGTGATCGCCTGGCGGGATGCGCGCCGCCTGGTGCTCGACGCCTATGCCGAGTTCTCGCCGGCGCTGGCGGCCATCGGCAAGCAGTTCTTCGATCTCTCCTGGATCGACGCGCCGGTGCGCCCGGGCAAGGCCCCGGGCGCCTTCGCCCACCCGACGGTGCCCTCGGCGCATCCCTACCTGCTGTTGAACTACCAGGGCCGTGCCCGCGACGTCATGACCCTGGCGCACGAGCTTGGCCACGGCGTCCACCAGGTGCTGGCCGGTCCCCAGGGCCATCTGATGGCGGACACCCCGCTGACTCTGGCGGAGACCGCCTCGGTGTTCGGCGAGATGTTGACCTTCCAGGCCCTGC
Source organism: Kiloniellaceae bacterium (assembly GCA_009377535.1). GTDB lineage: Bacteria > Pseudomonadota > Alphaproteobacteria > Kiloniellales > Kiloniellaceae > Pelagibius. The sequence goes on from WHTV01000104.1 coordinate 9,886, forward strand.
TGAGGGCGGAGAAGGACCCGAAGCGGCGCAAGGTCATGCTGGCCTCCAAGGTGGAGGACATGCTGAACACCATGGTGCGGCAGATCGCCATGCACCAGTTCGAGGTCCGCGTCCATGCCGAGCGTCGCGAGGGTGAACTGCTGGCCGAGCGTCTCGGCGAGATCTGGCTGGAAACCCAACGCGAGAGCCTCGGCCCGGCGATCGCCTTCGACGACGACTACCGTTACTGCTGGGCCTACATCCCGCACTTCATCCACGTGCCCTTCTACGTCTACGCCTATGCCTTCGGCGATTGCCTGGTGAATTCGCTCTACGCGGTTTACGAGGATGCCTCGGCGGGCTTCGCCGAGAAATACCTGAACATGCTGCGTGCCGGCGGCAGCAAGCGCCACAAAGAGCTGCTGGCACCCTTCGGGCTGGATGCTTCGGATCCGACCTTCTGGCAGCGCGGCCTCGGCGTGGTCGAGAGCCTCATCGCCGAGTTGGAGGAGATGGACTAGGTTCGGCGCCGATTCGGCCTCTGGACATCCGTGCTCCTCGCGCCCACCTTCTAGGCCATGTCCCAGCACGACAGCGAAAAGCCGGAAACCGGCCACAAGGACTATAGCAACGAGGGCGACTCGCGCCTTTCTGGCCGTGTCAGACGCTACGCCAAGGTCGGCTCCTCCGTTGGCGGCCTCGCCGCCCAGGTGGTCGGCGCGCGCTATCTCGGCATCGGCCTCGACCGGGGCAAGCACTCCTCGGACCTGAAGCTGGCGCTCGGTGGGCTGAAAGGTCCGCTGATGAAGGCGGCGCAGATTCTCGCCACCATTCCCGACGCCCTGCCGCGCGAGTATGCCGAGGAGCTGCGCCAGCTGCAGTCCAACGCGCCTCCGATGGGCTGGCCCTTCGTGAAGCGTCGCATGCGCAGCGAGTTGGGCGCCGGCTGGGAGAAGCAGTTCAAGTCCTTCGAGCACGAGGCCGCGGCGGCCGCCTCGCTCGGTCAGGTGCACCGCGCCGTCCATCTCGACGGCCGCGAGCTTGCCTGCAAGCTGCAGTACCCGGACATGCTGTCAGCCGTCGAGGCCGACCTGCAGCAGCTGAAGATCCTCTTCGGCATCTACCGGCGCTACGACCGCGCGATCGACCCCTCGAACATCTACCACGAGCTGGCCGAGCGCCTGCGCGAGGAACTCGACTACGAGCGCGAAGGTCGCCACATGCGGCTCTACCAGTACCTGCTGCGCGACGAAAAGGGCGTGCAGGTCGCCGACCTGCTGCCGGAACTCTCGACCCGGCGCCTGCTCACCATGACGTGGCTGGAAGGCCAGCCGCTGCTCGACTTCGCGAAGCAGAGCAAGTCGGCGAAGCAGCGCAACGCCGTGGCCATGAACATGTTCCGCTGCTGGTACGTGCCCTTCTACTACTACGGCATCATCCACGGCGACCCGCATCTCGGGAACTACACCATCCGACCGGACGGCAAGGTGAACCTGCTGGACTTCGGCTGCATCCGCGTGTTCCAGCCGAAGTTCGTAAAAGGGGTCATCAACCTCTACTTCGCCCTCGAGCGCGACGACCCGGAGCTGGCGGTGGAAGCCTACCGCACCTGGGGCTTCACCAGCCTGAGCAAGGACCTGCTGGCGGCCCTCAATCTCTGGGCCGCCTTCCTCTATGCGCCGCTCCTGGAGGACAGGCCGCAGAAAATCATGGGCGACAACGGCAGCCTCTACGGCGCCAAGGTGGCCGGCGAGGTGCACAAGGAGCTGCGCCGCCTCGGCGGCGTACGTCCCCCGCGCGAGTTCGTGCTCATGGACCGTGCCGCCATCGGCCTGGGGTCCGTCTTCATGCACCTGGATGCCGAGATCAACTGGCACCAGATGTTCCACGACCTAATTCGAAACTTCGACGTCGATGCCCTCGAACGCCGGCAGACCGAAGTCCTGGAAGCCCTCGACCTGCCCCTGCCGACGTAGCGCTCAAGCCGCCGGCAGCTTCTCCTGTGCGGCCTGCGCCACCGCTTGGCGCGACTGCAGCCAGGCGGGGAAGAAGCCGTAGGGGTCGACACCCGCCGCCTCGTCAAAGGCGACGCCGCTCTCCTTCAGAAGCCGCTGCAGTTCCCCGCTCCTGTAGGCGTCGAAGGTCTCGGTGCAGCCACCGATGAAATGGCCGCCGACGAAGATCTGCGGGATGGTGCGGCAGGCGGTGCGGGCGGTGAGGGCCGCGCGGATGCGGCCGCCGAGGTTTCCTTCCTGCAGCGCGACGGAATCCAGATCGACCGAGCGGTAGGGAACACCCAGGCGGGCGAAGAAGCGGCGCACCGACCAGCAGAATTCGCACCATTCCAGCGCGAACATCACCACCGGGTTGTCCGCGGCGCCGGTCGCCTCGGCCACGTAGGCGGCGGCCTCGACGTCCGGCTTCGCGACAGCCATGTCGGCCGCCGTGGCAGCGGCGGGCTGCGCGGCAGGCGGTGCCGAGGGCTGATCGAAGCGGCAACTCGGCGTCGACTTGGAGATCTCGATCTCCTCCGCCGTCATGTCGGCCGAGATGTGCTCGAAGAGCACGGTGCTCAGGTAGCGCTCGCCGGTGTCCGGCACCATGAAAAGGATGTTGCTGCCGGCCGGGGCCTTGCGCGCAACTTCCAGCGCCCCAGCGAGGGTGGCGCCGCCGGTGATGCCGGTGAGGATGCCTTCCTTGAGGGCCAGCTCGCGCGCCAGGCGCAAGGACTCCGCCCCGCTCACCGGGACGATGCGGTCGACGTAATTACTCGCAAGGGCGTCGCCCGTGAGACGCGGGATGAAATCCGGAGTCCAGCCCTGCATGAGGTGCGGTCGGAACAGCGGGTGGCTCTCGCCTGGTGTATCGGGCATCGCGATGCCGCTGCCGAGGATCTGAACGTTGTCCGGCTCGCAGACGACGATCTTGGTGCGTGGGCTTTCCGCCTTCAGCACCCGGGCGACGCCCTTCAGGGTGCCGCCGGTGCCGGTGCCGGTCACCCAGTAATCGAGCGGCGCGTCGTCAAAGTCGGCCAGGATCTCGCGGGCTGTGGTGCGGGAGTGGAAGTCGGCGTTGGCCTCGTTCTCGAACTGGCGGCAGAGAAACCATCCGTGCCGCTCGGCCAGCTCGATCGCCTTGGCCAGCATGCCGCTGCCTTTTTCCGCTGCGGGCGTCAGGATCACCTGGGCGCCGAGGAAGCGCATCAGCTTGCGCCGCTCGACGCTGAAGTTCTCCGCCATGACGATCACCAGGGGATAGCCCTTGCGGGCACAGACCATGGCCAGGCCGATGCCGGTGTTGCCGCTGGTGGCCTCGATGACCGTCTGGCCGGGGTGCAG
>WHTV01000105.1 GCA_009377535.1 Kiloniellaceae bacterium
ACGGGCCGCACCAAAAGGGAATCCCTCGATTCAACCTTCCTGCCCGACGCTCTAGCCGAAAATCGAGCAAAGACGTCTCCAGGGGTCATTATTTACCTCCCTTGGTATAAGCCGTCGCAGGATCGCTTTGCGTGGCGGCGGCGGCTCTCGTATCATCAGCGCGCTACTCCGCCCCTTTGGGCCGTATGTTGGGCGAGTCGAGAAATGCCGGAAGAAGACGATAAGAAGGCCGCGAAGCCAGCCGAGGGCGCCGAAAAAGAAGAGGCGCCGGCGGAAGGCGACGGCGACGCCGATCAGGACGCCATGATGGCGGAATGGGCGGCGATGGCGGCCGAAGGCGAGGACGCGGCGGAAGACGAAGCCGCGGCGCCGGCGGCTGCTGAAAAGCCGGCATCCAGCGGGCGCCTGCCGGCCATTCATGAAGTCTCGCTCGAGGCCTATGCCATTCTCGGCACGGCCTCCATGCCGGTCAGTCAGCTGCTGCGCATGGGCCGCGGTGCCGTGGTCGAGCTGGATACCGGTCTCGGCGACGAGATCGAGATGCGCATCAATGACCAGCTCGTGGCCAAGGGCGAGGTGGTGGTGGTGGAAGACCGCATCGCCATCGAGATCACCGAGATCGTGAAGCGCGAAAGCAGGTAGCTGTCTCGGCGGAAGCGGACGGGGCGCAGCTGGGCCGCGCTCAGGCGGCGAAGGTGGAGCCAGGCACGCCCTGGCGCAGGCAGAGGGAGATCAAGTCGAGCGCCGGATCGGTGAGATCGAAGGCGATTCCGACCGTCTCGCCGTCATGCCACATGCAGATGCCCTCGATCGTGCCGGCGGTGCCGTGTTCGAGGCGGACATCAGACGGTAGCGGAACCGCCCCGGCGATCCGCAGCTTCGCGCCGCCGATCGAGACGTCCTCGAGCTTGCCCTGGTAGGGCTGGCCCGCGACAAAGAGGGTGATGTCTTCCTGGTGCGGCAAGACGAAGCGCAATGAACGGCGGCGCTCGAAATCTCGCAGGTGCTCAGGTCCAACCTTGGAACGCATCGAAAAAAACTCCAAACCGGGCTACTCAGGCCCAACTAAACCGTATCCGCTACAAGTTAATGATTTACTAAGCTACTGGCGTTCATGCCGAATAGACAAAGTCATAAGTTTGTCACGACTGTTCAGAAGTGACTGCGCCGTGTAGTTACCCGTGCTTTTTTTGCCGATCACTTGCGAAAGCCGTAACTGTCCTTGCTTCCACAGGCGCCACTTAAAGCCAAGGAATCCTGCCGAAAAGGCACCGGGAGCCGGGCTGCTGCGGCCTGCCGCCGCGCCGCCGGACGCTCGCCGGCTGCTCGGACTCTATTGGACGAATACTTGATTCACCGCTCGGACGACCGGCCGCATGACCGAAATCGGTCACAGGATCGTGAAGCGGGTCGCCGGCCTTCACGCAGCGGCCGAAGGGGGTAAAATTGCCCTCTTGCGAATCGGGACCGGGGAATCGGCCCGGCAAGTGTTGTGCCTTGGCCATTGGGGAAGTGAAGCATGCCGTCCTTTGACATCGTCTCGGAAACCGACCTCAACGAAGTCGACAATGCGATTGCCGGCATGACGCGGGAAATCGGCACGCGCTACGACTTCAAGGGCTCGCAATGCTCGATCGAACGCAAGGATGCGGTACTCACCCTGCTTGCCGACGACGACCTGAAGCTCCGCCAGATGCATGACCTGCTCAGCACCTACCTGACCCGGCGCAAGATCGATCCCGGCGCCTGCGACCTCGGCAAGCCGGAAAAGGCCGCCGGCAACACCGTGCGCCAGCTGGTCACCATCAAGCAGGGCCTTGACCAGGATCTCGCCAAGCGGATCGTCAAGGAGCTGAAGGGCGGCAAGCTGAAGGTCCAGGTTTCCATCCAGGGCGACAGCCTGCGGATCATCGGCAAGAAGCGCGACGACCTGCAGGAGGCCATTGCCCTGGTCAAGGGCCTCAACATCGAACAGCCCCTGCAGTACGAGAACTTCCGCGACTAGAGCCCGGAACCCGCCCCGCGCGGGCCGGGAATCGCGCCGGGCCTGCAATAAGTAACCTCTTGTTAAGAAAAATCTTTTTGCTTTTGAACTACATCGCGCAGTCGCGCTTGTCTTTACCACATCGTTACATTTAGGCATGACTGTGGTCGGCAATGCCCTGAAACGTGGAGATATCCATGTCGGTATTGCCGATTGGTCACCTAGAGTTCACACGCGCGGACATTCATATCCTGCTGAACCGCGGGTGTGAGCTGGTGGACCGCGGTCTGGCCGGTGCCTGCGTGCCGGTCGAGACCGACGCGGGCGAACTGGTGATTGCCCTGCTCGACTACGACCACCAGTGCCTGATCTGTGCCATTGGCAAGGCGCAGGGCTGGTACTACGCGCTGGATGCCGCTTGGCAGCCGCTGGCCCAGGGACGCTTCATCGACGACGTCTTGGCGATCCTGCCGGGGGCCCTGGAGGCCCATCGCCCCGCCGCAGCGAACGCCTGCTGAGATGCGGCGGCCGCGCGGTCCGGCTCGCCCGCCGCAAGCCGAAGCAAGAGTGACCCGTCCATGCGCGCCCCATTCCATTTCCGCTTCCTCTGCCTTTTCCTGACGATCGTCGGCGGCCTGTGGCCGCTCGCGGCCCTGGGCCCTGTCCACGCGGCGGGCAGCCCGGCGGCGGCCGTCGCGGATCCGGCCACGCCCGCCGCGCAGGGCGAGGAGGTCCCGCGGGCCGATCCGGCCTCCTCGCCCTGGGAGCATCCGCTCTGGCACAACGCCACCACGGCGATGCGGCTCTACGTTTGCGAGCATGCCCGCCGCGCGCCCAGTTGGTGCGGCGCGACGCCCGAACTGCCGGACAACGCCGCGCTGCCCACGCCGCAGGGGCCGCCGCTGCTGGAGGAAGATGCCGAGTGGCTGGCCTTCCTCGAGACGGCGGAGCCGGCCAGCCTCTCGCCGCAGCAGGTGGTAAGGGTGCGGCGGCGGGCGACCGAGCAGCGCGACCCGCAGGCCATGGAGATCCTCGGCTATCTCCATGCCGAAGGGCTCTCGGTCGGACGTGACTATGCCGAGGCCTACCGCTGGTACGGCCTCGCGTTTCTGTCCGGTGAAAAGCGCGTGCAGCCCAATATGGAGGTTGTCTGGCAGCTGCTGCAGCGCAGCGACCTGGAAGGCGCGATGGCCTTGACCCGCGAGTTCGACGCTCTGGCCCAGGGCGAGGTACCGGCCAGTCTGCTGCTGCCGCCGGCTGAAGCACCGGCCGAGATCCCGGCCGCCGCGGCGACCAAATAGCCGCGCGCGTTCTGTTGCTCAGAAGACACAGACGACTGCACAGTTACGCAGCTATTGCGCAATTTATAGCCGTTTGCAAATTCCACTTCCAACTCTGCCGAAGAAATGATCATATGGCCTTGGCCGACGCGCTGCGTCGGCCAGACGTCCATAGGGCGTTTCCTCCCTAAACTTGGGCCACCGCTTGCGGTGGCCTTTTTTTTGGGAACGCTCTAGACGAGCGCCTTGGCGAGGAAGGGCAGGCTGCGATCCATCCGGTAGTCGACGGCGGAGTGGTCGTCCGGAAACTCCTCGTAGACGTGGTCGATGTCCTGGGCCGTCAGCGCGCGATGCAGGCGGCGGGCACCGTAGACCAGGTTGTACTGGTCCTTGGAGCCGCAGTCGATCCACAGGGCCTTCAGCCGCCGCAGGTTTGCGGCGTTGTTTTCGGCCATCGTCAGCGGGTCCCACTTCAGCCAGTTGGCCCAGCGCTCGGCGATGACTTCGCAGGTCTCGCTGTCGACCGGCAGGCGCACGCCGCAGAAGGCGTCCGGATCGGGGTCGTAGCTGGCGCACATGGCGAGGCTCATGAGGGTGTGGATGTCGCTGCTCGACCACTTCGGCCCGGCCTCGAAGTCGGTGATGAACTTCTCGATCGAGCCCTCCTTCTTGTCGAGCGCCCGCAGCGTGCCCGGCATGTCCGGCAGGTAGCAGAGCTCGAAGGCCATGTCGCCGGAATGGCAGGCGGCGGCCGCCCAGAAATCGGCGTGCCTGAGGGCGTGGGCCAGGGAACCGTAGCCGCCCGAGGACTTGCCGAAAACCCCGCGCCGGCCCTCGCCGCCGCAGCCGAAGTGGCCCTCGATTAGCGGCACGACCTCCTGGATGAGGATATCCTCCCAGGGACCGAGGGCGGCGGAGTTGATGTACTGGTTGCCGCCCAGGCGGGTGAAGCAGTCGGGAAAGCCGACCGCGGCCGGCGGCATCTTGCCGGCGGCGATCAGGCGGTCGAGGCGTTCGGGCAGGTTCTCGCCGAAGTTCTTCCAGTTGAGGTGGGCCGGGCCGCCGGCGGTGAAGCCGACGAGGTCGACCAGCAGCGGCAGACCCTTGCCGTCGTGGCCGGCCGGCAGGTAGACCGCCACCTCGCGCTCCGTCGGATCGCCCAGCAGATTGCCGCGCAGCAGCTCGGAATCGAGGGCGAGGCTGTGAATACGGCCCCTGGGGGCGTTGCGGTCCAGGCGCATGATCTCTCCCTGAAGGGGGCGTTTTCCGGCTACTCCTGATCTATTGTCTTTGCGGCGCTTGCACAACCGGCTCGGGCTGGACCCGCTCTCGAAGCGGCCGAAAGTCTCCGCTTTCCCCCGAGCCTCCAGTTGCTAGACTGTTCTGCCGGGGAGGTCGTGCGCTCAGGGAGGATCGCCAGTGCCGAGAATTGCCGGGGCCGAGGGACAGTCGGAGGGGCTCGTCCTGCGCTGGGACAGCGGCGGGGAGAGCCGCTTTCCCTGGTTCTGGCTGCGCGACCACGGCGAAGACCCCGCCAGCCTCGATCCCGCGACCCTGCAGCGCCGCGTCGATACCTTCGCGCTCGACGAGAATGTCCGCGGCACTGCCGCCACGATCCTGAAGCGGGGGGCGGCGCTGGCGGTGACCTGGCCCGACAGCGCCGAGGCCAGCCGCTATTCGGCGGACTTCCTGGCGACCATGGCCGGCCTGCTGCCGGCAGAGATCGCCGCCCAGCCGGGCCGCGCGCCGCGGCTGTGGTCCGCCCGGTCGCCGCTGCCCACGCCGGAGCCCATCGCCTATGCGGAGATCGACGCGGAGGCCGGCCCTGGCAGCCCGGGCCTGCGCCGCTGCCTCGAGCAGTTGCAGCGCGATGGCTATGCGGTGATCGACGGCGTGCCGCGCGACGAGGAGACGGCGCGCCGGCTGTTCAGCCGCTTCGGCTACATCCGCGAGACCATCTTCGGCGGCCTGTGGTCGCTCTCGGCCGAGATGAGCGACCACGACGACACGGCGTATTCGACGCAGTACCTGGAGCCGCACACCGACGCCACCTACAGCCACGACGCGCCGGGCTTGCAGTGTTTCCTCTGTTTGGAGTTCGACGGCCGCGGCGGCGAGTCCCTCCTGGTCGACGGCTTCGCGCTGGCCGAGGAGATGCGGGCCGAGCAGCCGGAGCTCTTCCAGGTGCTTTGCGAGGTCTCGGTGCCGGGCCGCTACATCGAACCCGGCGTGCATCTGCGCACGGAGCGCCCGGCCTTCAGGCTGGACCCGCAGGGCCGCCTGCGGCAGGTCAGCTTCAACAACTACGATCGCGCGCCGTTCCTGCTGGCGCCGGAGCGCATGCGGGCCTTCTACCGCGCCTACAGGGATTTCCACGCCCGCATCGTCGCCCGCGAGAACTGGCTGACCGTTCCGCTGCGGCCCGGCATGGCCCTGGTCTTCGACAACTGGCGCCTGCTGCACGGCCGCCTCGGCTATGCCGGCAAGCGCGTCTTCTGTGGCTGCTACCACAACCACGAGGACTATGAATCCGCCCTGCGCAGTCTCAACGGAGGGACAAAAAGAACGCAGGACCGATAAAAGGCTCAATAACAGGGAGAGCAGGAAAATGAACGTTATCGTGAAACTCGGCGCCGCCGCGCTGCTGGCATCGGCCGTGGCGGTGCCTGCCGCCCAGGCCGGCGAGACGCTGGACCGGGTGATGAGCAGCAAGACGCTGACCATGTCCTCCGATCCGGAGTACCCGCCGCAGTCGTTCCTCAACGACGCCAACGAGATGGACGGCTTCGACGTCGACGTCGGCAAGGAGATCGCCAAGCGCCTGGGCGTCGAGCTGAAGATCGTCACGCCGTCCTGGGACATCATCACCGGCGGCAACTGGGGCGGCCGCTGGGACATGTCGGTCGGCTCCATGACGCCGACCAAGTCGCGCGCCGAGGTGCTGAACTTCCCGGCCGTCTACTACTACACCCCGGCCGCCTTCGCCGTGCACAAGGATTCCGAGATCGACTCCCTGGATGACCTCGACGGCAAGACCATCGGCTCCTGCGGCGGCTGCACCTACGACGCCTACCTGATGAAGGACCTGGAGATCGACGCCGAGGGCGCGCCGCCCTTCGACTACGAGGTCGAGGCCGGCGAGATCAAGACCTACGAGACCGACACTCACGTCTTCGACGATCTGCGCCTGGGCGACGGCGCCCGCCTCGACGCCGCCTTCTCGGCCCTGCCCACCATCCAGGAAGCCATCAAGGGCGGCTATCCCATGAAGGTGGTCGGCAAGCCCGCCTTCTACGAGCCGCTGTCGGTGGCGACCGACAAGGGCGATCCGGAGTTCGATGCCAAGATCACCGAGATCGTTGCCGAGATGCGGGCCGACGGCACGCTGAAGGCCCTTTCGGAGAAGTGGTACGGCGTCGACCTGACCACGGTCGAATAGACGGAGGTTTCGATGTTCGAACTCGCCCGCGAGAACCCCTGGCTCTCGCGGGCGGCCCTCTTCCTGCTGGTCGCGGCGGCGCTGACGGCGCTGGGCCTGGGCGGGACCGCCGTGGGGGACCTCGTCGCGCCGATCTTCGGGCCGCGCGATCCGCAGGTCGCGGCCGGCTTCGGGCGCAACCTGCTGGTCGGCGTCATGCTGGCCGGCGCCTTCGTCGCCAACCTGGAGTTCATCCGCCTGTTGCTGTTCCGCATGCAGGTCCTGGTGGTCTGGGCCGAACTGCTGCTGCTGTTCTACGGCTTCGCGCTGAGCTTCGAGCGCGACTTCGGCGTGATCTTCGAGGTCGGCGACCGATCCGGCGTCTCCAACCTCTACTTCCTTATCACCACCGGCGCCTTCACGACGATCTACATCTCCCTGATCGCCATCTCCATCGCCTGCGTGCTGGCGCTGGCGGGCGCGCTGGGCAAGCTGTCGTCGAACGGCGCGGCCTATGCCGTCGCCACCTTCTACATCTCCTTCTTCCGCGGCACGCCGCTGCTGCTGCAGGTGGTGCTGATCTACACCGGCTTCGCGCAGCTCGGCTTCGTCATGGAGGCGGTGCCGGCCGGCATCACCGCGCTGTCGCTGTGCTACGGCGCCTACATGGCGGAGATCTTCCGGGCCGGCATCCTCGGCGTGCCGCACGGCCAGCGCGAGGCGGCCAAGGCCCTCGGCGTGCCGGAAAGCCTGATCTTCCGCAAGATCGTCTTTCCCCAGGCCATGCGCCTCATCGTGCCGCCCACCGGCAACCAGTTCATCGCCATGCTGAAGGACTCCTCGCTGGTTTCCGTGGTCGGAGTCTGGGAGCTGACCAAGACCGCCCAGGTGCTCGGCAAGCGCGACTTCCAGGTCTTCGAGTTCCTCATCGCAGCGGCGGTGATTTACTGGATCATGTCGGTGGTCTTCGAGGTGCTGCAGTCCCGCCTCGAGGCGTATTATGGTAAGGGTGACAGGCGCTAGCTTCGATTCCCGTCCCCGCCGCACAGCCAAGAGCCTCATGCGCGATCCCCGTTACGACATCCTCTTCGAGCCGGTCCGCATCGGACCGGTCACCGCCCGCAACCGCTTCTACCAAGTGCCGCACTGCTGCGGCATGGGCTACCGCTACCCGTCCTCCAGCGCCGCCATGCGCGGGGTGAAGGCCGAGGGCGGCTGGGCCGTGGTCTGCACCGAGGAGGCGGAGATCCACCCTTCGGCCGAAGTCGCGCCCTTCGTCGAGAACCGCATCTGGGACGCGCAGGACCTGCCGCACCTGAAGGCGCTGACCGAGGCGGTGCACGCGCACGGCAGCCTCGCCGGCATCGAGCTGGTGCACAACGGCCAGCACGCCGCCAACCACTACAGCCGCGAGGTGCCGCTGGGGCCGTCGCACCGCGTGATCGACAACGGCGCGCCGCTGCAGGCTCGCGCCATGGACGGGACCGACATCGCCAACCTCAGGCGCTGGCACCGCAAGGCGGCGCTGAGGGCGAAGGAGGCCGGCTTCGACATCGTCTACGTCTATGCCGGCCACGACATGTCGCTGCTGCAGCACTTCCTCTCGCGCCGCCACAACGACCGCGCGGACGAGTATGGCGGCAGCCTGGAGAACCGCGTGCGCCTCATCCGCGAGATCCTGATCGACACCAAGGAGGCCGTCGGCGACCGCTGCGCCGTCGCCTTCCGCTTCGCCGTCGACGAGCTGCTCGGCGCCGACGGCATCACCGCCGAGGGCGAGGGGCACGACGTGGTGGCGCTGCTGGCCGAGCTGCCCGACCTCTGGGACGTCAACGTGTCGACCTGGATGAACGACAGCCAGACCGCGCGCTTTGCCGAGGAGGGCTATCAGGAGCGCTACATCAAGTTCGTGAAGTCGCTGACCACGAAGCCGGTGGTCGGCGTCGGCCGCTACACCTCGCCGGACGCCATGGTGCGGGTGGTGAAGCAGGGCATCATGGACATGATCGGCGCGGCGCGCCCTTCCATTGCCGATCCCTTCCTGCCCAGGAAGATCGAGGAAGGCCGCATCGACGACATCCGCGAGTGCATCGGCTGCAACATCTGCGTCACCGGCGACGATGTCTCCTCACCCATCCGCTGCACCCAGAACCCGACCATGGGCGAGGAGTGGCGGCGCGGCTGGCACCCCGAGACGATCCCGGCGGCAAAGCAGCGCGAGCGCGTGCTCATCGTCGGCGGCGGGCCGGCCGGCCTGGAGGCGGCGCGCGCCTGCGGGCAGCGCGGCCTGGAGGTGGTGCTGGCCGAAGCGGGGGAGACCTGGGGCGGCCGCGCGCTCACGGAATCGCGCCTGCCGGGCCTTTCCTCCTGGGGCCGGGTGAAGGACTGGCGCCTCGGCCAGCTCCACAAGCTGGCCAACGTCGAGATGTTTCTCGCCAGCGCGCTCACCGCCGACGACATCCTCAGCTACGGCATTCCGCACGTGGCGCTGGCGACCGGCGCGACCTGGCGGCGCGACGGCATCGGCCTGACGCGCCACCGGCCGCTGGCGGGGGTGGCGGGCGCAGCGGTCTTCACGCCCGACGATTTCCTCGGCGATGCCGGCGGCCTCGACCGCCTGCCCGCCGGCCCCATCGTGGTCTACGACGACGAGGGCTACGTGATGGGCGGCGTGCTGGCGGAACTCATCGCTAAGCGCGGCCACGACGTGACGCTGGTGACGCCGGCCGCCCTGGTATCGGCCTGGACCGCCAGGGCCCTCGACCAGCCCTTCATCCACCGCCGCCTGGTCGAGTGCGGCGTCACCTTGCAGCTCAACTGCCTGCTGGCGGGCTACGCCAGCGACCGCCTCGACCTCGCCTGCGTCTATAGCGGGGCACCGTCCCAGCGCGACTGCGCGGCCCTGGTACTAGTGACCGCGCGACTGCCCAACGAGCAGGTCTGTCTGGACCTCATGGCGCGCAAGGCCGAGTGGATCGACGCCGGCATCCGGTCGGTGACAGCCATCGGCGACTGCCGCGCGCCGGCCACCATCGCCGCCGCCGTCTTCGCCGGCCACCGCTACGCCCGCGACTTCGGCGAGACCCTCGACCCCGACGTGGTGCCGTTCAAGAGAGAGGCGATCGTGGCGGAGTAGGGCGACGCTACGGACCCTCGTGGAGCTTCCAGTGGAGATAGCTGCGCAGGTTCAGGAGGTGGCGGCCCCAGTGGGTCCGATAGCCGGAGCGGAAACCCCAGACGGCGTCGGCTTGGCCACTGTTGGTGGACAACCAGTCCACACCTCGAAGTTCCGCGTAGAGGTCGGCAAGATCGTCGATCGCGTCTCCCACCATGACGTCGCCGCCAGGCCGCTCCTCTGGCTCGCTCCATCCATAGAGGCCGAAGTCCGAAAAGCAGCGTTCCATGAGGCGCCGGTCTTCCTGGAAGTCGCGCGATGGCGGCTGTGCATCCGTCTCTGGCGCAGTGTCTGCAGTCTCGTGGTAGGCGATCAGCAGCCGGTCCAGGACGTCGCACAGCCGCTCGGGCGTGCGCTCTTCGGCGGGTGTCGCATCCTCAAAGAGACGCAGGAAATAGCGCACGGAATCGAGCATGGTGTGGACTATAGCCGCCGCCGTCTTCGCCGGCCACCGCTACGCCCGCGACTTCGGCGAGACCCTCGACCCCGACGTGGCGCCGTTCAAGAGAGAGGCGATCGTGGTGGAGTAGGGCGGCCGCGCATCCTTCGACCAACCGCTGCGCTGCTGCGCCATGGACCCTCGCATCAAGTGCTGCAAGATTCACACGTCTCCCGGGACGGTCTCGCAACGGCTATACACACCGCTGTCGTCCCGGCACTGGTTGCCGGGACCCAATAGTATTAACGCAGGGCGATGCCCTGCACCGTTTACATCCTTGCCAGCCGCAAGCACGGGGACGCTCACCATCGGCGTCACCAACGACATCGCCCGCCGCGTCTGGAAACACCGGCAAGGCCTCGGCTTTCGCTTCGTCAAGAGGTACCGCGTCACGCGCCTCGTGCATGTCGAGCCCCATGAGGAGATCGCCCGCGCGATCCAGCGCGAGAAGACGATGAAGGAGTGGCCCCGCGCCTGGAAGATACGGCTGATCGAGCGCGCCAATCCCGAGTGGGCGGATCTCTACGACCGATTGAACGGCTAGGGCATTGGGTCCCGGCAACAAGTGCCGGGACGACAGCCTTGGGTGTGGCGAGAGCAAGCCTCTCCTACGTGGGATGTGTGAATGCAGTAGCATCGCGAGTTCGCACCAAGAGGGGAATCGCCGCCGCTACTCTGCCAGCTTGCTGCCGGGCAGCCTGGCTTCGGCCTGCGGGCCGCGGGCGAAGCCGGTCAGGTGGCCCACGACGGTGCCGTAGGCGGTCTCGATCTCCAGGCGCACGGGGATCAGTGGGGTGCCGTCGCTCAGGCGCGCCACCCAGACGATGCGCTCGCGGGCCGTCTCGACGTGCTTGTTGCGCTCGATCTTGTGGCCGCCCAGCATCTCGTAGTCGAGGCGGCAGCCGCGGGCGGGTCCCGCGTAGATGGAATAGGAGGTCGGTCGCAGCTCCTTCTCGCCGGCATCGGAGACGATGAGGTTGTAGCGCTTGCGGCCATCGAAGACGGCGAAACGACCCTCGCAGCGGTCGCCCGCCTGCAGCAGCTCGGCGAGGCCGGCGATGACGCTCAGCGGGTCGAGCGTGCCCTTGCCGGCATCGGCGGGCAGGGGATGGCGGCCCTCCCACTCCTGCTCCGGCATCACCAGAGTATCGGTCAGGCGGCCGTCGGCGTCGTAGCTCAGGGCGACCAGCCGCTCGCCGTCGCTTTCGCTGTCGTCGGAGGTGCCCCAGTTGCGGTGACGTGCGGGGATCACCTTGCCGCCGGCGATCTGTCCCCGGCTTTCGGTGCTGCCCTTCCAGGGATTGAGCCAGCCGACGAAGCCCTGGGTCTCGGCCTCTGCGGCGAGGCGGTAGCCGGTGGCGCCCTGCTCCCAAAGCGCCTCCGCTTTCAACACGTTGAGCCCGCCGAAGTAGATCTGATAGCTGGCGGTCATCGGCTCGGCCCGCGCTGCGGGGGCGGCAAGCGCGGCCGAGAAGGCCGCAGCCGCCAGCAGCCAGACCGCCGGCCTCAGCGAAACGGGGCGAAGCGTGGGAACAACGGGGCGTGGATGCAGCGTCATCCCTCCGTAAGCTTGCAAACGGCAGCGAAACGACGGGTTCAAAGCTATCACAGGTTGCCGCCGGACAGCTATGCCCTCTTTGCGTTCGTGGGGAGTTCCTCGAACTGCATGCCGCCCCTGCGACCCAGAGGTTTCCGGTAGAAAGCCGCCCCATCGACCCTATCTTATGTGGATCAATGACTTTTTTGGCGGTCTCAGGTCCCCTCGAATGAAACCCTTCTCCATTTCCGTCCTCACCATCTGCGGCATCGAGGAGCTGCCCGCTCACCAGCTGCGCGACGTCACCCACGTGCTCTCGCTGCTCGATCCGGACTGGCCGGAGTTGGAGGCCTTCCAGAGCTACGGCGAGCATCACCGCACGACGCTGCACTTCAACGACATCATCGAGCCGACTGAGGGGAAGGTCCTGCCCACGCCCGACGATGTCGCGGAGATCCTGCGGTTCGGATCGGACCTGGCGGCCTCGAGCGGCGGCCGCGAGGAGGGGCACGTCCTGGTCCACTGCCACATGGGCGTCTCGCGCTCGACGGCGGCGATGCTCTCGCTGCTGGCGCAGGCCTATCCTGACGAAGACGAGGACCTGCTCTTTGCCCGGCTGAGGGGCATCCGCCTGCAGGCCTGGCCCAACTCCCTCATGATCGGCTATGCCGACGACCTCCTCGGACGCGAAGGCAGGCTGACGGCCGCCCTGCGCCGGCACTACGGCCACCAGACGAAGCGCGACCCGAACTACATCGACTGGATGACCCGGCTGGGCCGTGGCCGCGAAGTGGAAATGGCTGCCACCTAAGCCGGACGTCGCCGCCAGGGCCAACGTTTAAGCAGTTGAGCCTTGAGTAAAGAATGGTGCCGGCTGCAGGAATCGAACCCGCGACCCCCTGATTACAAATCAAAGTATGTATGGGGAAGAAGAGGGAAGCATCAGGAAATATATAACTGGAAACGGCGGATTTCTGGCATATACTAGGGTAGTATGGGAAAGCAAGCTAACACTACGGGAAATCAGAAAGTTAGCCCGATGTTAGCCCAGAAGCCAGAAAGGGGCCCTGCCATGACGGCGCCGAAATCACTCCTCGAGGGGTTCGCCCGCACCGTCGCGAACGCCAAGCCCGACCCCTCGAAGCGCGTGCACCTGTTCGACCCTGACACGCGCGGCCTCTGCCTGAGAATCACGCC
>WHTV01000106.1 GCA_009377535.1 Kiloniellaceae bacterium
GCTTCTGGGAGGTCGGCCCTGGCACATCATTCGCGCAAGGGACCGGCGGGAGGATCAGCCGCCGACGACGATGCGGGCGTGGAAGGCGGGACGGGCGGCGCAGCGCCGGTACCAGGCGGCGACGGCCGGCCAGCGCTCGAGATCGCGGCCGAGGAAGATCCAGCGGCTGAGCGAGACGGCCGCCGGGATGTCGCCGATGCCGAACGTCCCAGCAACGTAGTCGCGGCCGGCCAGCGCCCCTTCGAGAATGGCGAGAGGCCCGTGGACGTCGTCGAGTGCCTGCTGCACCTCCGCCGCTTCGCGCGGCAGGCCGCGCCGCTCGACCGCCTGATAGGCATTGCGCAGCGGCGGCCACAGGGTGGTGATGTTCCAGTCGAGCAGCATGTCGCTGCGTGCCGCCTCGGCCGAGCCGCCCGGGAACAGGCCGGCGGCCGGATGCTGCCGCACATAGTGGCGCAGGATGGCATGGGATTCCCAGAGCACCAGGTCGCCGTCGATCACCGTTGGCACCAGGCCGTTGGGATTGAGGGCGCGGTAGTCGGGATCGTCGAGGCCGCCGAAGCGCCCGCCGCGGTCGACACGCTCGAAGCCGAGGCCGAGTTCGTCGAGCAGCCAGACCACCTTCTGGACGTTGGATGAACTGGCCCTGCCGTGCACCACGATCATCGCTGCACTCCTGTTGTCGTGCTACTTCCGCCAGTCGAGCTGGGCCAGCAGTGTGCCGGCATCCGTCAGGCTGTCGCAGGCCCAGATCGACTCCAGCACCTCGGCAACGCGCCGCTCGTCCAGCAGACCGGCGGCGCAGTCGCGGAACTTGCCCTCCACCTCGCCTTCGCTCAGGGGGTTGTGCGGGCTGCCGCGATAGTTCTCGTCGGCCCAGCGCTCGAAGCTGCGGCCGTCCTTGGTCTCGACCACGACCCGCGAGCGGATGCGCTCCCAGCCCTTGTCCTCGATCTGCTGATCGAAAGCGGTCTCGACGCGCTGCTGCATGGCCTGGCATTCCGGCGAGGCGACGAAAGCATCGGTGAACTCCGCCTTGCCGCAGCGTCCGCGCAGGATGACGGCCGAAAGCAGGAAGGCGAAGGAGAACTTGCCCTCCAGCTCGGTCCTGGCGATGCGGTAGCGGATCGGCCCCAGCACGTTGCGCCCGGCGCGCAGGGTGACGCGCTCGATCTCGCCGGCCGCGATTCCCTCTTCACGCAGCAGGAACAGCAGCGCGTCCATGCTCGGATGGGTGAGCACGCCGGAGGGATAGGGTTTGATGGAGACGCCGGGCGTCGCCATGGTGAAGGGCGCACCGAAGCGGTCGCGCACCAGCGCCGGCTCGCCGCCCGGCCCGGCCACCGCCAGGTAGCCCCACTTGCCGTCGAGCGCCTCCTCGTTGGCCGTGAAGCCGCCGCGCACCAGCAGCGCGGCCGTCACGCCGTTCTCCGCCGCGCGGCCCACGTGCAGCGGCTTGGTCATGGTGCCGAAGCCGGCGCGGATGCCGGCCGCCATGGAGGCCGCCACCCCCAGCGCGCGGGCGATGCCACCGGCGTCGAGGCCCATCAGCTTGGCCGCCGTGGTGGCCGCGGCGAAGGTGCCGATGGTGCCGGACGTGTGGAAGCCGCGCATGTAGTGGTCGGGATCGATTGCCTCGGCAACCTTGCAGGCGACCTCGAAGCCGGCATTGAAGGCGGTGAGGAAGCGCCGGCCGTCCACCGGCCGGTCTTCTTCGCCCGCCACCAGGTCGCAGACCGCCAGCGCCGAGGCCAGCGGCGGCACCGTCGGGTGCATGAGCAGGCCGTAGGGGCGCCCCGGCCCCTCGGCAAGCTGGGTGTCGTCCCAGTCCATGGCGTGGCCGGCGGTGCCGGCCCAGAGCGCGGCGCGGGTGGCGGGGACGCGGCGCGCCGCCGCGCCCAGCAGCCGGCTCTGGCCGGCGCCGGCTTCCGCCGCGATGAAAGCATCGAGCGCGGCCATGCCGGGCTGCTCGCTGCCGGCCAGCATGACCCCCAGCCCGTCGATCAGGCAGCGCTTGGAGAGCCGCAGCACCTCGGCGTCAAGGTCGGCGAAGGTGAGCTCGGCGGCAAAGCGCGCCGCGGCCGCGGTCAGGCCGGTGAGATCCTCGCCAGCGGCGGTCGCATGAACATCCTGGCTCGCGGTTGCTGCCGTCACCATGGCGGGGTCCTCCTCCAAGATGCGCGCGGCACGCGACACTCCGCCGCAGCGAAGTGGCGGAGTCGGCACGGACGTTTGGCTGTCTGCTGCACGCACCGTCGTGCGGCGGCGCAGCCCGTGGCTAGCTGACCGAGGCTGCCTGCGTGGACTCCGCCTCTATCGCCGCCAGCAGGCGCGCCTTGGCGCGCTCCACGTGGCGCCAGCAGGTGGCGTGGGCGCGTTCCACGTCGCCGGAGGCGAGCGCGTCCACCATCTCGCTGTGCTCGCGGTTGGAGACCGCCAGGCCACCCCCCTGCACCAGGCTCTTGGCACGGAAGAGATGCATCTTCTTCACGAAGCGCAGGTACTCCGCCAGCAGAGTCTTGTTGCCGGCCGATTCCACGATGGTGCGGTGGAACTCCAGGTTCAGCGGGTAGTAGGTCTCGAAGTCGGACTGCGCCGCCGCCGCCTCCATGGCATCGAGCTGCCGGTTCAGCTTGGCCAGCAGTTCGTCGTTCATCTTCTGCGCCAACAGCCGGCCGGCCAGGCCGAAGAGAGCCGCGCGCACGTCGTAGACCTCGAGCGCCTCCTCGACCGTCAACTGGCGCACGAAGACGCCGCGGTTGCGGATCACCTCGACGAAGCCCTTGGCCTCCAGGCTGCGCGTCGCTTCGCGCAGCGGGCCGCGGCTGGTGCCGAAGCGCGAGGCCAACTGGATCTCGTTCAGGCGTTCGCCGGGCGCCAGCTCGCCCTCCACGATCAGGCGTTCGATCTGCTTTTCGATGGCATTGGTCAGCGACACAGTCCGGACGACGGTGAGGTCGTCGAGCGGCTCGGTCAGGGGGTCGTCCATCAGGATCACGCGCTGGTTGCTTGAAAACTGTAAACAATTTATCAGCCCGCTGCGCCTGCGCAAAGCAATACTCGGGGCCTCGCCCGGTCAGGCTCCCAGGGCGGCGAGCACCGCGCGGGTCACGTCCGCGCTGCCGGCCTGGCCGCCGAGATCGGGGGTGCGCGGCCCGTTTTCCGTCACCTTCTCGATCGCCGTCATGAGCCGCGCCGCGGCGGCCGCCTCGCCCAGGTGCTCCAGCATCATGGCGCCGGTCCAGAAGGCGCCGACGGGATTGGCCACGCCCTTGCCGACGATGTCGAAGGCCGAGCCGTGGATCGGCTCGAACATCGAGGGCAGGCCGCCGGCCGGGTTGATGTTGGCGGTGGCGCCGTTGCCGAGGCTGCCGGTCAGTGCCGAGGCGAGGTCGGAGAGGATGTCGGCGTGCAGGTTGGTCGCCACCACCGTGTCGATCGCCCCGGGCTTCGTCACCATGAGGGCCGCCATGGCGTCCACCAGCTTGAAGTCGACGTCGAGCTCCGGGAAGTCGGCCAGCACGTCGCGGCAGACCACATCCCAGAACACCATGCCGTGGCGCTGGGCATTCGACTTGGTGACCACGGTGAGGCGCTTGCGCGGACGGCCCATGGCCAGCTCGCAGGCGAAGCGGCAGATGCGCTCGACGCCGCTGCGGGTGAACACCGAGACGTCGATGCCGGTTTCCAGCGGCAGGCCGATATGCGCGCGCCCGCCGACGCCGGCGTACTCGCCTTCGGAGTTCTCGCGCACGATGACCCAGTCGATCAGCCTGGCGAGCTCGGGCCTGAGCGGTCCGGTCATGCCGGGCATCAAGCGCGTCGGGCGCACGTTGGCGTACTGGTCGAGGCCCTGACAGATAGCCAGGCGCAGCTCCCACAGCGTGATGTGGTCGGGGATATTCGGGTCGCCGACAGCACCGAAATAGATGGCGTCGAAGCCGCGCAGGCTGTCGACGCCGTCCTGCGGCATCATGCGCCCGAGCTTGCGATAGCGGTCCGAACCCCAGTCGAAGCTCTCCGTCTCGAGACCGAAGCCGCCGTCCAGCCCGGCAACGGCCTGCAAAACCTCGAGGCCGGCGGAAATCACTTCCGGCCCGATGCCGTCACCCGGGACGGCGGCGATCCTATGCTTGCGCATGCGCTCTCTTTCCTGTTCCGGCCCCCAGTGCGCTGAGGATACCTTGCGTCATTCCCTCGAGGTCGGCCGTGCCGGCGATGTCGCGCGTGCGCGTCGCCGGATCGGCCAGCGCCCGGTCCATCGCCTGGCGCATCTGCGCCGCCGCCTCGACGGCCTGGGATACACCCTGCGCGCGGCCGAGCCAATCCAGCAGCATGCGGGTCGACTCGATCATCGCATAGGGATTGGCGATTCCCTGGCCGGCGATGTCGGGCGCCGAGCCGTGGGTCGCCTGCGCCATGGCCAGCGACCCGCGACCGATGCACAGGCCCGGCGCCATGCCGAGGCCGCCGACCAGGCCCGCGGCCTCGTCGGTCAGGATGTCGCCGAACATGTTGGTGGTCACCACGGTGTCGAAGTTCTGCGGCTCGCGCACCAGCTTCATGGCGAAGGTATCGACGATGCACTCGTCGACGGTCACGTCGGGAAAATCCTGCGCCACCTCGTAGCAAGACTCGACGAACATGCCGCAGCCCAGCTTGAACACGGTGTTCTTGTGCACCAGGGTCAGGTGCTTGCGCCGCGCCCTGGCGAGCTCTAGGGCGGCGCGGGCGACCTTGCGGCTGCCCTCCCGGGTGATCACGCGCACCGAGATGGTGACGTCCTCAGTGGGCCGGAACTCGCCCGAGCCCATCACCACGTTGCGGTCCGGCTGGAAGCCCTCGTTGTTCTCACGCACGATGACCAGGTCGACGTCGTCGTGCAGGCAGCCGATGCCGGGATAGGAGCGGGTCGGGCGCACGTTGGCGAAGAGATCGAAGTGCTTGCGCAGGATCGGATGCGGATTGATCGCCTCCGGCAGCTTCGGATAGTCGCGGTGGCCGATCGGACCCAGGATCCAGCCGTCGAGGGCGGCCAGGGCGTCCAGCGTGCCCTCCGGCAGGGTGTGGCCGTGGGTATCGAGAGCGCGGCGGCCGATCGGCAGCGGCGTCCAGTCGATCCCGAGGCCGGTCTGCGCCGCCGCAGCCTCCGCGACACGCACCGCGGCCGGCACGATTTCGTGGCCGATGTCGTCGCCTTCGAGCACGCCGAGGCGCAGGCGGTTGGCTGTCATGGCAATTCCTTGTCTGCTGACGCTAAAGAGTAAGTCGCTTGCCGCCCTTCAGACGGCGGCGTTGCGCAGTTTCGCGGCGGGCACCGAGGCCGCAGCCACCGCTGCGGCCCGGTCGATGTCCTCGATGGTCCAGGCGAGGTCGAGCAGCGCGCGCGACGGCGCCTCGCCGATCACCAGCTTGGCCTGGTTCATGAACTTGGTCTCCAGCTGATCATCGCTCAGCGGGCGCTCGCGGCTGCCGAGGGTGCGCTCAACGTGCTTCTTCAGCGTCGAGCCATCCTGGAAGGTGACCTCTATGCTGACCGAGGCCTCGTGGCAGGCGGGGTCCGCCGTCGCCTTCACCCGGTCGCGCAGGGCGACGATCTCCGGTGAATTGACCACTTCGTCGGTGAAGGCGGTGGGCGCGCCGTCGCCGCGCAGCAGGGCGCAGGCCGCCGCATGATAGACGCTGAACTTGGCCTCCAGGCCGGTCTTCGGCGCCGTCTTGCCGGTCAACTCCAGCACCAGCGGGTGGGCGATGAGATGCACCTTTTCGATCTCCGCCACCCGCGCAGCAATCTCCGCGCGGATCTGCTGGCAGCCGTCGATGGTCGGATGGATGACGATGCCGCAGGCGAAGGGCTTGTAGCTGTTGAGCGCCGCCTCCCAGCGGATGCCGAGCCCGTCGATTATCTCGCCGTAGTCCTGCTTGTCGGACATGACCTTGGCGAAGCCGCGCGGCGCCTCGAGGACCTGCTCGGAGGAATCGAAGCCGGCCTCGGCGAGGAAGGCGGCCATGGCACCGTTCTGCGCGGCCCGGCCCGGGTGGAAGGACTTGGTCATGGTGCCGAACATCTCGCGCAGGCCGGCCGACTGGGTGGCGGCGAGGCCGAGCGCCCAGCGCATCTTCTGCGCGTCGAGGCCGATGGCGCGGCCGACGGCGGCCGCCGCGCCGAACACGCCGGCGGTGCCGGTGATGTGCCAGCCGCGGTCGTAGTGGTCGGGATAGACCGCATTGCCGATGCGGCATTCCACCTCGACGCCGACGATCAGTGCCGTCAGCAGATCGTGGCCCGACAGCGGGCGGATCTCCGCCAGGGCCATCAGGGCCGAGGCGACCGGACCGGCCGGGTGGATGATGGTCTTCAGGTGGGTGTCGTCGTAGTCCAGCACGTGGGAGGTGATGCCGTTCAGCAGGGCGGCGTGCAGCGCGTCGAGCTTCTCGCCGCGCCCCAGTACCGTCGCCTGGCGCGGACCCGAGAAGGGTTCGACCGCGGCCAGCGCGCAGTCCACCGTTTCGTGGCGCGCGCCGCCGACGGCGCAGCCGACCCAGTTCACGAATGTCCTGACGCCCTCCTTACGAACCTCGGCGGGAATGACCGATGCCTCGAGGCCGACGATCCAGTCGGCCAGTTCTGCTGTTACTTTGGTCGCGGTCATTGCTGGTTCCTTATCTTAGAGCAGGCCGCGGGCGATGCCGCCGTCCACATTCACCGCCTGTCCGGTCACATAGCTGGCGCACGGGCTGGCGAGCCACACCACCATGACCGCCACTTCCTCGGGCCGGCCGAAGCGCTGCAGGGGAATGTCGCGGGAGAACTCCTCCAGTACGCTTTCCTCGCTGCTGCCGCGCTCGGCCGCCAACTTGGCCGCGCGGTCGGTCCACAGCGGCGTCAGGGTGCGCCCCGGCGCCACGCAGTTCACGCGAATGCCGACCTCGGCCAGCTCGCCGGCCAGGGTCTTGGTGAGGCCGAGCAGCCCGGCCTTGTGGACGTTGGAGACGACCTGCTGGGCATAGGGCATCTTCGAGGCTGCCGCGCCCAGAGTCACCACCGCCGGGCCGTCGCCCTGCTTCAGGGCACCCAGCAGGCCGCGGATGGCGCGCACGGTGGAGAGCACGTTGAAGGTGTAGTTGCCGAGCCAGTCCTCGTCGCTCAAGTCGGCGAAGGCCGAGCGGATGCTGCCGCCGACGGCGGTCACCAGCACGTCGAGCCCGGGCCAGCGCTCGGCCACGGCGGCGGCAAGGACCTCGCCGGCACCCGCTTCGGTCACGTCGACCACCAGTGTCGCGGGCCGGCGGCCGGTCGCCTGCGCGATCTCGCTGGCCGCCTTGTCGAGATTCGCGGCGGAGCGCGAGGCGATGATCACCTCGGCGCCCTCGCGCGCAAAGATCTCCGCGCTGGCACGGCCGATGCCGTAGCTGCCGCCGACGATCAAGACTCGCCGGCCGTCAAACCCGAGATCCATAGCGTGCTCCCGTCAGATAGCTGTAGAACCTGAAGACCAGCAGCACCGTCGAGCAGACGATGGCGATGCGCATGATGTGGAAGGCCGTCACGATCTCCGCGTCGAGGTGCATGACCTTGGCGGTGATGACCATCTCCGTCACCGCCGCCGGGGCGAGCGAGAGGAAGGAGGTCGTGATCGGCAGGTCGGTCGCCGCGGACATCACGAAGGAGCCCGCCGCGGCCGCCGCGATCATGAACAGCGAGACGACGAAGCCGGCTGCCGCGACGCGTGGCACCGCGAGCAGTGCCTCGCGCCTGAACTGGCAGCCCAGCCAGGCGCCGATGGCGACCTGCGCGACGGTGATCAGCACGGGCGGCACCGTCATGTTGAGCAGCCCCGAGGCGCCGAGGCCGAGGCCGACGAAGATCGGGCCGACAAGCCAGGGATTGGGCAGCGGCGTCGGCTTCAGCAGGCGCGCGACGATATAGGCGAGCCCCAGGGCGAGCGCCAGCAGCAGCAGATTCTGGGTGGCGCCGGCGCCGCTGTCTGCCGCCGATCCCGGCGCCCCGAAGGTGATCACCAGCACCGGCACGACGGCGACCACGCTCGATACTCTGAGCGCATGCACGATGGCCACGGCGCTGGAGTCGCCGCCGTGCGCCTTGGCGACGACCGCCATGTCGGCGACGCCGCCGGCCGCCGTCGCGAAGAAGGCCGTCACCCGGTCGACCCCGGCCAGCGGCCGGAAGATCAGCGCCGCGAGGAAGGTGAAGAAAACCACGTAGAGCGTCGCCGCCAGCATGGCCGGCAGCAGGCTGGCCGTCGCCGCCAGAGTCGCCGGGGTGAAGCGCAGGCCGACGGCGAGGCCGACCGCCAGCTGGCCGAGTTCGCGGCCCATCGGCAGGAAGGCGAGCTTGAGGCCGAAGGCCGAAAGCGTGCCGCAGACAAAGAAGGGCCCGAGCATCCAGGGCAGCGGCACCGAGAGCCTGGACGCGACATAGCCGCCGGCCAGGGCCAGCGCATAGGCCAGCAGGCAGCGCCGCCACCACGACGGGTCCTTCCATAGCGGCCCGACCGCTACGACGGCCTGCGCCTTGTCCTCGCCCTTGCCCGCCGTCATGCCCGGGCTCCCTCCCCTCGCGCCTCAGCCCTTGGCAAGGGCCCCCAACAGCCGGTCCAGCGAAGGCAGGGTCTCCAGGTCGCCCACCATGGCCACCACGTCGCCAGCCTTGGTCTTGTCCCAGGCGGCGAACTCCGCGCACTCGTGGAACTTGGACGCCACCTCGTCGAAGCTCATGGGATGGGCCGGGCTGCCCTTGCCGAAGTCGGCCATGCCGGAGATCGTGCGGCCGTCCTTCAGCTTCACGTCGATATAGGTCGTCATCTTGTGGTAGCCGGCAGCTTCGGCACGCTCGTCGATCACGAAGTCGACCTTCTCGATCATCGCCTTCACGTCGGGGCGGTTGATCGCCTCGTCGACGAACTCGTTGAGGCCCGCGCGGCCTTCGATCAGCAGGATCGCCATGCAGAATTCCATGGAGAACTTGCCCTGGAGCTCGTTGGTCGGGCGATGGTGGATCAGCGCATTCGGCATGTTGGAGTTGGTGCCGACGCGCACGTGGGCGACATCGGCCGCCTTGATTCCGTGTTCGCGGATCAGGCGCTGCATCTCGGTCATGCCCGGATGGGTGAGCGAGCCCGAGGGATGCGGCTTGATGGAGATGCCGGGCGACTCGAAGATCCAGGGCGCGCCGAGCTTGCCGGAAATCGCGTTCACGTCGTAGCCGCCGCCAGCGGCACTGAAGAATCCGCGTGGTGCCTCCAGGATCTTGTCGGTCGCGGTCCAGCCGGCGGCGGCGAACTGCGCCGCCACCACGCCGCTTTCCGAGGAGCGCCCGGCGTGGAAGGGCTTGGTCATGGTGCCGAAGTTCTCGCGCAGGCCGGCCGACTGGCTGCCGGCAACCGAGAGCGCGCGCTCCAAGGTCTCGCGGTCGAGGCCCATGAGGCGGCCTGCCGCCGCCGCGGCGGCATAGGTACCGCAGGTCGCCGTCGCGTGGAAACCGGCCTGGTAGTGGCGCGGCGCGATCGCCTCGGCAATCTTGCATTCCACCTCGACGCCGATGTGGTAGGCCAGCATGACCTCGGCCCCGGAGGCGCCCTTGGCTTGGCCCATGGCCAGGGCGGCCGGCAGGGCCGGGGCGGTCGGATGGGTCAGCAGGCCGTAGACGCGGTCCTTGGCGACCGCCAGCTGGGTGTCGTCGTAGTCGTCGGCGTGGATGCCGATGCCGTTGGCAAAGGCGGCAAAGCGCGGCGCCACCTTCAAGTCGGAGCCGATCACCGTCGCCGGACCGGTCCCGAGGTTGAGCTCGGCAAGATGACGGCGCACCAGCTCGCCCGACTTGGCGACGGAGCCCGACAGCGCCAGGCCGAGCCCGTCGAGGATCGACTTCTTGCCGTTGTCGATCACAACCCTGGGCAGATCGCTCAAGCCGGCGCCGGCGACGAATTCGGCCACGTAGCGTGTCAGACCTTCGCCCTCCACCCCCGCCTTGCCTGCTGCCTTGGCCTCCGTGAGCACTGCCGTCATGTCCGATACCTCACTCTTATGAGTTGTCGCTGGTCTTTAGGGGCGATCGCCCGAGCCTGGGCCGGGCGATCGCCGGGGGTAGCCGTGTCGGGGAAAGCCGGCCGGCGACTTCGACCCCGCGAGTCTTGCCGACAGAGGTAAAAAACAAACCTGTCTATTGTCAACATTTATCGCGTGGACGGGCGGCGCAGCTCGCCCCATCTGCCGCTGAGAATGGCTCGCTTTTTCCCGGCCAGCCTGGGGAAAGCAGATCAACGACAGAGTGCCGGCGTCTCGTCCTCCGAGGCCCAGCCTCACCGAAGATAATGCGTTCCTGCAACGCCGCGGCGGCGCCCGCTGCAAGTTTCCCCATTATTGTTGACAGTTGACGGCAATCTTCATAGCGTCATGGCAATGACCGCCCGACGCAAGAGCTGAAAGCAGACGTCCGGCGCGGCCAACGGCTCTTTGAAGTCGCGCACAGCGCCGCAAAGCCGGACGGCACTGTGTCGTATTGCCTTAGGCATCTGGGAGGAAAAAAGAATGGCTCACAAGTTCTCACGCCGCACTGCATTGAAACTCGGCGCCGGCGGCCTCGCGGTCGCGGCGATCGGCGCGCCCGCGGTCCTGCGCGCCCAGTCCGCTTATCCCGACCGCCCGATCAGCGTGGTGATCCCCTTCGACACCGGTGGCTACAACGACCGCCTGGCCCGCGCCTTCGCCCCCTTCCTGCAAGAAACCCTGGGCCAGCCACTGGTCATCGTGAATCGCGGCGGCGCCGGTGCCCTGCTCGGCCATAGCTACTTCATGCAGCAGCCGGACGACGGCTACGCCATCCTTTGCACCTCCGCGGCGCCCTATCTGCCGCTGAACATCCTGACCCAGGATGCGCCCTTCAAGCTCGAAGACTTCCACATGATCAACCTGCCGTCGCGCGACTACACGCTGATGGCGACCGCCTCCGATGGCGATCTCAAGTCGGTCGACGACGTGATCACGCGCCTGAAGGCCGATGCGGGCAGCCTGTCGATCGGCATCCAGCCGTCGTCGGCGGATCTGGTGAACATGATGCTCTTCGCCGACGCCAACGACATCGATCGCGACGGCCTGCGCCTGGTGACCTACGACGGCGGCGGGCCGACCCGCAATGCCGCCGCCGGTGGCGTGGTCGACATCGGCCTGGTCGGTGGCCAGGGTTTCCTGCCGCTGGCCGAGAAGATCACCCCACTCGTGGTGTTCGATGACGCCCAGCGCGACGGTTGGTCCTGCCCGCCGGTGACCGAGGTGAACGG
Organism: Kiloniellaceae bacterium; assembly: GCA_009377535.1. Classification (GTDB taxonomy): domain Bacteria; phylum Pseudomonadota; class Alphaproteobacteria; order Kiloniellales; family Kiloniellaceae; genus Pelagibius. The sequence continues at coordinate 11,301 of WHTV01000106.1, forward strand.
CGCCGATGCCCAGTTCGTCGCCGGCTCCCAACGCGGCTGGGCCGTGCATGCCTCCTTCGTCGAGAAGCACGCCGACCGCTACCAGACCCTGCTGAGCGCCATCGAGAGCACCACCAAGGACTCCAAGGTGGTCGAGAGCCTCAAGGGACAGAAACTGGCGACAGATTGGTTCGGGCCGGACGTCTCCAACAAGTCCCTGCGCAGCACCGCCAAGGTGATGGCTGAGCATATCGATCTGCTCAAGGGCACCTGAACCTCGCGCCTCGAGGTATACTCGGCAGGCGCCGGCCCTCCCGGGTCGGCGCCTGCTGATTTTTCGGTCCCGAGGCCCGGGCCCGGAAACGCGAACCGAGACGTTCACAGCGTGAGGCTTCGATGAAGGACCGCAAGACGCGCCGGGCGGTTGACTGGGGGCATCTGGCCCTGCTGGCCCTGATCTGTGGCGTGGTGATCGCCTACTTGCTCGACGCGCGCGCCACCTCGCTTAGACCAAACAACCTGCTGCTCGTCCAGCCGGCAGCGATCCTGGCCCTCGTTCTCGCCGCTATTGTGCTGCCGCAGTGCTTCCGGCGCCGCGAACACGAAGCCGTCACCGGCACGCCGGCGTCGAAGGATTCCTGGCGCGACCTCGGCAAGGTCGCCGCGCTGGCCGCCGCCTTCGGCGCCTTCGCGCTGTCGTTGGAGACTGTCGGCTTCGACGTCGCGACTTTCGTCTTCGTCGCCGTCGGCATCTACATCTGCGGCGAGCGCAAGCTCTGGCTCATCGCCCTGTTCAGCGCGGTGTTCACCATCGGTATCGTGTACGGCTATCAGATGCTGGTGCCCTATCCCTTCCCGCTCCTGGTGCTCTGAAAGCCGCGATGCTCGACCTCAACGCCATCGACGACGCGCTGACGCTTCTCTCGTCCTCCTACATCGCCTGGGTCTACCTGATCCCTGGTCTGCTCATCGGCCTGTTCTTTGGCGCCATGCCGGGCATCTCCATCACCATGGCGATGGCGATCTTCCTGCCCCTCACGCTCTACATGGACTTCCTGCCGGCAATCATCTTCCTCACCTCGATCTATACCGGCGCCGGTTTCGGCGGCTCCGTGCCCGCCGTCCTGATGAACATTCCCGGCACCTCTTCTGCCGTCGCCACCACCTTCGACGGCTACCCCATGGCGCGCCAGGGCCGCCACAACCAGGCGCTCGGCGTGGCGCTGGCGGCCTCCGTGGTGGGCACCTTGTCGAGCTACATTCTGCTGCTCTTCATCATCGACCCGGTTTCCGCCGTGGTGCTGAAGATGGGTCCGCTGGAGATGTTCGCCATCGCCGTCTGGGGCATGCTGCTGCTCGGTTCGCTCGCCGGCAGCTCGGTGTGGCGCGGGCTGCTGGCCGGCGTGTTCGGCGTGCTGCTGGGCACCGTCGGCATGAACACCGCCGGCTTCGAACGCGGCACCATGGGCGTGCCCTGGCTGTTCGACGGCATCCCGACCATCCCGGCCATGATGGGTCT
>WHTV01000107.1 GCA_009377535.1 Kiloniellaceae bacterium
CGGACTGCTTTGCATACAGCTGATTGGCCGTCCGCCATCGTTCGGGCAGGGCTAGTCCACGTCCTTCATCCAGCCTTTCTCGAAGACTACCCGATCGGCGCCGGTGAAGCGGCGTTGGCGCTCCAGTTCCGCTTCCAGTCGACCCTGCCGGGCGGCCGAGAGGCGCTGCTTCGGCTCCAGCCAGAGGCCCTTCACGCGCAGGATGCCGCCGTCGCGCTCGTGCTTCATGTCGAGCCGGCCGATCAGCTTGTCGCCCTCCAGCAGCGGGAAGACGTAGTAGCCGTACTTGCGCTTGGCGGCCGGCACGAAGACTTCGATACGGTAGTGGAAGCCGAACAGGCGCTCGGTGCGCTTGCGGTCGCGGATCAGCGGGTCGAAGGGGCTGAGGATGCGCAGGCGCTTCGGCGGCTCCGGCAGGTCCGCCCAGGAATCATGGCCGTGGTCGCTGTCGGCGAAAGCGTAGGCGGCGCGCGACCGGCCGCCGCCCTTGTCGCCCGGGGCGCTCTCGACCAGCACCTCCTCCAGCGCTTGCCCCCGCTGGGCGAGGCACCAGGCCTTGGCCTCCTCCGGGGTCACCAAACCCCAGAAGGCGGCGATCTCGCCGGAAGTGGCCACGCCGAGGCGCTCGAGCGCCGCGCGGCAGGCCCAGTCGACGGTATCGGCGTCGGAGGGCACGGGCGCCAGATGGTATGCCGGCAGGATGCGCTCAGCGAGGTCGTAGACTTTCTGGAAGCCGTCACGCGCGGCCACGGCCAGTTGGCCGCAGCGCCAGTGGTACTCCAGCGCCGTCTTGGAGGGGTGCCAGTCCCACCAGCCGCCGTTGGTCTTGGGGTTTTCCGCATCGTCGTTGCCGAGCTCGCGCGCCAGCACACGGCCGTTGTCGCGCACGTGCTGCAGCACGCTGTCCAGCTCGTCTTCGAAACCGTTGCCGCGCCATCTGCGCCAGCGCTCGCGCAGCCGCTCTTCTTCCTGTGCGAAGCGCCGCTTCCAGTAAGGATAGAAACGACTGGGGATGATCGAGGCGTCGTGTGTCCAGTGCTCGAAGAGCGCCGCGTCTTCCTCGATCAGCCGGCTGAGCTGGCGGCGGCGGTAGGTCTGGTTGCGCGCGAAGAGGATCATGTGGTGGGCACGCTCGACGGTCTGGATCGAATCCACCTGCACGAAACCGAGGTGCTCGATGAGCTCCAGCAGGCCCTGGTCGCTGAGCTTCTTCTGCGGCGGGAAGCTGAGGCCCTGGCGCTGCAGGAAGAGCCGCCGGGTGGTGCGGTTGTCAATGACGCGGGGCGAATTCATGGGCCGGCGGCGGACCTCACGGACGCTTGCGGCGCCAGCCGCCGCGCCGGCGCGGCTGGCAGAGGTGGCGGGTCATGCGCTGGGCGGGGAATTCCGCCGTTTCCCGCAGGATGGCGACGAGGCGCCCGCAGGCGCCGCCCGGCCCCGGCTCGCGATCGAGCTCGTAGTCGGCGATGAGCCGCGTGGCGGCTTCGGCGGGGTCGCGGTCCTGGCCGAGGCGCAGGATCCAGGCCAGCGCCACGTCCTCGGCCGGGCCGGGAAACTCCTCGCCCAGTCCCAGCGCCTCGCGAATGAGGCCGCCGGGGTCATCCGGGGAATCGTGTTCGGAGAGGTAGCGGATCGCCATCAGTTTCGCCGCAGCAGGTTGAGCCGGGAGGATATCTCGAAGCAGAAGCCGCCGTCGCGCTGTTCTGCCGCCGCCAGAAAGGCCTGCCGCAACGACGCTTCCGCTGCCTCGACGGCGGTCTTGCGGCCGGGGTCGATGGCGATGACGCTGTCCCGGAACGCCTCGAAGCTGCGCACGCGGAAGGGGGCGCGGTAGTAGAACTCCTCGACCTCGTCCAGTTCCGGTCCCGCGCGGGCGGCGCAGACATAGGCCTCTCTCGTCTCGGAGCCTCCGGCCGGCGGTACGGCCCGGGCGCGGGCCAGCTGCTGCGGCCCGGGAGCGATGCCGACCACCCAGGCGCCGCTGCGCGCCATGACCCGCACCAGTGCGCCGTCGCTGCAGCCGACATCGGCCACGCCGGCGCTGGCGAGGGACAGGCTTTGGCGCACCATCTCGGTGTGCTTCATTAGGGGCAGAGCATCCATGGTGCCGAATTATAGGCTGCGGCGATGCAGCCCGACCAGAGGAGTGCGGCCACGATGCTGCCAGGGCCCTGACAGCGGCTTGCGCGAGCGTCCCGATTCAGCGAGTTCTTCAGGAACGGCTTTCTAAAATTAAGCACCATCGACTATATGTGAGCCTATCAGTTGGAGTGAACACAATGGCCGGCAAGACGTCCAAGAAGTCGGGGAAGGTCGCAAAGAAGGCCGCCGCCAAGCGGGGCGCTGCAAAGGCGGCCAAGCCGCGCAAGACGGCGCCGAAGTCGCAGTCCTCCAAGCCCGCGAAGCCGGTCCTCCTCTCAGGCGGCAACCCTCAGATCGCGAAGGGCTACGGCGACGCCCCCGTGCAGGCCTACATCGCGGCCATGCCGGGCTGGAAACGCGACATGGGGCGCCGCCTCGACGCGCTCATCGCGCGCACCGTCCCCGGCGTGCACAAGGCGGTCAAATGGAACTCGCCCTTCTACGGCTTCGAGGGCCAGGGCTGGTTCCTCAGCTTTCATTGCTTCACGAAGTACATCAAGGTGGCTTTCTTTCGCGGCACATCGCTGCGGCCTCTCCCCCCTGGCGAATCCAAGCAAGAAGAAGTGCGCTACCTCGACATCCACGAGGACGACCAGCTCGACGAAGCTCAGTTCGCCGCGTGGGTGAAGCAGGCCAACCAATTGCCCGGCGAACGAATGTGAGAAGTGATGAACGGCGATACTCAAGTGATGGGCGAGCGAGAACGACCATGAAGAAAGCGACACCGACCGCTAAAAGGACGAAGGGCGGCTCGAACGAAGGAAGAGAAGGAACCTCTCCCTCTCAGCTGATAGATGCGAGGATCAAGGAGCTGAGTGATTGGCGGGGCGAGACGCTCGCTTGGGTCCGAGCTCTTATCAAGCAGGCCGACCCTGAAGCGGTGGAGGAGTGGAAGTGGAGAGGGGTACCGGTGTGGTCGCACGCCGGAATAATCTGTACCGGAGAGACGTACAAGAATGTCGTGAAGATGACCTTCCTCAAGGGCGCCTCGTTGGAGGACCCTTCAGGCCTTTTCAACGCCAGCCTCGAAGGCAACGCCAGGCGCGCCATCGATCTCCGTGAGGGCGACAAGATTGATGAAAAGGCGTTGAAGGCGCTCATTCGCGCTGCCGTGGCGCTGAACACGTCGCGAGCTACCGCCCGCCCCGCATGAGATGTACGAATGCCGTCGCCCCCTACCGCGAGGACGGACATTCACATTCGATCAGCCTGAGGCCTCCTTCGGAAAGAGGTGACGGTAGGGCTTTGCTTCCTCGACCACCCGCGCGAAGGAGGGCCTCGCCATGAGGCGGTCGAAGTAGGCCTTCAGGTGGTGCTGCTCGCTCCCGAGAGGTTGCACGAGATTCGCATAGTAGAGGGCGGGCGCCGCGGCGCAGTCGGCCAGGGTGAAGTCCTCGCCGGCGGCCCAGGTCCTCTGCGCCATCTCGCGCTCGATCATGCCGTAGGCGGTGTCGAGCAGCGTCCTTGCTTCCGCCACGCCGTGGGTGTCGTGACTGTCGGCCGGGCGCAACCGGTCACCAACGATCTTCTGCATCGGGACGTGGACGTAGTTATCGTAGAAGCGGTCCCAGAGGCGCGCCTGCAGGGCCAGATCGGCGTCCGCTGGAATGAGCTGTGCCGTGCCAGGGCGGGTCTGTGCCAGATACTCGATGACGATGCTCGATTCGGCGAGCGTCAGGCCGCGCGCCTCGTCGCGCAGCACGGGGAACTTGGCCAGCGGCCAGACCGCCGCGAAGGCGGCGCGCGACTTTGCATCGCCGAGGTCGACGATCTCCGGCTCGAAGGCGATGCCGTTCTCGTAGAAGGCAATCAGCGCCTTTTGACAGAAGGAGGCGAAGGGATGGTAGTAGAGTCGCAGTGCCATAGCATCTTCCTTTGATCCTGGATCGCAACTGGTTGTATCATAGATGCGGTGCCTTTCGTGGGCAACCGTCCTGTCTGTCGGCGGCCGTCCTGGGCATGGCTGCCATGGCCCGGCGGCACTTGCGAGCTGTCGACAATTCAGTAGGCTGACGCCCCCCACCCGGAACGTCGCAGAGCCCATGACCATCGACACCTCCGAAAGCTTCCCCGAGATCCGCGAGGGAGTCCGCGCCCTCTGCGCCAACTATCCCGGCGCCTATTGGCGCGAATTGGACGCCCGGCGGGCCTATCCCGAGGCCTTCGTGCGCGAGCTGACCGAGGCCGGTTATCTCGCTGCGCTGGTCCCGGAGGACTACGGCGGCAGCGGCCTGCCGCTGGCCGCCGGCGCGGCCATCCTGGAGGAGATCCAGAAGGCCGGCTGCAACGGCGCCGCCTGCCACGCCCAGATGTACACCATGGGCACGGTGCTGAGGCACGGCAGCGAGGCGCAGAAGCAGCGCTATCTGCCGGGCATCGCCGAGGGCAAGCTGCGCCTGCAGGCCTTCGGCGTCACCGAGCCGACCAGCGGCACCGATACCTTGAGCCTCGCCACCACGGCAAAGCGCGAGGGCGACCGCTACATCGTGAACGGCCAGAAGGTCTGGACCAGCCGCGCCGAGCACAGCGACCTGATGCTGCTGCTGGCGCGCACCACGTCGAAGGACGAGGTGACGAAGAAGGGCGAGGGCCTCTCGGTTTTCATCGTCGACCTGCGTGAAGCGGTCGGCAAGGGCGTCACCATCAAGCCGATCCGCGCCATGATGAACCACTCCAGCACCGAGGTCTTCTTCGACAACCTCGCGGTGCCGACGGAAAACCTCATCGGCGAGGAGGGCAAGGGCTTCCGCTACATCCTCGACGGCATGAACGCCGAGCGCATCCTCATCGCCGCCGAATGCATCGGCGATGCCCGCTGGTTCATCGACAAGGCCAGCAGCTATGCCTGCGAGCGCAAGGTCTTCGGGCGGCCGATCGGGCAGAACCAGGGCATCCAGTTCCCCATCGCCCGCGCCTACGCGCAGAGCGAGGCGGCGGCGCTGATGGTCGATCGCGCGGCCGCGCTCTTCGATGCCGGCCAGCGCTGCGGCAAGGAGGCCAATATGGCGAAGATGCTCGCCTCGGAAGCCTCCTGGGCGGCGGCCGAGGCCTGCCTGCAGACCCACGGCGGCTTCGGCTTTGCAGAGGAGTACGACGTCGAGCGCAAGTACCGCGAGGCGCGGCTCTATCAGGTGGCGCCGATCTCCACCAATCTGATCCTCGCCTTCCTCGCCGAGCACGTGCTCGGCCTGCCGCGCAGCTATTGAGGGCGCGCATGAAGCCCGTGCTGTTCGGTCCTTCCTACTCGGTCTACGTGCGCATCGCGAAGATCACGCTGCTGGAGAAGGGCGTCGACTTCGACCAGGTCGCGTTCGATGTCTTTGACCACAACGATTGGCCGGCCGACTGGCCGCAGCGCCAGCCCTTCGGCCTGGTGCCGGCTTTCGAGCACGACGGCTTCCGGCTCTATGAGACGCGCGCCATCACCCGCTACCTCGACGAGGCCTTCCCGGGGCCGCACCTGCAGCCCGACGACCCGCGCGGCCGCGCTCGCATGGAGCAGGTGATCTCGGTGCTCGACGGCCAGGGCTACCGGCCGATGGTCTGGGACATCTATGTCGAGCGGGTGAGTCGCGGCAAGACGGGCGAGAGCGACGAGGCGGCCATCGCCGCGGCGCTGCCTAAGGCGGAGCGCCGCCTGGCCGCCCTGGCGGAAATCCTGGGCAACCAAACCTATCTTGCGGGAGCGGACTTCAGCCTGGCCGATGCCCAGGCGGCGCCGATCTTCGACTACTTCGTGCAGGCCGGGGAGGGGCGGGACCTCCTGCGCGCGCAGCCGGCGCTGGCGGCCTGGTGGGATCGCCTGTCCGCGCGCCCCTCTGTGCGTGCCGCCTGCGCCGGGGAGGCCGCATGACCAAGCCGCTGGAGGGCCTGCTGGTGGTCAGCCTGGAACAGGCGGTTGCCGCACCCTACTGCGCCTCGCGACTGGCCGACGCCGGCGCCCGGGTCATCAAGCTGGAGCGCCCGGAAGGCGACTTCGCCCGCGGCTACGACCGCGTCGTGCATGGCGAGAGCGCCTACTTCGTCTGGCTGAACCGCGGCAAGGAATCCATCGCCGTCGACTTGAAGCAGGCGGACGACCTGGCGCTGGTGAGACGCATGCTGTCCAAGGCAGACGTCTTTATCCAGAACCTCGCGCCGGGCGCCGCCGGACGGCTCGGCCTCGGCCATCAGGCGCTGCGCGCCGCCCATCCGCGGCTCGTCACCTGCGACATTTCCGGCTACGGCGAGACGGGCCCCTACGCGAAGATGAAGGCCTACGACCTGTTGGTGCAGGCGGAAAGCGGCCTGGCCTCCATCACCGGGCGGCCGGAGGGGCCGGGGCGCGTCGGCGTCTCGGTCTGCGACATCGCCTGCGGCATGTACGCCTACCAGGCGGTGCTCGAGGCGCTGCTGCTGCGCGGGCGCACGGGCGAGGGTTCGGCCCTCGCCACCTCGCTGTTCAGCGGCATGGCCGACTGGATGACCGTGCCGCTGCTGCACCAGGACTACGGGCCGGGGGCGCCCCGGCGCGTCGGGCTCAACCATCCCTCCATCGCGCCCTACGGCGTCTATGCCTGCCGGGGCGGCGAGGAGGTGGTCTTCTCGATCCAGAACGAGCGCGAGTGGAAGCGCCTGGTGGAGGAAGTGCTGCGGCGCCCGGCGATGCTGGCCGACCCGCGCTTTGCCGACAACACCGCGCGCGTCGCCGACCGCCCGGCGCTCGACGCCGTCATCGCCGAGGTGTTCGGCAGCCTCGACCGCGAGGCTTTGACGCGGTGCCTCTTCGAGGCTGCCATCGCCTACGGCGCGGTGAACACGCCGGCCGACCTCTCGGCCCACCCGCAGCTGCGCCGCGTCACCGTCCAGACGCCGACGGGGCCGGTCGACCTGGTGGCGCCGCCGGTGGAGATGCGCGGCAGCGATTTCGATCTTGGCGCCGTGCCGGCGGTGGATCAGCATGGGGACGCTTTGCGGGAGGAGTTCCGGGCATGAGCGGTACGGCGACGACGGACTGGAGCAAGTGGGTCGGGCGCAGCGAGCAGGCGTGCGATGCCATCGCCGCCGGGCGCGCCCAGGCTTTGCAGGCGACCCTCGATGACGTCGAGCCGCCGCTGCATCCGGGGGATGCTCTGCCGCCGCTGTGGCACTGGGCCTACTTCTGGTCGCTGGCGCCGACGGCGCAGCTCGGGCCCGACGGCCACGCGGCGCGCGGCGGCTTCTTGCCCCCCATCGACCTGCCGCGGCGCATGTGGGCCGGCAGCCGCGTCGCCTTTCCGCGCCTGCTGGAAGTCGGCAGCGAGGTGACGCGCCATTCCACCATCAAATCGGTGGAGGAGAAGGCCGGCCGCAGCGGGCGCCTTGCCTTCGTCACCGTGGAGCACGTGATCTCCGATGACGCCGGACCCTGCATCGTCGAGGAGCACGACATCGTCTACCGCGCGGCGGGGGAGAAGGGCGCGCCGCTGCCGTCGGGCGAAGCGCCACCGGCCGGAGGGGCTTGGCGGCGTGAGGTGGTGCCTTCGCCCGTGCTGCTGTTCCGCTACTCGGCGCTCACCTTCAACGGCCACCGCATCCACTACGACCAGCCCTACACGACGCTGGAGGAAGGCTACCCGGGCCTCATCGTGCACGGGCCGCTGCTGGCGACCCTGATGATCGGCCAGCTGCGCCGCGCGCTGCCGCAGGCGCGCGCCACGCGGTTTTCTTTCCGCGCCCGGCGGCCGATCTTCGACACCCGGCCCTTCACGGTCTGCGGCGCGCCGGACGAGGCGGCCAAGCGTGCCGACCTCTGGGTGGCCGATCCCGACGGCTACCTCGCCATGCAGGGCGAGGTGAGCTGGGGCTAGCCGTGTTGGCCGAGTTCCTCGAGGGTTTCGAGGCAGTCGCGCAGGGTATTCTCGCTGTCGCTGTCCACCATCATCAGCATATCGATGGTTTTGCCGTCTGAGGACAGCGGCAGGATGATGCGCGTGTAGGAGCGGACCTTCTGGTTGGTGCGCAGAGTGATGACGTGGACCATCGGCCGGCGCTGGGCCACCGCCTCGCGGTAGTTGGCGTCGATCAGCGCGCCGTAGGGCGCCGGCCTGAGGTCAAGGGGCCCCCGCCCGGTCAGCTCCGAGCCGTGGATCTCGCCGATGCCGGTGCCGCTCAGGCGATAGCGGAACTCGAGCTGTTCCGACGCTTCGCGTACGACATCGGCCAGCATAATTCGGGGAAGGATGTGGGGAATCTCCAGCGGATCGATATCCGAACGCGGCGGCGCGAGGCGGTCCCGACGCTTGCTGCGCCAGTAGTCCAATGCGAACTCGAGATCCGGATAGCGGGCGCCGTCCCTTTCGAGATCGAGTTCCGCCGCCTGGATATCCACCAGAAATTCGGTCATAGAGGGCATGTTGGATCGCCTTGCGAAACTCCGCAATGCCGAAGACGGCAAGGAGCCGTGGGTCGTGGTCCCGGATTTCTGAAGATATTGAAGCAAAGGTGAAGAAACATGTTGCTGGACGTGCGGACCTACCGGGTGAAGCCCGGTCAGCTGAAGGCCCACTTCGAGGTCTACGAGAAATATGGCAAGCCGGCGCAGACCAAGCACCTCGGCCAGCCGCTGGTCTACCTGCGCACGGAGACGGGCGACCCCAATGAATACCTCCACATCTGGGTCTACGAGAATGCCGCCGACCGCGAGAAGAAGCGCGCGGCGATGATGGCCGACGCCGGCTGGCAGGACTACCTGAAGCGCTCGGCTGAGCTCGGCGCGCTGGTCTCCCAGTCCAACAAGCTGATGCTGCCCGTGGATTTCTTCGACCAGCCGAAGGTCTGATCAGGAGTCGCTGTTCTTTTCAGCTTCGCGGGCGGCCTTCAGCGCCGCCTGGCGCGTGCGGTTGGCTCGATGACGCGCCTCCCGCCAGGCCTTGAAGACCTTGGCCCGGTAGCCATTGCCGCGGATCGCCTGGCGCGAATGGTACTGGCCGACCGCGCGGGTCCAGGAGCGTGCCTCCTCGCGCAGCGCGACCAGGAAGTCGGCCGCGTAGGCGACGTTCACCTGCGGGTCGAAGGCGGCTTCCAGCGACGCGAAGGCCGTTGCGTGGTGGTGCAGGTTCACCTGCATGCAGCCGACGTCGATGTTGCGGACGCCGCGGGCCTGCAGTTGGCGCACGGTGTCGATGGCGGCGGCCTTGCTGGGCAAGAATCGCCCCTTGCCCTCGGCCATCACGGTCCAGGGCCAGGCAAGGGTTTCCGAGCTGTCGGCATGCCAGCGTCCCGATTCGGTCCGCGCGATGGCGGTCAGCAGGTGTGGCGGCAGGTTGCGCGCCTGCTCCGCCTGTCCGGTCGCTTCCCGGCAGAGAGTCCAAGGCGAATCAGGGGTTTCGCCGGCGGCGAGCGACCCGGGCAGGGCCATCGTCAGGGCCAGGACGGCAGATTTCATCAGGTTTCGGCGCACCGCAGGTTCTCCGAATCGGTTTGTCGTTACGCGATTTGAAGAGCAAGCGGCGTGCCAGGGCGCCGTCCGGCGCTCGACGGAGCTCCCGGGGCGTTATTGCGGTGCAATATCGATGACCGAATCGTGTCAAGATTGTTGACGTTGTCGCAAATAAATTATTGGTGAATCAATGAATTGCGAACTTTTTCATTGAAAAGCGGCAGCGTCGCCGGCATATTGTGCACTGCGGTATGGAAACGGCTTCGCCGGGGCCTGCCGCAGTTCCATAGGGCATTTCCTCCCTAAACTTGGGCCGCGCTTGTCGCGGCCCATTTTTTTGGCGGGAATTCGGCTGGGCCGCGCAGGATTCTGCCGTCCAGCGGCCGGCCAGGTGGCCTCAGCCGGGCAGGGTTTCGTCGCCGGCGCCCAGGGCGCGCTGCATGAACACGGAGTCGACCCAACGGCCGTGCTTGAAGCCGACCGAAGGCAGGATGCCGACGTCGCGAAAGCCATGGCGCGCGTGCAGGCGGATCGAGCCGGCGTTGGCGCTGTCGCCGATCACCGCCACCATCTGGCGGAAGCCGAGCGTCGTGCAATGCTCGATCAGCACGCCGAGCAGGGCCGAACCGATGCCCCGGCCGCCCTTGCCGGGCAGCACGTAGACGGAGTCTTCCAGGGTGAAACGGTAGGCCGGCCGCGCGCGATAGCGGGCGGCGTAAGCGAAGCCGAGGATGGCGCCGCTGCCCGGGCGGTCTTCCGCCACCAGATAGGGCAGACCTTGGCCACGTATCTCGGCCAGCCGGCGCTTGATCTCCTCCTGCCCCGGCGGTTCCTCCTCGAAGGAGGCGATGCCGTGCAGGACGTGATGGGCGTATATCGCCTGGATGGCGGGAATATCGCCCACTTCGGCCGGGCGCACGGTGAGGTTGCCCAGGTTGCTTGCCGCTTCCCCGGCCGGGCTGCCGATCAGCTCGCTCACTGTGTTCTCCCGTTCAGCACCGCCGGGTCGAGGCCCCCCAGCGCGGTCACCACGTCGCGCATGTCCTGCGCCAGCGCCTTCAGCGCCGGGCGCCGTTCCATGCGCGACTCGTCCATGTAGATATGGCGGTTGATCTCGATCTGCAGGCAATGCACGCGGGCCTGCGGCTTGCCGTAGTGGCGGGTGACGAAGCCGCCGGCGTAGGGGGTGTTGCGCACCACCAGGTAGTCCTTGGCATTCAGGACCTGCTCGACGGTCTGGGTCACGATGGGCGCGCAGGTGGTGCCGTGGCAGTCGCCCAGCACGAAGGCGGCACTGTAGGCGCCGCGGCTCGGCCGGCTGTTCGAGGGCATCGAATGGCAGTCGATCAGGATGCAGTAGCCGAATTGCTCCTTGGTCGTCTCGACCAGGCACCTGAGCGCCTCGTGGTACGGCCAATAGTAGCAGCGGATGCGCTCCAGCCCTTCTTCCAGGCTCAACTTCCTGCGGTAGATGTTGGCCCCGTTGGCGACCACCCGCGCAATGGTGCCGAGCCCGGCGGCGACTCGCGGCGAGGAGGTGTTGGCATAGGGCGGCAGGCGGTCCTTGAATACCGCTGGATCGAGCTCGTAGGGCTCGCGATTGGGATCGACGAAGGCGCGCGGAAAGAGCGCGTGCAGCAGCGGCGCGCCCATTTCCGGGGCGCAACTGAAGATTTCGTGGACGAAGCTGTCTTCGGAGCGTCGCAGGCTGATCGGGTCGAGGCGGGAGGAGGCCAGGAATTCCGCCGGATACTCGCTGCCGCTGTGGGGCGAGGCAAAGACCAGCGGCAGGGTCTGGCGGACCGGCTGCATGATCTCGTGGGGCTTCGGTGCCTGGGCGCTCGGCGCGATCGCGTCCATGTCTCTACGGGCTTGTTTCGGATACAGTTCTAGGTCAAAGCCGGGGTCCTGTCATGCCCGATCGACGGGCTTCCTGTCCCTAGGGCGGGGATTTCCCGGACGTATTCCAGATCATTAAGCTCTACTTGGGCGCTCGCCCGTAGTCTATACTGCCTGGGGGCCGGGAGACCAACCACGGCCCGCCTACGGTGGTCCCGCAGGGGCCGTCGGCAACGTGCTTAACCGCCCCTGCACCGGCTCCCATCCATTGCGCGGATGGCTTGGCGGGTGCAAGACTGCGCCGCAGGGGACCGTAGAACAAGAGACCGAAAAACAGGGGTCATGGCGCAAATCCTTCTTGCCGAAGACGACACCTCGATGCGGGAGTTCCTGGCCAAGGCGCTGCGCAATGCCGGCCACCACGTGGTGGCGGTCGGTGACGGGCTGGACGCGATGGAGTCCCTCGACGGCTTCCGTGCCGACCTGCTGCTGGCCGACGTGGTGATGCCGGGCCTCGACGGCATCGAGCTAGCGCGTCGCGCCGCCAAGCTGCAGCCGGGCCTGAAGGTCATGTTCATTACCGGCTTCGCCGCGGTGGCCCTGAAGAACCGCGACCAGACTCCCCAGGGTGCGCGGATCCTCTCCAAGCCCTTCCACCTGCGCCACCTGGTGGAAGAAGTCGATTCCATGCTTTCCGCCTGACGCTGCAAACCGCCGATTTTCACCCCCGCGGGAAGGCTTGAAAAAGCCCGGGGATAGTGCTACTTCGCCTGCTCTTCGGCGGATCCGCCGCAAGAGTCCGCTTCGGGATGCCCACCGCAGGCATCCCTCCGGCCAGGCCGGAGCAGGCCCCCCGCAAGGGCATCGGTAGCGGCCGATACTGCAGACCGAGGGTCG
>WHTV01000108.1 GCA_009377535.1 Kiloniellaceae bacterium
GAGTTGAATCAATGCCGTGCGCCTTGTCCACTACTTCCTAAACCGGACAGCAGTGGGCTTGATGCGAGGGTCCGTGGGTGGGCCGGGCGCCCGTGCCCCGCGGAGGATCCCGGCTCGCGTTCGCTTGCGCTCACTTGGCCGGGGATGACGGACTGAGTGAATGATAATGATGTGTGTGTGTGTGTGTGTGTGTGTGTGTGTGTGTGTGTGTGGATGCGTCCTGTCTTCCCGTCATCCGCTGCGGACGGCAGCGCCCTCAGCTGTCGATCCGCTCCGGCAGTCGCTCTGCCGCTTCCCCCGCCTTGCGGCTGCGGTAGGTGAAGCTGCCCTCATCCGTCGCGGATTCAGTCGTGGCCAGCGCCTGCAGGGCGTCGTGGAGCGGCGACAGGGCGCAGGCGGGGTCGATGGTCCCGGCCTCGCCGGTGAGCGCAAAGGCCTGGCAGCGGCAGCCGCCCCAGTCGATCTCCTTGCGCTCACAGGAACGGCAGGGCTCCGGCATCCAGTCGGTGCCGCGGTAGGCATTGAAGGCGGGCGAATGCTCCCAGATCTCGCGCAGGCTCTTCTCCTGCACGCGGTCGAAGGTCAGTTTGGTGATGGACTCCGCCGCGTGACAGGGCAGCACCTTGCCGGCCGGCGAGATGTTGAGGAACTGCCGGCCCCAGCCGCCCATGCAGGACTTCGGCCGCCGCGCATAGTAGTCCGGCACCACGTAGTCGATCACCAAGACCCCTTTGAGGCGCTCGCGCGCCGCCTCGACCACCGCCGTCGCGTCTTCCAGCTGTTCGCGCGTCGGCATCAAGGCCGCGCGGTTCAGATAGGCCCAGCCGTAGTACTGCACGTGGGCGATCTCCACCCGGCGCGCCTGCAATTCCTCGGCGAGTGCCAGCATCTCAGGCAGGTGCTCGAGGTTCTGGCGATGCACCACCATGTTCAGCGTCAGCGGCAGGCCGAGCTCCACCGTCCAGCGCGCGCAGTCGAGCTTCTTTTCGAAGCCGCCCTTGTAGCCGCCGATGCGGTCGCAGCCCGCCGCCTCGCTGTCCTGGAAGCTGAGCTGGACATGGTCGAGGCCAGCCTCCGCCAGCGCCGCCAGGCGCTCGCGGCTCAGCAGCACCCCGGCGGTAATGAGGTTGGTGTAGAGGCCGGCCGCCGCGGCGGCGGCCACCAGTTCCTCCAGGTCGCGGCGCGCGGTCGGTTCGCCGCCGGAGAAGTGGATCTGCAGCGCCCCGAGGTCGGCCGCCTCGGCGATCACCGCCTTCCACTCGGCAGTGCTGAGCTCCGCGCTGGCGGCTTCCAAGGCGAGCGGGTTGGAGCAGTAGGGGCACTGCAGCGGGCAGCGGTGGGTGAGTTCCGCCAGGATCGCCAGAGGAAAGCCGAGATCCGTCATGCCGCCAGAATCCGCTTGTCGGCGAGGTCCTGCAACAAGGCGCCGACGTCCTTCAGGATGACATCGCGCGGCGCCGCGTAGGCCGCCGCCAGATCGTCGACGATGTCTGCCACCGAAGCCTGGCCGTCGCAGCGCTTCACGATCTCCAGGGCAACGGCGTCGAGCACGAAGAGGCGCTCCGGCGCCAGGATCACCCATTGGTCGCGTTGCTTGTCGAAGCGCAGCTTCACGCCGGTCGGCAGCCCCGGCACCGACGCCTCGGTAATGGTGACGCGACCATTCAAAGGTCCAGCTCCGTTACCGGCACGCAGCCTTCCGGCACGAAGGCGCCGGGCGGGATGTGGCCGGGCGCCACGTAGGCATGGTAGAGCGCGTCGAGCTGTGCCCACAGCACATCGGTCTTGAAGCGCACGGCCGCCAGGGCCTGCTCCTGCTGCTCGCGGGTGCGCGCCTCGCCCAGCACGTAGTTGAGCCCGAACTGCACGTCCTCCGGGGCTTCGCTGAGACGGCGCTTGAAGTAGGCGATGGTGCGCTCGTTGGCGAAGTCGTAGTGCTCGAGCAGGCCGGCGATGCGTTCCTGGTGAATCTTCGGCGCGAAGAGTTCGGTCAGCGAGGAGGCGATGGCCTCCAGCAGCGAGCGCTCGCGCACGAAACGCACATAGGCTTCCACCGCAAAGCGGGTGGCCGGCAAGATGCCGGCACCGGAGACCACGTAGGACCGATCGAGCCCGACACCCTCGGCCAGCACCAGCCAGCGCTCGATGCCGCCCTCGTTGCCGGCCGAGCCGTCGTGATCCTCGATGCGCTTGCGCCACTCGCGGCGCAGATCGAGGTCCTCCATGCGCGACAGCAGGGTGGCATCCTTCAACGGGATATGGCTCTGGTAGCAATAGCGGTTCAGCACCCAGGCCTGCACCTGGCCGTGGTTGCAGTTGCCGCCGTGCAGCAGCTTATGGAAGGGATGCCGGCTGTGGTAGCGCTCGGCGCCGATGAGGTGGATGCGCTCCTCGAACTCCTCGCGCCCCAGCAGGCGGCCGGGCGCCGGCGAGGCGAACGGCGCCGCCGCGGGGGAAGGCGAAGCCAGGCTCATAGCGTGATCTCCATGCCGTCGTAGGCGACCTCCCAGCCTGCCGCCTCGACGGCGGCGCGCTCGGCCGAGTCCGCCAGCAGGATGGGATTGGTGTTGTTGATGTGAATGAGCACCTTGCGGGCGACCGGGCTGTCGGCGAAGAGCGCCAAAGTGCCCTCGGGGCCGGACAGGCTCATGTGGCCCATGCGCCGCCCGGTCTTGCTGCCGGCGCCCTGCCGCGGCATCTCGTCGTCCTGCCAGAGGGTGCCGTCGAACAGCATGAGGTCGGCACCCGCCAACTCCGCCTGCAGGGCCGGCGACGGCGCCGCGCAGGCCGGCACGTAGAGAAAGCGGCGCGGCCCCTGTCCATTCCGACCCGCGGGCTCGATTCTGAGCGCGATGGTGTCTTCCTCCACCGTGCCGTAGTTGCTGGCGTTGGCCTGCTCGTCTTCCAGGTAGAGCGCCACCTTGCCGGGCACGGGGAAAGGCGTGATCGTGAGCCCGAGCCCCTCGCCCTCCTTGCTCTGCGGCTCGAAGCTCTCGCCGAGGCGGACTTGGCGGCGGTCGACGAACTCCGGGTTCAGGACATTGAAGATGGCATTGTCTTGCAGCACCGAGAGCACGCGGCCGGTGGCGTAGACCGCCAGTGGGTGGCGCTCACGCAGGGTGAGCAGACCCGCCACATGGTCGACGTCGCCGTTGGTCAGCACCACGGCGCGGATCGGGCTGTGGCGGACCCCCGCTTGCGGGTGGAGCTGCGGCCGCTCGAAGATCTGCTGGCGCAGGTCCGGCGAGGCGTTCAGCAGCACCCAGTTCGCCCCGTCGGCGGAGACGGCCACGGAGGATTGGCTGGACGGGCGCGCCAAGGGGTCGCCGCGCCTTGCACGCTGCGAGGCCTCGTTGTTGCTGTTCCACTGCGGAAAGCCGCCGCCAGCGGCAGCGCCGAGTACCAGAACCTGTAGCACAGCACCCCCGGATGAATTTCCTGAGACGCAGGCACCGCGAACCGCCGCAGGCCGACGAGACGCCGCGGGAGCGGAAAGAAAAGGCCGGGCGTTCCGCCGAAGCCCGTTCGACAGCCGTCCCGGCCCTTTATCGCGATCCCCTAAGGGGCAAAATCACAGATCCGCGCAGGCGTAGCTGTTGATTTCCATGCCGACAGAGATCTCGACAACTTTTGGGGTAGTCCACCTCATGCTATTCCTCCTTTGAGGGATGTGGCCTCTGGCGTTGCAGCCCGGCGGCCCTTCTTTTTCCGACCTCTCATGCGGCCCCGCCGAAGAGCGAAGCTACCGCCGATGACCCGGCACCGAGAAACACAAGTCCGTGACCCGCGGGTATTTCGAGCATCGTGGAGCCATGTTAACGACTGCTCCGGGACGCGCCCACACTACTAAAGTCGCATAGACCGCACCATCGGGGTCCAGGAAGGGCCATGCTTTCCAGCATCTTGGCGCACTGTTTATAGCGGTTTCAAGCCTTTGATGAAGCCGGCAGCCTGCCCCGTCCCTCGCGGGAACACGAGCCGCCGATGTTAACTAAGGTTGAATGCCCGCATAGTAGAATTGGGGCTGTCGAACGTCGCCGCAGGCCGCTCCATGCCCCCAGGGTTGCTCTCACTGACGCAGGTACGCGAACTGCTGTCCAGCCGGCTGTGCCGGCGGATCACGTTGCTGGTCTGCCTCAGCATCCTGGTGGTCGAGACGGCTTTTCTCCTGCCGTCCTATCTCAACCGCCAAGCGTGGCTGCGCGAGGACATGGAGACTGATGTCCTGATGACCTCGCAGGCAGTCCTCGGGTGGTATGAGCAGCACAGTCCGGCGGAAATCCTGCAACAGAGCTGGAGCAGCTTCCAACAGGTCAACGTCAAGGGCCTCGCGCTCTATGCCGAGGACGGCAGCCTGATCGTCAGCCATGGAGAGCGCCCCGCCCTGCGCCCACAGCCCGGCCTGGACCAGGTCGGCCGCTCGCTCGCCCGCGGCAGGGATCCCACTATCAGGGACTTCCCCAGCGACGAAGACCGCTACGACATTCTCTGGCCGCCTGCGGTTACCGGTCTGCCCTTCACGATGGTGGCGCGGCTCAGCACGACGGCGATCTCGCAAGACCTGCAGGCCTATGTCCTGCGCATCGGTGCGCTGGTGCTGATCCTCTCGCTCTGCGTTTCCTGCGTCACCGTGGCGGTGCTCGGGCGTAGCGTGCTGAACCCCCTGCTGGCGATCCACCGCAATCTGACGGCGGCGCACGCCGATCCGGAGAACGCCGAGGCTTACAAGCTCGACCTCCGCGCCGAGAACGAGATCGGCGAGACGGTTACCGCGCTGAACGCCCTGCTCAACAGCCTCGCGGCCGTCCGGCGCAGCGCCCTGCGCGAGCGCGAAGAGCGATTTCAGGACTTTGCCGCCTCCAGCTCCGACTGGTTCTGGGAGATGGACGAAGATCTGCGTTTCTGCTTCTTCTCCGACCGCTTTACTACGATCGCCGGCGTCGCCGAGGGCGTTCTCTTGGGCAAGACGCGCGAGGAGACCGGCATCCCAGGCGTCGATCCCACGACCTGGGAACAGCATCTCCGCGTCCTCCGCGCACATCGTCCCTTCCGCAACTTCATCCATCCGCGCGAGAAGCCCAGTGGAGAGACGGTCTGGCTGTCGATCAATGGCAATCCCTGGTTCGACCGCGACGGCCGCTTCCGCGGCTACCGCGGCACCGGGCGCGACATCACCGATCAGGTCGCGACCCAAAGGGCCCTGCAGACCGCCAAAGATGAAGCCGAGGCCGCCAACCGCACCAAGTCGGAATTCCTCGCCAACGTCAGTCACGAGTTGCGCACGCCGCTGAACGCTATCATCGGCTTCTCCGAGCTGATGCTTGTCAGCGATCTGGCGCTCGACGGTAATCCGCAGCACCGCGGCTACCTGGAAGACATCCACACCTCCGGCCTGCACCTGCTGAGCCTGATCAACGACATCCTCGATCTTTCCAAGATCGAAGCGGGCGCCGAGGAGCTGGATGACGATGCCCTCGACGTCGGCGAACTCGCCACCTCCGTGCTGCGCGTGGTGCGCCAGCGCGCGGAGAAGTCCGGCCTGCGGATCGAGCGCAGCCAGGACGAAGGCCTGCCGGCTCTGCGTGCCGACGAGCGCAAGCTGAAGCAGGCCCTGCTGAACCTGCTGGTCAACGCCATAAAGTTCACGCCGGCCGGCGGCACGGTGCGCCTCGACATCCGCTGCGACGCCACCGAAGGCTATGTCTTCGAGGTGAGCGATAACGGCATCGGCATGACGTCTGAAGACATCCCGACGGCGTTGCGCCAGTTCGGCCAGATCGACAGCGCGCTGAACCGCAAGTACGAAGGTACCGGCCTCGGCCTGCCTCTCACCAAGGCGATGGTCGAGATGCATGGCGGCAGCCTGGAGGTGCGGAGCGCTCTCGGCGAGGGCACCACTGTGACCCTGCGCCTGCCGGCCTCGCGCATCGTTGCCGAGGGCCGGCGCCTGCTGGACAGCGCGGCGGGCTGAGCCGCCGCCCCCGCTTCAGGGAAACACACCGAGCAGGCGACCCCAGAGATAGTGCAACGGCGACAGTATCAAGGTGGCGATGAGGAAGAAGCGCGCCATCAGCTTCATCGCCGCCGGCAGCGGCACTGCGAGAAAGGTAAGTCCCACCAGGACCGGCGGTGCTTGGAAGGGAAAAGCAAAGATCACGAAGGCCGGTACCTGGACCATCAAGGCGGCGTCGAGTGGCCAGTTGAGGCTCTCGGCGATGGAGCCGGCCAAGGGCGTGAAGACCGCGGGGATTGCCGGCAGCGTGGTGACGCTGGCCATGACCATGGCGGTCGCCTGCACCACCGCGTACTTGGCCGGATTCGGCAGGCTGTCGAAGGGCACTACGGCGGCGACCTGGCCCCACAGCAGGTCGCCGAGGCCGCTGTGGCTGACCACGCCGCCGAGGCCGATGGAGCCGGCGGCGAAGAACCACGGCCCGAAGTTCACTTTGCCGATGGACTGCGGTGGCAGCAGGCCGATGCCCGGCATCAGGCTGAACACCGCGGCGGCGAGCCCGATCCAGGCGGCGGAGATGCCGTGCAACTGGTCGGTCGTCCAAAACGCCAGGGTCACCGCGAGCAGGAATCCGATCTTTATCTGGTCGCGCGTCCAGGGCGCCGGACGGCTCTGCGGCAGGGAGATCTGCCGCTCGCCCGGAAACAGGCGCAGCACCAGCAGCGGGATCAGCAGGAAGGCGCCGAGCCCAAGCACCGGAAAGTTCAGCAGCAGATATTCGCCGTAGGTCAGGGTGCGGTCGTAGATCGCCTCCGCCGCGCCCATCAGCACCAGGTTCGGCACGTTCGAAGTGATGATGGTGAAGGCCGGCACCACGGTGCCCAGCACCGCCGCGGTGAAGAGGCCATGGCGGCGCGGATCGTCCGCCGCGAAACCCAGGCGGTCGGCCAGCGCCAGCACCAGCGGCGACAGCAGCAGCACCCTGCCCATCGCCGAGGGAATGAAGAAGGCCATCAGCAGGCCGGTGACGGCCACTAGCCAGATCAGTGCCCGATACGACTTGAGGCGGCCGAGCAGGCGGTCGAAGAGCGCGTGGCCCATGTCGTGGCGGCCGATCACCTCGCTCAGTATTAGCCCGGCGAAGACCAGCCACACCGCCTTGGATTCGAAGCCGGCCAGCGCCACGTGGTCCGGTGCCAGCCCGGTCAGCAGCAGCGCAGTGAAGAACAACAGGGCGGTGAGCTCCGCCGGGATCGCCAGGGTTGCCCAAAGAAAAGCGGTCAGCAGCGCCAGCAGGGCCGTCGACAGCAGAGTCGACCCGCCGGCGGCGATCGACACGAGGAAGGCGGCGCCGAGGACGACGCCAACCGCTCTGCTGAGGTTCTTCTGCACAGGCCCCTGAGTGCTCCGACCTTGCGGACAGACCCGCAACTTCGCCCTGCCGTCGCAGCGGGGCGCTTTCTGCTGTGGTATCTGTCGCGGGGAAAATCCTTCGACGCGGCGGCGATCCTAGACTCTCCCTCGCGGCGCGCCTAGCCAAGATCGCGCTGGGCACAACGTTCCAGCCCCCTGGATCGCGGCGGGCCTGCGCGCTAGAATGCCCTAAACAAAACGATCAAATGCTGTCAGGGGAGGAGATCGCACGCATGATCAAGGGACTGCATCACAACGCCTACCGCTGTCGCGATTCAGAGGAGACGCGCGCCTTCTACGAGGACTTTCTCGGTCTGCCGCTGGCCAAGTCGCTGGAGATCGGCACCACCAAGACCGGCCGCAGCACCCAGGCACTGCACACTTTCTATCGGCTCGGCGACGGCTCCTATCTCGCGTTCTTCGAGGTGCCGGGACAGGCCTTCCCGTTCCGCCCCCAGCATGACTACGACCTGCACATCGCCCTGGAGGTGAGCCCGGCGGCGCTCGAGGAGATGCTGGCCAAGGGCCAGGCCGCCGGCATGGAGGTCCGCGGGCCGGCCGAACACGACTTCATCCGCTCGATCTACTTCCGCGACCCCAACGGCTACGTCATCGAGCTGACGGCGAAGAGCGCCGAGCACGACATCATGATGGATCCGGCCCGGAACGGCGCCCGCGCAACGCTGGACGCCTGGCAGGCGGCCAAGGCGACGGCGGCGGAGTAGTACTGCTCATCCCATCGCCGTGCTTTCGGTCCGCGCTTCGTGGCGCGCCCGGTCGGCGCGGTAGCTGATCACTGCGACCCCGCACCACACCGAAATGTAGACGATCCCGGCAACCAGCATGAGCTGGCCCGGAATCGGGCCGACCGTGGCGCGCGCCCAGAGTTCGTCGATGCTGGTGATGGCGGTTGGATGGACCACCAGCTTGCCCAGGTAGGCCACCATCTGGATGATTAGGATCCACAGGTAGTTCCGGCGGATGCGGCGGCCGAGCGCCGTGAAGAAGGAGATGTGATAGCGCGGCATCCGGTAGTCGCGCGCCAGATCGTTCTGCCAGCCCTTCTCCATGTGCAGATCGCCGTCCCGCAGCATCGGCGCGTAGAGGTGGATTTCCATCCAGCGGGCCCGCGCGCGCCAGACATTGAAGTAGCGATAGCGTCGGGCCTCGATGGTGACGAAGAACATGATCAGCACGCCGACAAGGACCAGCGGCAGAGGCGATGCCGCGGGCGAGGAAAATGCGATCGACAACGCCACGCCGAGGGTCACCACGGTCCAGTTCGTGGTGGTGTCGAGGCGCGTGCGCCACAGGGTGCTGCGGTAGACCTCCCCGCGGTAAAGGTGGGCGATGGCGCCCAGTTCGGGGCCACTGAAAACCCGCACGGAGGCGGGCACTTCCGCTTCGCTTGCTTGCATGGCTTCCTCCCGTCCGTTGCCGCCGGCACGAGGCCGCGGTGGGCGAAGAGCCTACCACTTCTGCCCGGCAACACGGGAAGGCGGCGAGCACACGGCAGCGGTGGATGCCGCCATCAGCCGCGCCATCCGGGCCCAGGCGGCACAGGCATACTGATCGGGCTGTGCGGTCTTTCCGCTTGAGTTTCCCCGGCAGCTGAGGCCTCATTCCATAGCACCCTGGATTGAGGAAAGGCCGCCATGTTCACCCCTGCATTCTCCCGTTCCGCCGCCCGCCGGCTGCCCGCTCTGTTTTGTGCTGCGGCGCTGCTGGGCCTCTCAGCCTGTGCCTCGTCCGACGTCTCCAGCATCAAGGCCGCCAGCGAGGACGAGATCCAGGGTATCCGCGTCTCCGAGGTGACGGTGACACTCGCCACGCCGAAGCCGAATGACATTCTCCAGGCCGCCCTCAAGGACGAACTGGAGAGCGCCATGCCGCTCTGCGCCACCGGCTCGGTGGATCACCGCCTCGACGTCATCGTGACCGACTTCGAGTCACAGCACGTCGGCAAGGCCATCTTCCTCGGCGACGAGATCGAACTGGAAGGCCGCGCCGAGTTCACTGAGCTGGCGGGCGGCCAGCAGACTGGCGCCTACTTCGTGGAGAACAGCTTCGCCTGGGGCGGCTTCATCGGCGCGGCGATGATGTCCGACGCCGAGGCCTCGCTCAGCAAGGGCTTCGCCGAGCAGCTCTGCAAGAAGGTCTTCGACAAAGATCTCGTCCAGCTGCGCAAGAGCCAGAGCTAGCCGGCGCCGGCGGCGCCGCCCGCAAGGATCGGGCAGCGCCGCGGCCGCTCAGTGATGCGCCGAGACGGCTTCGGCCAGCTCGCCGGTCAACTCATGGCCTGCGGCATGGCTGAGATCGCCGAGGCTCAGCATGCCGGTCATCCGCTTCTTGTCGTTGATCACCGGCATGCGGCGGATCTGCTTGTTTTCCATGAGATGGATCGCGTCCTCGATGCTCTGATCCTCGGTGCAGTAAACGATGCCCCGGGTCATCACGTCGCGCGCCGTCAGGGACGCCGGGTCCCTGCCGTCCGTGAAGCCGCGGCAGACGATATCGCGATCGGTCACCATGCCGATCAGCTTGTCCTTCTCGCCGATGGGAACCGCCCCGACGTCGGAATCGCGCATGATCCTGGCGATATCGGAGAGCAGCGTGTCGGGTGCACACCAGTCGACGCCGGGGTGCATGGCTTGCTTGACCTTCATGACCAAGTCCTCCTGTGATCGGAAGCAGGGGCGCCGATCCGGGAGCGCCGGCATGACGCCGCCTCGTTTGCAGGAAGTGTAACACGCTCCGCGGCCGGGCGCGAAGCCCGACTGCGCC
Source organism: Kiloniellaceae bacterium (assembly GCA_009377535.1). Lineage (GTDB taxonomy): Bacteria > Pseudomonadota > Alphaproteobacteria > Kiloniellales > Kiloniellaceae > Pelagibius. The sequence goes on from WHTV01000108.1 coordinate 10,151, forward strand.
GGATCGCCGAAGCCGGCTCCCGTCCGGCGCGACGTTCCGCCGTCAGGCCGGCTGCTGGGGGCGCATGTCCTTGGGGTCGATGCCGGCGATCGCGACCGGTTTCTTCATCGCGTCGCGGCGGAAGGGCTCGCCCAGCTCCTGGTTGAGGATCACCTCGATGAAGGTGGTGACGCCGTCGTCCTGCGCCTTGCAGGCGGTGGCGAGGGCTTCGGTCAGCGCCTCCTGGCTATGCACGGTGACGCCTTTCAGGCCGCAGCCTTCCGCGACCTTGGCGTAGCTGAGATGCGGGTCCAGCTCGGTGCCGACGAAGTTGTCGTCGTACCAAAGGGTGGTGTTGCGCTTCTCGGCTCCCCACTGGTAGTTGCGGAAGATCACCATGGTGACGGCCGGCCATTCCTCGCGCCCGATCGAGCTCATCTCGTTCATCGAGATGCCGAAGGCGCCGTCGCCGGCAAAGCCCACCACCGGCACGTCGGGGCAGCCGATCTTGGCACCGATGATCGAGGGAAAACCGTAGCCGCAGGGACCGAACAGCCCGGGGGCCAGGTACTTGCGGCCCTGCTCGAAGGTCGGATAGGCGTTGCCGATGGCGCAGTTGTTGCCGATGTCGGAGGAGATGATGGCGTCCTTCGGCAGGGCCGCCTGGATCGCCCGCCAGGCCTGGCGCGGCGACATGCGCTCGGCGTCGCGAGCGCGCGCGCGCTCGTTCCAGGTGGTGCCGGGATCGTCGTCCTCGTGATCCATGGAGGAGAGCGCCTGCAGCCAGGCCGATTTGGTGCGGTGGATGAGCGCCTTGCGCTCCTCGCGCCCGGCATCGCCGGCCTCGGGGCTGAGCTGCTCGAGCAGCTGCTCGGCCACCAGCCGGGCGTCGCCCTGGATGCCCACGCCGACCTTCTTGGTGAGGCCGATGCGGTCGGCATTGATGTCGACCTGGATGATCGCCGCCTGCTGCGGCCAGTAGTCGATGCCGTAGCCGGGCAGCGTGGAAAAGGGATTGAGCCGGGTGCCCAGCGCCAGCACCACGTCGGCCTTGGCGATCAGCTCCATGGCCGCCTTGGAGCCGTTGTAGCCGAGCGGGCCGGCCGAGAGGGGGTGCGAGCCGGGGAAGGCGTCGTTGTGCTGATAGCCGCAGCACACCGGCGCGTCGAGCCTTTCGGCCAGCGCTTTGGAGGCAGGGATCGCCCCGGCGAGGATCACGCCGGCGCCGTTCAGGATGACCGGGAACTTCGCCTTGGAAAGGATCGCTGCCGCCTCGGCGATGGCGCGCTTGCCGCCGGCCGGGCGCTCGAGGCGCACGATCTGCGGCAGCTCGATATCGATGACCTGGGTCCAGTAGTCGCGCGGCACGTTGATCTGCGCCGGCGCCGAGCCGCGCCAGGCCTTCTCGATGACCCGGTTCAACACTTCGGCGATGCGCGAGGGGTCGCGCACCTCTTCCTGATAGCAGACCATCTCGCGGAACATCGGCATCTGGTCGACCTCCTGGAAGCCGCCCTGGCCGATGGTCTTGTTGGCGGCCTGCGGCGTCACCAGCAGCATCGGAGTGTGGTTCCAGTAGGCGGTCTTGACCGCCGTCACGAAGCCGGTCACGCCCGGCCCGTTCTGGGCGATCGCCATGGCCATCTTGCCGGTGGCGCGGGTATAGCCGTCGCAGATCAACCCACCGTTGGTCTCGTGGGCGACGTCCCAGAAGGTGATTCCCGCCTTCGGAAAAAGATCGGAGATCGGCATGAAGGCCGAACCGATGATGCCGAAGCCGTGCTCGATGCCGTGCATCTGCAGCACCTTT
>WHTV01000109.1 GCA_009377535.1 Kiloniellaceae bacterium
CAGATGATCCTCATCCCGCTGCTGCGCGACCACCAGGTGCTCTGTCAGGTTTCCGGCGACGACAACTACATCATCAAGCTGCTGCCGGCGCTCACCATCGACGATGCCGACCGCCAGTGGATCGTCACCGCCTTCGACTCGGTTATCGGCGACTGCCACCAGATCAGTGGCGCGGTCTGGGACCTCGGCCGCTCGCTCGCCAAGCACGGCCTGAAGGCGCGGGCAGGCGCGGCCTGAAGGCCTTGGCTCATTTCGGCGCCGCCGGTTATGGCGTCGCGTCGCACATCGTTAGAGCTCATTCGAGTGACGCCGCGGGAAGCGATCCCGGCTGAGCCCGATCCGCGGCCCGGCCGGATACCTGCGGTAACAGTCCGCAGGGCAGATGCTACCTGAGGTCTGAAGTAATCCAGATTTGCCTTCGATGCGCCCAAAATTCGCCGCAAGCGGCAGCTATCTTAAGCGCTATCATGATAGAGCAATCCACCATGGCAACGCTTGCTTCCTTCTCCCTGCCGGAGAGCGCAGCACCCAAGATCAAGGCGCTGCACGACTATTGGCAATCCATTCACCCGGCCGCCGGCGTGCTGCCCGGGCGCCGCCATTTTGACCCCATCGACATCCCCGAACTGCTGCCCAGCATCTGGATGATCGACGTGCAGCGCGCGCCGCGGCGCTTCCGCTTCCGCCTCGTCGGTACCGAGATCGTGAAGTTCACCGGCCGCGACGTCACCGGCCGCTGGCTCGACGAGGTCTATCCGGACTACGAGAAGACCGAGGCCTACAGCATGCACCGCGATTGCGCCGAAACCGGCCGGCCCGGCTACCGCAAGTCCGGCGTGCTGTCCAACCCCAGGCGCGGCCGCGTCGAGGCCGAGCGCCTCTACCTGCCGCTGGCCGAGGATGGCCACACGGTCAACATCGTGCTGGTGATGACCCTCTACAGCGGCGAGCCGTCTCCACGCAGGCTGTAGCGGCCGCTCCCTCACCTTCCCTTCCGTTCGTTGGAAGTCGCGTGATCCTCTAGTGGAAGTCGCGTGACTTGGGCATCGGGTTCGCGTTGCGCGGATGGCGCAGTGGCGAGGGTTTTGGGTCGCGCTGATCGCGGCCCTGGTGCTTCACGTGGTCGGCGCGGGTGAGCTCGGGCCGCAGTGTGGCGAGGCGGTGGGTGAGATCGCTTAGCGCCTCGGCCACCACGTGGATCACCAGGCCCTCGCGCTGCAGCCGGCCGCGCACGGCCAGCAGGCTCGCCTTCATGACGACGGCGCGGTAGCGCTCGAAGACCGCCGGCCAGATGATGACGTTGGCGATGCCGGTCTCGTCCTCCAGCGTCGCGAAGATGACGCCGCTGTCGCCCGGGCGCTGGCGCACCAGCACCAGGCCGGCCACCTGCACGATCTTGCCGGGCTTCAGCTCGGCCAGCTGCATGGACTCGACGACGCCCTCCCGTGCCAGGCCCTCGCGCAGGAAGGCGAGCGGGTGGGCCTTCAGGGAGAAGCGCAGGGCGAGGTAGTCGTCGACCACGTGCTCGCTCAAGCCCATCTGCGGCAGCGATACCTCCGGCTCGGCGCCGCGGTCCTCGATGCCGGCGGCGGCGAAGAGCGGCAGCGGCGCGCTCTTCTTCTTCTCACCCGGCAGGCGCTTCACCGCCCAGAGCGCCTCGCGCCGCGCGAGCCCCTGGGAGCGGTAGGCGTCGGCGCGCGCCAGGGCCTCCAGCGCGAGCGGCTTCAGGCCGGCGCGACGCCAGATCTCCAGCGGGTCGGCATAGCCCGCGCCGCGCGCGGCAAGCAGCGCCTTTCCGTCCACCTCGGCAAGGCCCTTCACCTGCCTGAGGCCGAGGCGCAGCGCAGGGCCTGTCCCGTCGCTGGCGGGTTCCAAAGTGCAGTCCCAGTCACTGCTGTTCACGTCGGGTGCGCGGATCTCGACGCCATGCTCGCGGGCGTCGCGGATCAGCTGCGCCGGCGCGTAGAAGCCCATCGGCTGGCTGTTCAGCAGCGCCGCGGCGAAGACCGCCGGGTAGTGGTGCTTCAGCCAGGCGGAGACGTAGACCAGCAGCGCGAAGCTCGCCGCGTGGCTCTCCGGAAAGCCATAGGTGCCGAAGCCTTCGATCTGCTTGAAGCAGCGCCCGGCGAAGTCGGCTTCGTAGCCGTGCGCGATCATGCCGGCGATGAACTTGTCGCGGAAACTGTGGATGGTGCCGAGACGCTTGAAGGTCGCCATGGCGCGGCGCAGGCGGTCGGCCTCGGCCGGCGTGAAGCCGGCGGCGACGATGGCGATCTGCATGGCCTGCTCCTGGAACAGCGGCACGCCGAGGGTCTTCTCCAGCACCTGCCGCAGCTCCTTGGAAGGATAGTCGACGCGCTCCTTGCCCTCGCGCCGGCGCAGGTAGGGGTGCACCATGTCGCCCTGGATCGGGCCCGGGCGCACGATCGCCACCTCGATGACCAGATCGTAGAACTTCTTCGGCTTCAGGCGCGGCAGCATGGACATCTGGGCGCGGCTTTCGACCTGGAACACGCCGATGGAATCGGCGCGCTGCAGCATCTCGTAGACGGCGGGGTCCTCCGGCGGCACCGAGGCGATGGTGAGGTCGCGGCCATAGTGCCACCGCAGCAGCTCGAAGCCCTTGCGCAGGCAGGTCAGCATGCCGAGCGCCAGCACGTCGACCTTGAGGATGCCGAGGGCGTCGAGGTCATCCTTGTCCCACTCGATGACGGTGCGTTTTTCCATCGCCGCGTTCTCGATCGGCACCACCTCCGAGAGCGGGCTCTGGGTCATGACGAAGCCGCCGACGTGCTGCGAGAGGTGGCGCGGGAAGCCGACCAGCATGCGGGTGAGCGCGAGGACCTGGCCGAGGCGGCGGTCTTCCGGGTCGAGGCCCAGCTCGCGCACCGACTTCTCCGCAACGCCTTCGCTGCCCCAGCCCCAGACGGCGCCGGCCAGGGCGGCGATGGTATCGGCGGTGAGCCCCATGGCCTTGCCGACCTCGCGCAGCGCGCCGCGCGAGCGGTAGCAGATGACCGTGGCGGTCAGCGCTGTGCGCTCGCGGCCGTACTTGGCATAGATGTACTGCATGACCTCTTCGCGCCGCTCGTGCTCGAAGTCGACGTCGATGTCAGGCGGCTCCTTCCGCTCGGCGGAGACGAAGCGCTCGAACAGCAGGGTCGTGAATGCCGGATCGACCTCGGTGATCCCCAGGCAGTAGCAGACCGCCGAGTTGGCGGCCGAGCCGCGACCCTGGCAGAGGATGCCCTTGGAGCGGGCGAAGCGCACCACGTCCTCGACGGTGAGGAAGAAGGGCGCGTAGTCGAGCTGACCGATGAGGTCGAGCTCGTGGCGCAGCGTCTTGCGCACGTCCTGCGGCACGCCCCCAGGATACCGATCGGGCGGATAGCGCCTGTCGGCGCCGATCCAGGTGAGGTATTCGAGTTCCTCTTGAGGCGTGCGGCCCTCGCTGGTCAGCTCCTCCGGGTAGTCGTGGCGCAGCTCCTCGAGAGAGAAGCGGCAGCGCTTCGCGATCTCCAGGGTGTTGACGAGGGCCTGCGGGTAGGCGCGGAAGAGGTGCGCCATGTCCTCCGGCCCTTTCAAATGGCACTCGGCGTTGGCCTCCAGCAGGTAGCCGGCGCTGTCGATAGTGCAATGCGCGCGGATGCAGGTGACCACGTCGAGCAGCGGCTTGCGGCTGGCAGCGTGCAGGCGCACGTCGTTGCAGGCGACGAGGCCGACGCCGATCTCTTGCGCGAGCGTCGCCAGCGCGGCGAGGCGGCGCGTGTCGTCGCCGCGATAGAGCGCGCGGGCGCCGAGAAACACCCGGCCGGGTAAGGCCTCCGCGAGGCGTTGCAATCCCCTTTCGATCTCACTATCCGGCAGCACCACGAAGACCTGGCCCTCGCCGTGCGTGATGACTTCCTCGAAGGTGAAGCGGCAGTCGCCCTTCTCGGCGCGGCGCTTGCCGAGGGTGAGCAGGCGGCAGAGCCGGCCGTAGGCGACGCGGTCGGTCGGGAAGCAGAGCAGCTCCGGCCCGTCTTGCGGCACCAGGCGCGCGCCGACGAGGAGCTGGATGCCGACCTCCTTCGCCGCCACATGGGCGCGCACCACCCCGGCCAGCGAGTTGCGGTCGGCGATGGCGATCGCCGGCAGGCCCAGCGCGGCAGCCCCCATCACCAACTCCTCCGGATGCGAACCCGCGCGCAGGAAGGAGAAGTTGCTGGTGACCTCCAGCGGGACGTAGGTGGGGATTATGGTCGTTCCTTTACTCCGCAACATCGCATCCCCCTCACCCAGCTTCGCGTAAGTTCGATCTGCGATCTCACTAACGCTGCGCAACCCTCTCCCCGTTGGGGCGAGGGATTTTCCCATCACCCGAACAGCCCGTGCAGGAACCAGTGGCCTTCACTGCGGAAGAGCCAGTAGCGGCGGCCGTCGCTGTCTTCGACGCGGAAGTAGTCGCGCTCCGGGATCTCGCCTTCTTCCGGGTCGCTGCGCCACCATTCGCCGAGCAGGCGCTCGGGGCCCTCGGCGCGCACCACCTGGTGCAGCACGCGGCGCCAGCGGAACTGCGCCGGCGGATAGTCGGGCAGCAGGGAGAGCGCCTCCACCGGCTCCGGCCGCGTCAGCAGGCGCAGGGGGCGCAGCTTCGGGTGCGGCGTGCGCTGCCAGTCGTCGTTGGCCTTGCCCGGCGCCGCGTCGTCCCTCCCGGCGGGCGTGAGGGCGAAGGCGCGTTCGGGCAGGTGGCTTTCGCGCAGGCGCGGCGCGCGCACCGACCCGCTGCCGAGGCGGCTGTCGAGGCGGTCGACCAGCTCGGGGATGTCTTGCGCGCCCGCCGCCGCGCCGGCTGCGTCGTCCTCGCGGCGCAGCTCCATCTGCTGGGCGGCGAGCGGCGCCGTCAGCGTGGCGCCCAGCGTCATCACCTCGATGCCGAAGCCGGCATCGAGGCGCGGCAGCTTCTCGGTGAACAGGCGGCGCAGGTGGCGCGCGTCGCGGCTCGGCCGGCTGGTGCCGAGGGTGAGGCGCTGCAGGCTGCCGTCGCTGCGGTAGGCCGTGAGCTCCAGCTGCCTGGCGCCGCGCCCGGCCCGTGCCAGCTCGCGGCAGAGGTGTTCCAGCAGCAGGGTGGTGGCGCGGGCGAGGTCGTCGGGGTCGCTCACCGGCTCGGCGAAGATCTGCCGCGTCAGGTGGGCCGCCGGCGCCTGGCGCGGCGAGAGCGACTCCGCCTCCTGCCCCAGGGCCTGGGCGAGGCGGTGCACGGCGAGCGCGCCGAAGCGCGGCGTCAGCACGGCGGCCGAGAGCGGGTAGAGATCCTCCAGGCGCCTGAGGCCGAGGCGGTCCATCAGCTCCACCGTGCCCGCGGGCAGGCGCAGGCTGGCCGGCGGCAGGGACGCGAGGGCGGCGCGCTGGCGGCCCGGCAGGACGACGACGCAGGGGTGCGCCGCCGAGGTGGCGTAGCGCGCCATGGCCCAGGCGGCGCCGAGGGTGTCGGCCATGCCCAGGCGCGCGCTGTAGCCGAAGCGCGTGAGCCGCGCCTGCAGATCCTCCAACAGGGCGCGCTCGCCGCCGAAGAGGTGGCAGCAGCCGGAGACGTCGAGCAGCAGGCCGGCGCCGCCGCCCGCCCCCCGGCCCTCGCCCTCGGCCGTCGAGCAGGGCGCGGCCCAGGGCGTGTAGCGGGCGCACCAGGCGGCCAGCGCGGCGATGGCGCGGGCGTCGGCCTGCGGCTCGTGAGGCACGGTAACGAGGCCGGGCAGCAGCGCGCGCGCCTCGGCCAGCGGCAGGCCGGGCGTGAGGCCGCCGGCCTCCGCCGCCGCATTCACCGCGGCGAGAGTCAGGCGGCCGGCCTCGTCGGCGACCAGCGCGAGGGCTTGCAAGGCTTCAGCCGACTTGCCGGAAGTTCCGGAAGTCGGCGAGCATGCCCCTTGCCGTTCCCGACTCGCCGCGCGGCTGCGCTCCCAACGATCCGTCGCGAAGCGCGGGAGCCAGAGAGAAACCACACGCCGCATCGTCCCACTCCACTTGCCAGGATCCCGGCGCCGCCCCGCGGCAGCGCAGGAGGTCGAGCCGCCAGCGCGGGCGGCCGATGAAAGACTCCCCCAGTTGGTCTTGCGAGGCCGCGGCCGTCACCCGCCAGCGGCTGAGCGCGGCGCTGGCCGCCCGGCCTTGGCGCAGTGGCCGGAAGCGGCGGTGCAGGGCGAAGGCGGTGACGCCGCCGGCGCTGTCTCCCGCGGCGCCCAGGCTGGCCTCGGCGGCGAGCTGCAGGCGGCGCCCTGCCAGGCGGTCGAGGCCCTCGACCTCGCCCACCACGGCGGCGAGGCGGCGGCAGCGCAGCCCCTCCTCCAGGGCCCAGAGCACCTCGGCATCGCTGGCCGCGCGCACCAGCAGGAAGCGGCCGGGGTCGAGCCCCTGGCCGGCCAGCGCCGGCGGGTAGAGGTCGCCGCGGCGCGACACCCAGAGGATTTGCCCCGCCCTTGGAAAGGCCTTGTCGAGGCGCGCCAGCAGCGCCAGGCAGAAGCCCAGCGTCGCGCCGTCGTCCCACTCCGCCCGCTCGCCCTCGATCTCGTGCAGCGCGCCGAGCGGCAGCCCGCCGCCGGGCAGCGCCGCGTCCAGCGCGGCGAGCCCCAAGGGCGCGACCGGCCGCGTTCGCCCTGCCCCCCGGCCCTGCTCGAGGCGCCGGACCTGGGCGCGCAGCGCCGCTAGGCCGACGGCCGGCCCGCTGCCGGGAGCATCCAAAGCCGCAGCGGCGGACTCGGAAATGCCCGCCGCGCCCGCGGCAGCCCCGAAAACCCGACCTTTCTCGCGCAAAAGAAGCGACATCTCCCACCCCTCAACCCAGGGATCATCATTGTCTTTGTTCCCTATTTGTTCTAGAGAAACCCAGACGAAGAGTCAAGGTTGGGGCTTAGCCGAACTGCATGAGGCCTAATCCGCCAAAGAAAGGCGATTATATACTTGACGAACCCAAGCCGATTCCCTACCTTAGAAGGGTAAGGAGACGGCCATGAGCGTTCTGACCAAGGCATACTTTCACGACGAGGCGGCGGCCTTCGCCAAGCTGGAAGAGATCGTTTGGCCGCACGGCCCGTCCTGTCCCCACTGCGGCGGCATGGAGCGGGTCTACGACCTCAGCAAGACGCGCCTTGGACTGAAGAAGTGCGGCCACTGCCGGAAGCAGTTCACTGTGCGGGTGGGCACGGTTTTTGAGTCCAGCCACGTCCCCTTGCACAAATGGTTTCAGGCTGTGTTCTTGCTGGCCTCCAGCAAGAAGGGCATCAGCGCCCATCAGCTGCACCGGACGCTGGAAGTGACCTACAAGACGGCTTGGTTCATGGCGCACCGCATTCGCGAGGCCATGCGCTCTGGCGAGTTGGCCCCGATGGGCGGCAACGGCAAGTTTGTGGAGGTTGATGAAACCTTCATCGGCCGCGACAAGACGAAGAAGCCGAAGGGCCAGAAGAAGGGCCGCGGCTACGCGCACAAGTTCAAGGTGCTGACGTTGGTGGAGCGCGAAGGAAAGGCCCGGTCCATGGTGGTTGACGACCTCAAGACCAGCACCATTGTTCCGATCCTTCGCGAGAACATCGACCGCGAAACGCGGGTGATGACGGACGAAGCGGGCCAGTACGCCCACTTGAGCCGCGATTTCGAGCATGGCTTTGTTAGCCACGGCAAGGGTGAGTATGGCCGTGGCGAGGTTCACACCAACACAATTGAAGGTTACTTCAGCATCTTCAAGCGGGGCATGAAGGGTACCTACCAGCACTGTGCCGAGAAGCACCTGCACCGCTATCTGGCAGAGTTCGATTTTCGTTATAACAATCGCGTTGCGCTCGGAATTGAAGATCAAGAGCGGGCGACGGTTGCTCTTCGCGGCATCGTTGGAAGGCGGCTGATGTACCGGGACTCGTGATGGCGCGCACAGCTACTGCAAACCCGCTTGCGAGAGGCTTCTACACCGTGCCGGAGGCTGCGCGCCTTATTCGGGTCGGCCGTGCGCGCCGTATTTATGGATGGCTAAGGGGGTATCCCCAGAGGAAGATTGGTCCGCTCCTAGAGCGAGACTATGAGCCATTTGACAGTCTGGAAGAGCTGAGCTTCCTGGATCTGATGGAAGTGCGTTTTGTTGAGCACTTCCGCGAGCACGGAGTGAAGGGGCGGAGCCTTAGGATTGCCGCCGACCAACTACGCCGGGAGTTAAAAACGCCCCACCCGTTTGCCTCCGAACATGTGCATGTCATCGCCGACAAGGCCGACATCATGATTGAGGAGATTCTGAGGGCCAGTGCGGAACAGGCTGGTGATAAGCGGCTACGCAGCCTACTGACGCAGAACTACGTCATGTACGAGGCAATAAAGCAGACCCTGCTGCCCGGAGTCACCTTTGGTGCGCGCGACCATCTAGCGGAACGCTGGGTTCCTGTGCCGAAAAAATTCCCCACTATCGCTGTCGATCCGCGCATCGCGTATGGGCAGCCTGCGGGACCAACAGGTATTCCAACGCATGCCCTTTATGATGCGTGGAAGGCCGAGGGGGAGAACCCAGACGCGGTTGCTTACTGGTATGAGATACCAACTACCGATGTTCTTAACGCGGTTAAGTTCGAGAGACTCTTGGACGAACCGCGGCAAGAACAGGCTGCGTGAAGAGGATAAGAATCGCGCTCGACGCCAACATCCCGCCCCGCGTGGCGCGGATGCTTCAAACGGGATTCGGCGACCAAGGCTTGGAGTTTCTTCACGAGACGAGTTTCGCGCCGGCCAATGCAGAAGACGAGTTTTGGGCGGCTGCGTTCCGCAGGTTTGGTGGTGAAGTTGTTCTGTCTGCTGACAAGAACATAGCTAAGCGGCCCCACCAGATAGCCGCGTTCAAGGAGAATAAGCTTGTCTGTTTTTTCTTTTCGCGGCGGTGGTCGGGAACGGATATCGCCTACAAGGTCGCGCACATCATGTTCTGGTGGCCAAGAATCCAGACACATCTAGGCGGCTGCAGGCCGGCAGATTGCTGGTGGGTCCCAATGGAGATCGCCCCCAGAGACTTCAGAGAAGTTAGGGTACCAGGAGATGAACACAAAGGATCAGGGCAAGCAAAGCCAATTGGAAAAGTTCAAGAAAGCCGCCCGCGAGGCTGAAGCTGACGAGGATGAGGCTGCCTTTGAGGACAAGCTAAAGCGCATCGTTAAGCAGAAGCCTAAGAAGGAAAATCCGGCGGACAAGTGAGCCATCATCCTTCTGGACGGAATCGGCGGCGATAGCGTCGCCAGTAGCTGATGAGGCGGTGGCCCTGCTCTAGTAGGCAAGCCACAAGCGCCAGCACCTTCTTTACAAAGACTAAGGCGATCAGAGCGGTAGGCCCGAAGATGCTTCCGGGCCTCGGTTCTGGATGGAGCGCGACTATGGCCCAAACCAGCAGACCGACAACCACGGCGGTCGGCCAGAAAAGTGCGACCAAATACACGGGACCACTGCGGTGTCGGATGGCCCACCGGATCATCATCCGGTTGGCCATCGTGATCTTTGTTATGAGCATGATTAGCGGCCAAAGCGCGATACTTGACGCCTTGGCTATTACCGCCTTGCTGGCGGCGATCACCTCAGTTCTGTTTTTCAAGTTTTGAGTCGAGGATGCTATGAGGCTTCAGTTGCTGCACTGGTTTGCGCGTTTGCTTGATCTCCATGTGAAAGTTGATGGCGTCCCCTATGGCGCGCGGCCTGCACCTACCGAGACGGTGGATTGTTCTTAATCCAGTCATTGGTCCCGGCGTATGCGTTCGAGTAGTGCTGGTTGTGCGTCAGTTCCGACACCATCAGCCGGTCATCAGCGTCTACGTACTGTTTGAAGTGATCCTGCAGTTCTTTGGCTGTGTTGTTCACATTGATGAGCCACAGGGAATCCTGTGTACGGTGCGCCCCAAGCCGTTTCAGTTCTTTCCAAAGCGGCTCATAGTCCTGGGAGCCCGACTCGTTCCTCAGGTCGTAGCTGAGCGTGTAGCTGGTCATGGTTGTCCACCTTCCCCGTGCCTATCTAAAGACGCGAGAAAGGATGACTCTGCTACAACCAGAGAGTCAAGACATCGTACCCGAAATGTTCTGGGTGCGGCAAGTGTATAATCGCCCAAAGAAAAAGGGTGCGCCGTTTCACCGGACGCACCCCTTCTCTAAGAATGCTTGAGCACTGAGGCCGCAGCCTCAGATCACACTCAGTCCTCTTCCTCTTCCTCCACCTCGCCGGCGGGGCAGCAGCGGTATTCCTGGGACTTCTCCAGCAGTTCGATCTGCTTGGCGAGCAGCTTGTTCTCGAGGTCCTTGCGCTCGAGCTCCAGCTTGATCTCCTGCTTGCGGGCGTCCTCGCAGACGTCGCAGTCGTCCAGGCAGCCCTTCACCAGGATCGCCGGGGTCGGCAGGCAGGACTTGATTTCGACGGAGAGCTCGGCCGCCAGCTTCGGGTTCACGCTGCCGCCGACCTTGTCGAGCAGGCCGGCCGCGACGAGATCCCTGTCGACCGCCTCCAGCGCCTGCTTGCGCTTGTCCTCGGCGATCGGCTGGGCGGTGCTGAGGCGCTGGGCCGCCAGGGTGCGGCCGGAGAACAGCTGGCCCTGCAGCGGCGACTGGCCCGCCTGCACGGCGGCGTCGCCGCCAGCCGAGATGACGCCGGCGCGGTCGGCCACGGAGCTGGCGCGGGCGACGGACTCCACCGCGACCCGCTTGCTGTCGGTCGCCAGCACGGCCTGGGGAATCACCGAGACCTCGCCGGTGAAGCGCGGCGGCACGATGGCCACCATGCTGTCGCCGGCCGGGTCGATGATGCGGCGGGTGATCGCCAGGATCTTGAAGCGCACGATCTGCGTCTTGTTGATCTGGTAAGCGAAGTAGGTGACCGCGTGGCAGCGGTTGGGGTTGGAGATGGTCCGCGTCGCCGACTCGAAGGTGCTTTCGGACTCGCCTTCGGCGTGGCTGCGGCTCTGCACCTCGCCCACCGAAACCGAGCTGGAGGCCCGCGTCGCCTGCACCGAACGCTCGTGCGAGGACTCCGCGTGGCTCCGCAGCTCGCGCGTGAAGTCGAGCGTCGAGGAGGCGTTGTGGGAGCCACTGACGCTGGCCGAGGGGCCGACGAAGAAGCTTTCCAGGGCGCCGGAGACGCTGCCGTCGGTCTTGAACGAGCCGGAGCTCGAGCGGTCCTGGTCGACGTCCTCGCGCACCGAGAGATCCGACATGAAGCGGCTCATGGAGCTCATGTAGTAGGACTCTTCCGAGGTCTGCTCGTGGCGGTAGCTGACCTGCGATTCGCTGTCGAAGGTGAAGCGGTTCTTGCGGCTGGAGGTGAACAGCCGCACCGTCTCGCCGGGCAATAGCGTGGTCGAGTAGACCAGGTCGCCTAGCGAGAGCGGCCCCGGGCAGCGCTCGAAGAGCACGGAGATCTTCACCTCCACCGGAATGTCGCCGACCCGGTTGACGAGGCGGTAGTCGAAGGTCAGGCGATCGCAACAGGGCTCGTCGGTCAGCTCCGGACAGCAGGGAACGGCACTGGCCTTCATGGTCTTGGCAGGCATGATTCCTCCTTTTCGACCTCACGGGCGACACAGCGGCGATGCCGGGCCACGGCGCGGTCGAGGGTTGAAGCGATTGCGCTTGGGCGTTAAGCGATATCACCGGCCCGCGCGCGCCAGCTGTGCGTTTGCCCACCAAAGCCCGGCCAGCAGCGCGCTCTCTGGAGGTAGCAACGGCGCGCAATAGGGACGCCACAGGGGGCTTCGCGTCGCGACGTCGTTGAAGTCGGACGGGGGCTTGCGGCAGAATGCAGGGGCGACCCCTCGTCCCCGACCCCAAGCGGAGAGCGCGTGATGACGCCGGAATTTTTCGCGACCTCGATCGTCGTCATCCTGCTGCCGGGAACGGGGGTGGCAAGGCTCGGTCTCCACCGGGCCGGCGTGCAGGATCGCAGCGGTATCGCGCGC
>WHTV01000010.1 GCA_009377535.1 Kiloniellaceae bacterium
CGCGGAATCGGCCACCCGCGGCTGGCCGATCACGCGGCCGTCGGGCGCCAGGTTCACGGTCACCTCGACGATCAGGTCCTCCGCCCGCTCCGCGCCGGGGTCGAGCCTCCAGCAGCGCCTGATCTGGTCCTGGACCGAGTTCTCCAGCTGCTGGCGCTGCACCGCCGAGATCTGCGGCTTGTCCGCCTGGACCGGCGCGCGCGCCGGCTGCTGCGGCTGCGTCGACGGCTGGTCCTTCAGCTTCTCCACGTTGCGCAGGATCGAGGTCAGCCGGTCTTCCTGCTTTGGCTCCTCCTTGGCTTCCTCCGGCTCGGGTTGTTTGGCCACCTGAACCTGCGGTCTGGGCTTCGGCTTGGGCGGCGGGGCCTTCACCTCCGGCTCCGGTTCCGGCTCAGGCTCGGGCTGCGGTTCCGGCTCGGGCTCGGGCAGCGGCTCGGGTTCCGGTTCGGGCACCGGCTCGGGTTCCGGTGCCGGGGCGGGCTCCGGCGCCGGTGCGGGTTCGGGTTCGGGTTCGGGGGCCGGCTCGGGCACCGGGGCGGGTTCAGGGGTCGGCGCCTCGGTCACCTCGGGTTCCGGCTCCGGCGCCAGCTCCGGCGCCTCGTTCACCGGGTCCGGCTCCGGCTCCGGATCGGCTTCGGGCACCGGCGCATCGGTATTCGCCTCCGGCAGCATCACCAGCTCGACCGGCACCGACTGGAAGTCGACCATCGGATCGCGCAGGACGGGCAGGCCGTACACCAGGGCGATGATGACGCCCAGATGCAGAAGTGCCGAAAAGATGGATGCCTTACCCATGATGGCGCTACGTCAAACTTCCTCTGTCTCAATCCGTGCCGGTTGCAGCCCTGTCAGCGACGCCGCGTCACGGCTGGCCGGCGGGTTTCTCGGGCTCGTCGCGTGCCGCGCTCGGCTCGCCCCCCGTGGGCAGTTCGGCGATCAGGGCCACGCGCTGGAAACCGGCGGTGTTGACCGTGCCCATGACCTCCATGATGCGCCCATAGGCGAGCATCCTGTCGCCGCGCACGAAGATGCGGGTGTCCGGCTTGCTCTCGGTAATGGCGTGCAGCCGCGGCACCAGCTGGTTCAGCTCCACCGCGGAGTCCTGGATGTAGATCTGGCCCGCCGCGTCGACCGAAATCACCAGCGGCTCGTCCGGGTCGGCGATCGACTGGGCCTGCGTCTTGGGCAGGTCCACCGGCACGCCCACCGTCAGCAGCGGCGCCGTCACCATGAAGACGATGAGCAGCACCAGCATGACGTCGACGAAGGGCGTCACGTTGATCTCGCTGAGCGGGCGGTAGCGCTGCTTGGCGCCGCGCCCGCCGCGCCGGCCGGAAGACATCATGGGCGCAGCCATGCTCAGCCCTTCTCGTCGAGCTTGCGCGACAGGATGGCACCGAACTCGCCGGAGAAAGCCTCCAAGCGGCCGGCGTAGCGGCCGAGGTCGTTGGACAGCTTGTTGTAGCCGATAACCGCCGGGATCGCGGCAACCAGACCGAGCGCCGTGGCAAAGAGCGCCTCGGCGATGCCCGGCGCCACCACCGCCAGGCTGGTGTTCTTGGCCGCGGCGATAGAGGTGAAGGCATTCATGATGCCCCAGACGGTGCCGAAGAGGCCGATGAAGGGCGCCGCCGAGCCGACCGAGGCGAGGAAGGTCATGTGACGCTCCAGGCGGTCCATCTCGCGTCCCAGGGCGATCTCCATCACCCGCTCGATGCGGATCTGCAGCCCACCCTTGATTTCGACCGTGGCGGCGATGCCGCGCGCCGCCGAGCGGCGCCATTCGCGCATCGCCGAGACGAAGATCGAGGCCATGGGATCCGGCGGGCGGTTGTCGAGGCGGTCGTAGAGGTCGTCGAGCGAGCCACCGGACCAGAAGGCTTCCTCGAACTGGCTGGCCCGCTCGCGCAGGCGGCGCAGACGAAACACCTTCTCGAAGATGACCGCCCAGCTCCAGAACGACGCCATCAACAGCATGACCATGACGGCCTGCACGACGATGTCCGCCTCCAGGAAGAGGCCCCAGACCGACAGGCCCGGGTCGACCGAACCATCGAGCACAAGTGAGTTAACGGCGTCGGAATTAACGGCGTCTTGTTCCATGGGTTACCCCTGCTCCAAAGGCTGCACGAAGGGTTCTAGGGCGGCGCGCACCGGCGCCGGAATGCGGGTCGGGCGGCCGTCGCCACGCAATGAGGCGATGTCGACGACGAGGCGCACCAGTTCTTCGCCGGCGCGCCAGATGCCCTGCACGGCGCACAACTTGGCGCCGCGCAGCTCGGTGAGCCGGGAGCGCACCTCGACGAGGTCGTCGAGGCGGGCCGGCCGGCGGTAGTCGACCTGGCAGCGGCGCACCGCGAAGATCATGTCGTGGTTTTCTCGCATCGCCGATTGCTCGAGGCCGGCCAGGCGCAGAATCTCGCTACGCGCCCGCTCGGCGAAATGCAGATAGCGCGCGTAGTACACGATGCCGCCGGCATCGGTGTCCTCATAGAAGATGCGGACGGAATAGCGGTGCTCGCCGTCCGTTATCTGGCCGGACAGCATCAGGCCGGGATCTGCGCTCACGCGGCACCCTCCCCGGCCCCGGAATCGCTCGGACCGTCGCTGCCCAGCAGGTCGAGCTGCTCCAGGCTGCGCGGCACGTCGAGTCCGAGGTAGCCGAAGCCGCCGCGTGTCAGCACGCGACCGCGCGGCGTGCGCTGCACCAGGCCCTGCTGGATCAGGTAGGGCTCGATGACCTCCTCCAGCACGTCGCGCTGCTCGGACAGCGCCGCCGCCATGGTCTCGACGCCGACCGGCCCGCCGTCGTAGTTGTCGGCGATACATCTCATATAGCGCCGGTCCATGGCGTCGAGGCCGCGCTCGTCGACGTCCATGCGGCGCAGCGCGCTGTCCGCCTGCAGGGCGGCCACCGTCTCGACCCCGGCCACGGCGGCGAAATCGCGCACCCGGCGCAGCAGGCGCCCGGCCACGCGCGGCGTGCCGCGCGAGCGCCGGGCGATCTCCGCCGCGCCGTCGGCGGTCAGCTTCATGCCGAGGACGCGCGCGCCGCGGCTGACGATGAGCTCCAGTTCCTCGGGTTCATAGAACTGGAGACGCAAGGGGATTCCGAAACGTTCCCGCAGCGGCGTGGTGATGAGGCCGGAGCGCGTGGTGGCGCCGACCAGGGTGAAGGGCGGCAGATCGATGCGCACCGAGCGCGCCGCCGGCCCTTCGCCGATGATGAGGTCGAGGTGGAAGTCCTCCATCGCCGGATAGAGCACCTCTTCCACTGCCGGGGAGAGGCGATGGATCTCGTCGATGAACAGCACGTCGCGCGGCTGCAGGTTGGTGAGGATGGCGGCCAGGTCTCCGGCGCGCGCGATCACCGGGCCGGAGGTGGCGCGGAAGCCTACCCCCATCTCCCGCGCGACGATCTGCGCCAGGGTGGTCTTGCCGAGGCCCGGCGGACCGAAGAACAGCACGTGGTCGAGGGCATCGCCGCGCCCGCGCGCGGCCTCGACGAAGACGCGCAGGTTCTCGCGCACGGCGCGCTGGCCGATGAAGTCGTCGAGCTGCGCCGGCCGGAACTTGATCTCGCTGCTGTCTTCCTCACGAAAGTCCGGCGCCACGACACGCGCGTCAGGATGGCCCTCGTTCACGACGCCAGCTCCTTCAGGCCGGCCTTGATCAGCCGTTCGACGCTGGCGCCGCTGCCGAGGTCGCCGCTCGCCTTGGCGACGGCCGCGAAGGCCTCCGCCCGGCGATAGCCGAGGTTGACCAGGGCGGAGATGGCATCCTCGGATACCTCGCCGGCGCGCACGCCGTTGGCCACCGCGACCGGGCCGAGCGCGATGCCGCCGGCCTTGTCCTTCAGCTCGCTGGCGATGCGACCCGCCAGTTTCGGCCCGACGCCGTTGGCGCGCGACAGCGAGGCCTTGTCCTGCGCCGCTATGGCGCGCACCAGGTCGTGCGGCGGCAGGGTGGTGAGGACCGCCAGCGCCATCTTGGCGCCGACGCCCTGGACACTGTTCAGCAGCTTGAACCAGTCGTGCTCGGCAGGATCGGCAAAGCCGAAAAGGTGGATGTGGTCCTCCCGCACGTGGGTTTCGATCCACAGGGTGGCCCCGCCGCCGGACGGCGGCAGCAGCCCGAGGGTGCGCCCGGAACAGAACACCAGGTATCCGACTCCGCCGACGTCGAGGATCACCCAGTCTTCGCCGCTGGAATCGACCAGGCCGGTCAGCTTGCCGATCACGCGCGATCTCCCGGGATCGCCAGCGGGTCCGCGACACCGGCGGACCAGCGCCGGCGGGTCGAAACGTGATGGGCATGGCAGATGGCCACGGCGAGCGCGTCGGCGGCGTCCGCTGCGGCGACGCTGCAGCCGGGCAGCAGGCGGGCGATCATCATGGCCACCTGGTGCTTATCCGCGTGGCCGGTGCCGACCACGGCCTTCTTGACGATCATCGGCAGGTACTCGGCAACGCTGAGGCCGCCGAGCGCCGGGGTCAGCAGGGCGATTCCGCGCGCCATGCCGAGTTTCAGCGTGGAGGAGGGATTCTTGTTGGCAAGAGTGACTTCGACCGCCGCGGTCTCCGGCTGGTAGGCAGCCACGACCTCGCCGATACCGCGGTAGAGCTGCAGCAGGCGTTCGGCGAGGTCGGCCTTGCCGTCGGAGACGACCACGCCGTTGGCCACGTGCTTCAGGTGGTTGCCCTCGGCATCGATCACGCCCCAACCGGTCTGGCGCAAACCCGGATCAAGTCCAAGTACTCGCATTACAGTCGCTTCGGTCCCCCAATCATTACTGCGGCAACCAGGCTGTCGGCCGCGTCCCGACGGCTAGGCCGTCAGGCGCGCCATGATGTCGTCGCTGATTTCGAAGTTGGCCGAGACCCGCTGCACGTCGTCGCTCTCGTCCAGCATGTCCAGCATCTTCAGCATCGTCTGCGCCTTGTCCTCGTCGATCGCCACGGTATTCTGCGGCCGCCAGGTGAGGTCCGCCTCCGCCGGGTCGCCGAAGCGGTCCGCCAGCGCATCGCGCACCGTGGAGAAATCGTCTGGGTCGCAGATGATCTCATGCTGCTCGCCACCGCTGTCGACGTTGCTGGCACCGGCTTCCACCGCCGCCTCGAAGACCTCTTCGGAAGAGGCGATCTTGGCCGGGTAGGCGATCACGCCGACGCGATCGAACATGAACGACACGGAGTTGGTCTCCCCCAGGGTGCCGCCATGCTTGCTGAAGGCGGCACGCACCTCCGAGGCCGTGCGGTTGCGGTTGTCGGTCAGGGCCTCGACAATGACCGCCACGCCGCCGGGGCCATAGCCCTCGTAGCGCACTTCCTCGTAATTGGTGTCGTCCTCGCCGCCGGCCGCGCGCTTGATGGCGCGCTCGATGTTGTCCTTGGGCATATTGGCCTGCCGGGCGGTCAGGATGGCCCCGCGCAGGCGCGGGTTCTTGTCCGGCTCCGGCAGCCCCGCCTTGGCCGCTACCATGATCTCGCGCGTCAGGCGCGCGAATTGCTTGGCGCGCTTCTTATCCTGCGCGCCCTTGCGGTACATGATGTTCTTAAACTGTGAATGGCCCGCCATGACTCGACGATCCTAATCCTACATAGTGGGGACGTACGGTGATTAGTCTACCACATTTTGAGCGAGAGCGGGGGCATACCAGCGCAACCGATAAGCCTCCAATATGGCGACATTAGGGCGGCTTCTAGCAGTTCCTGGAGCCGATCTAAAGTCCTTCCATGGGGGATTACTGTGGTTTTAGCTGCGGTTGCGCAAGGAAATGCAGGGTCGCCGGTTAACACCATCTTAATGCGGCAGGCGCAATCTCGTGGCTTGTGGACCTTTTCTTGAGGACGGAGCCCATGCAGCGGCCGTTGAACATCATCGATCTGGCCATCACCGAGGACATGTCGAACGACGCCGCCGAAGTGGCGCGCCGTCTCGACCAAGCGGCCGATCTGGTCGAGGATTTCGCTGCGGACACCACGCTGAACGCCCTCGACAGCCTGCTGGCGCTGACCGCCGTGACCGGCCGTGGCGCCCTCGAGGGAGCCCGCCACCTGGCTGCCGACATGGTCCAGCAGTCGGACATCCTGCATTCCGAAGTCGAGCGCTTCCTGGCCGTCTCCGCCGGCCAGCGCACCAATTGACGCACGTTTCCCGGCCGCTCAGGCCGGCACCGTCTCCGACAGCCTGCCGCCGATTCTGACCGGCGCCACCCGCCGGGCCAGTCCCGTCGCGTCGTCGGTCTCCACGAACACCCCGCAGAGAGTTCCCTCGCCGCCGGCGACCGACAGGCGCTCGCCGCGGATCTTCTTCACGAAGCGCTCCAGCGGCACGGTCTTTTCCATGCCGATCACCGAGTCGTAGTCGCCGCACATGCCGGCATCGCTCTGGTAGGCGGTGCCGCCGGTGAGGATCATGGTGTCGGCGGTCGGCACGTGGGTGTGGGTACCGACGCAGAGCGAGACGCGGCCGTCGACGAAATGGCCGCACGCCATCTTCTCGGAGGTCGCCTCGGCATGGAAGTCGAGCACCGCCGCATCGATCGTCGTGCCCAGCCGGTGCTTGGCGAGCAGGCCGGCGATGCAGGCGAAGGCGTCGTCGAGGTCTTCCATGAACAGCTGGCCCATGACGTTCATCACCAGCACCTTCTTGCCGCGCCGGGTCTCGAACACCCCGCTGCCGCGCCCGGGGGTGCCGGGAGGGAAGTTCTGCGGGCGCAGCAGGCGTGGCTCGCCGGCGATATAGGACATCACCTCGCGCTGGTCCCAGCTGTGGTTGCCGCCGGTGATCACGTCGGCGCCGGCCTCGAAGAGCTGGCGGCAGATCTTGTCGGTGATGCCGAAGCCGGAGGCGGCGTTCTCGCCATTGATGACGACGAAGTCGAGGTCGAGGCGCTGGCGCAGCCCCGGCAGGTGGGCGGCCACGGCATCGCGGCCCGGCCTTCCGACAATATCGCCACAGAACAGTAGTCGCATAACCTGCGCTTTTTCCTTCGCTTATTGGTTCTCGCCGCCGGCCGGCTCCGGCGTCACCAGGCCGCGCTCGGTCACCACCAGGTCGAGCGGCTGGTCGGTCGCTTCGCGCGGCAACGCCGCCACCTGCTGGGCAGCAAAGGCCAGACCCACGGCCAGGATATTGCCCGCCGCGCGCAGAAGGGCAAGGCTGCGGTCGTAGAAGCCGCCGCCGTAGCCGAGCCGGTAGCCCGCCGCATCGAAGGCGAGCAGCGGCACCAGCAGCAGCTTGGGCTGCACCGGGGGGGCCGCCGCCAGGGGCTCGCGGGTTCCGAAACCGGCCGGCTGCAGGGTATCGCCGGGCTTCCAGGCGCGGAAATCGAGCGGCTCGCCGGCGCCACGGATGGCTGGCAGCGCCAGCGCGATGCCGCGCTCGGCCAGGGCCGACAGCAGCGGGAGGGGGTCGATCTCCGAGCCCATCGGCCAATAGGCCGAGACCACCGCGTCAGGATCCAGGGGCACGGCCGCCAGCACCCGGTCGCGCAGGGCCGTTGCCGCCGGACCGCCGGCCGCCCGGTCCTCGGCAGCCGCCGCGGCCCGCTGCGCCCGCGCCGTCGCGCGCAGGTGGCGCTTGGCCTCCTGAACGGCGGCGGCAGGGTCGGAAGGCAAGGAAAGGCTCTTTTCTATCGGGGGATATCCGGGAGCAGAAGGCTGCGAGGCGGCGCCGCAAAGGCCGTTGGCAATATGGAATCCTCTGTGGCCTGCCTAGACAGGTGGGCGCCATATACCGGGACCAGGGTCCCGACAGGGACAGCTCCCTAGAGGTTGGTATTGGCCCCAGGGATTGCTTTACCTGACGCACCCCGCAGCGCCGCCAAGCGCTCGATGGTCCCGTCTATCTAAGCACCCTGCAGCCGGGCGGCAATAGCCTCGATGCGCTGGGCGCAGGCCTCGAGCGCCCGGGTGGCCTGCTCGCCGGAGGCGGCCGGGCCGGCAGCGGCCGCCGCCGAGCCGCTGGTTTGGGGCGAGATCCGCCCGGCCTTGAGGCCGTCGACCTGGCGCTGGGCGTCGAACAGCTCGTCGGCGATCAGCAGGCAGGACATGAACAGCAGGCGCTGCTCGCCGACCTGGCCGACGCTCGATTCCAGTTCGGCCATCTTGCGGTCGATGTGCTGGGCCAGCTTCGTCAGGTGGCTTTCCTGGCCGTCGTCGCAGGTGACCTGATAGCTGCGGCCGTGCACCATAAGGGAAATGATCTGCGACATGGCGGCTCCTCTCCCGCTAGCTCACCAGCTTGCGCAGGCGCCCGATGGTCGCGTCGAGACGCGACGACACCGTGCCGGCAAGCTGCTGCAGTTGGGCATTCTCGCGCCGCGCCGCCGCGAGGGCTTCGCGCAGGGCAGGATCGCCGTCGCCGGCGCCGCCCTGGGTGGCGCGCGCCGTCACCACCTGTTCCAGGCGATCGATGGCCACCTGCAGGCGGTGGCTGGCTTCTTCCAGTCGAGGCATTCGGGTTCCGTTCGCTTTGCGCCGGCCGCGCCGCATCCGATGCACGTGCAACGGAGTCGCGGGGGGCGGCAAAGGATAGGCTTCGCCTCCGTGACCGGTCAACCGCAGTCCCGGGCCGTCGGCGCAGCGTCTACCCTGCCGCGCGACGGGCCGGCTCCCCCGTGTCAAAATCCGGCAAAACCGCGCGACATGCCGGTTGACCTTGGCCGGGCGTGGCGGCATGGTGCCGCTCAAAATCGGCAGGCACCGCCGTTTTTCCTTTCTCCCATCAGGTGGACCTTCTCGATGAACGTCGTCACGTCGCCTTCGGCGCAGGACAGCTCAGTGACCCCCGACAATCACCGCGACATGGCCAATGCGATCCGCGCCCTCGCCATGGACGCCGTGCAGCAGGCCAACTCGGGCCATCCCGGCATGCCGATGGGCATGGCCGACGTCGCCACGGTGCTGTTCTCGCGATTCCTGAAGTTCGATCCGGCGGCGCCGAGCTGGGCCGACCGCGACCGCTTCGTGTTGTCGGCCGGGCACGGCTCCATGCTGCTCTACGCCCTGCTCTACCTGACCGGCTACGAGGACATGACCCTCGAGGAGCTGAAGAACTTCCGCCAGCTCGGCAGCCGCACCGCCGGCCATCCGGAATTCGGCCACGCCACCGGCATCGAGACCACCACCGGTCCGCTGGGCCAGGGCCTCGCCAACGCGGTCGGCATGGCGCTGGCCGAGCGCCTGCTGAACGCGCGCTTTGGCGACGGCGTGGTCGATCACCATACCTACGTGATCGCCGGCGACGGCTGCCTGATGGAGGGCATCAGCCACGAGGCGATCTCGCTGGCCGGCCACCTGCGGCTCGGCAAGCTGATCGTCCTGTTCGACGACAACAACATCTCGATCGACGGCAGCGTCGACCTCGCCTGCTCCGACGATCAGTTGAAGCGCTTCGAGGCCTCGGGCTGGGAGGCCACCCGCGTCGACGGCCACGATCCCGACGCAGTGGCGGCGGCGATCGCGGCGGCCCGCGCGAGCGACCGCCCCAGCCTCATCGCCTGCCGCACCACCATCGGCTTCGGCGCGCCCAACAAGCAGGGCACTGCCGCGACCCACGGCTCGCCGCTCGGCGAGGCGGAAGTCGCCGCTGCGCGCGAGACGCTCGGCTGGCCGCATGCGCCCTTCGAGATCCCCGCCGAGATCCTCGAGAGCTGGCGCGCCGCCGGCAAGCGCAGTGCCGGCGCCCACAAGGGCTGGCAGGCGCGCCTGGCCGGCAGCGACCAGCGCGCCACCTTCGAGCGCCAGATGGCCGGCGAACTGCCCGAGGGCTGGCAGGACGCCGTCGCCGCCTTCAAGGAGAAGGTGGTCGCCGAGGCGCC
Source organism: Kiloniellaceae bacterium (assembly GCA_009377535.1). Classification (GTDB taxonomy): domain Bacteria; phylum Pseudomonadota; class Alphaproteobacteria; order Kiloniellales; family Kiloniellaceae; genus Pelagibius. The sequence goes on from WHTV01000010.1 coordinate 9,827, forward strand.
GAACCTGGCGACCCGCGTCTCTTCCCAGCAGGTGTTGGAAGTGCTGACCGCGGCGATCCCCGCCATGATCGGCGGCTCGGCCGACCTGACCGGCTCCAACAACACCAAGTCGAAGGCCCAGGCGGTGGTGAAGCCGGACGACTTCTCCGGCGGCTACATTCACTACGGCGTGCGCGAGCACGGCATGGCCGCCGCGATGAACGGCATCGCCTTGCACGGCGGCCTGATTCCCTATGGCGGCACCTTCCTGGTCTTCACCGACTATTGCCGCCCCGCGATCCGCCTTGCGGCGCTGATGGGCCAGCGCGTCGTCTACGTGATGACCCACGATTCCATCGGCCTCGGCGAGGACGGTCCGACCCACCAGCCGGTCGAGCACCTTGCCGCCCTGCGCGCCATTCCGAACCTCAGGGTGTTCCGCCCAGCCGACACGGTGGAGACCGCCGAATGCTGGGAGCTGGCGCTGCTCTGCGAGACGGCGCCCTCGGTGCTCGCCCTCACCCGCCAGGGCCTGCCGACCCTGCGCCGCGAGTGCGCCGAGAACCTCTCGTCCTACGGCGGCTACATCATGGCGCCGGCCGACAGCGAGCGCCAGGTGACGCTGATCGCCTCCGGCTCCGAAGTGCAGATCGCCATGCAGGCGCAGCAGCTGCTGCGCGACATCGGCATCTCCGCCGCCGTGGTGTCGATGCCGAGCTGGGAGCTCTTCGAACAGCAGCCGCCGCACTACCGCGACGAGGTGCTCGGGCCCGGCACACTGCACATTGCCATCGAGGCGGCGGCCTCCTTCGGCTGGGACCGCTGGATCGAGGCCGGCGGCACCTTCGTCGGCATGCGCGGCTTCGGCGCCTCGGCACCGGCAAAGGAACTCTACGAGAAGTTCGGCATTACCGCAGAGGCCGTGGTCGAGGCGGTCAAGTCACGAATTTGACCGCGCCCGGGTCGACGCGAGCTTTTTATATATGCCCGGCAGATAGAGAAGGCATGCAACTGGAGGCCCGACAATGAGTTCAGCCGCGCTTGCGGACACCGCAAAGGCCCTTGTCGCCGACGGCAAGGGGATCCTCGCCGCCGACGAGAGCTCGCCGACCATCAAGAAGCGCTTCGACAGCATCAAGATCGCCTCGACAGAGGAGAACCGGCGCGACTACCGCGACATGCTGTTCACCACCCGCGATGCCGGCAAGTACATCTCCGGCGTCATCCTCTATGACGAGACGCTGCGCCAGAAGGCCGCTGACGGCACCCCGCTGGTGAAGAAGGTTGTGAAGGCCGGCATGATCCCCGGCATCAAGGTCGACATGGGCGCCAAGCCGCTGGCCGGCCATCCCGGCGAGACGGTGACCGAGGGCCTCGACGGCCTGCGCGCGCGCCTGGAGGAGTACGCCGACCTCGGCGCCCGCTTCACCAAGTGGCGCGGTGTCTACCGCATCGGCGACGCCATGCCGAGCCCGGGCTGCGTGACCGCCAATGCCCATGCCCTGGCACGCTACGCCGCCCTGGCGCAGGAAGCCGGCCTGGTGCCGATCGTCGAGCCCGAGGTGCTGATGGACGGCGACCACGACATCGACGTCTGCGAGGAAGTCACCGAAGAGGTGCTGCGCAGCTTGTTCAGCGAGCTCGTGCTGCAGAACGTCTGGCTCGAAGGCACGCTGTTGAAGCCGAACATGGTGATCTCCGGCCAGGACTGCCCGCACCAGGCCGGCGTGCAGGAAGTCGCTGAGCGCACCCTGCGCTGCCTGAAGCGCGCCGTGCCGGCCGCCGTGCCCGGCATCGTCTTCCTCTCCGGCGGCCAGAGCGACCAGCTCGCCACCGAACACCTCAACGCCATGAACAAGCAGCCCGGCACGCTGCCCTGGAAGCTCAGTTTCTCCTACGGCCGCGCCTTGCAGGCCGCGCCGCTGAAGGCCTGGGCCGGCAAGCCGGCGAACCTGGACAAGGGCCAGGCGGCCTTCCTCAAGCGCGCCAGGGACAACGGCGCGGCAACCACCGGCAGCTACGCCGCCTGAGCGGTAACTCACGAAAAAGCGGGGAAATCGCCGGCCGCCGAAAGCGCGGCCGCCGGCTCCTAGAGAACGGAGACTGAAAACATGGCAGTTCGGGTTGGTATCAACGGCTTCGGGCGGATCGGACGCCTCGTCTTCCGCGCCGCCATGGAGGCCAAACGCAAGGACATCGAGTTCGTCGCCATCAACGATCTCGGCACGCCGGAAGCGAACGCGCACCTGCTGAAGTACGATTCCGTGCACGGCACCTATCCCGGCAAGATCGAGGCCGGCAAGGACCACATCAAGGTCGACGGCAAGAAGGTGAAGGTGCTGTCCGAGCGCGACCCGGCGAAGCTGGGCTGGGGCAAGCTGGGAGTCGACGTGGTGCTGGAATGCACCGGCATCTTCACCAGCAAGGAAGCCGCCGGCAAGCATCTGGAAGCCGGCGCCAAGAAGGTGCTGGTCTCCGCGCCGGCCTCGGGCGCGGACATCACGGTTGTCTACGGCATCAACCACGACAAGCTGAAGAAGAGCCACACCATCGTCTCCAATGCCTCCTGCACCACCAACTGCCTGGTGCCGGTGGCCTACGTGCTGGATCAGACGGTCGGCATCAAGCATGGCTTCATGACCACGGTGCACTCCTTCACCGGCGACCAGCCGAGCGTCGATACCCTGCACAAGGACCTGCACCGGGCGCGCGCCGCTTCGCTGTCGATGATCCCGACCTCGACCGGCGCCGCGCGCGCCACCGGCCTGGTGCTGCCGGAACTGAAGGGCAAGCTGGACGGCACCTCGATCCGCGTGCCGACCGCCAACGTCAGCCTCATCGACCTCACCATCGAAGCCAAGAAGAAGACCACCGTGGAAGCCATCAACGATGCCATGGTGAAAGCCTCCAAGGGGAATCGCCTTAAGGGTGTGCTGGAGATCAACGACGCGCCGCTGGTGTCCAGCGACTTCAATCACTCGCCGGCCAGTTCGACCTTCGATCTCGGCCAGACCCAGGTGCTCGACGGCACCTGCGTGCGGGTATTGTCCTGGTACGACAACGAGTGGGGCTTCTCCAACCGCATGAGCGACACGGCAGTGGCGCTCGGTAAGCTGATCTGACATCCTCAGCCGCCTTCGGGCCTCCGCGGAGAGCCCCGATCACCTCAAAAAGAAAGCGGGGCCTTCGGGCCCCGCTTTTGACTATCATCGGGCCATGAGCGAGCGCGTCATCATCATTCACTCCCTGGAGCAGGCCGTCACGGCGCTGAAGGCGGCGCGTGAGCTCGGCCGTCCGGTGACCCTGGCCTCGCCGCCGGGCGCTGCCGCCTATACCGGGGCGCTGTGGTTCCGCGAGGTGGTGAAGCAGGCCGAGCGCGAGGTGCCGGACGCCGAGGCCTCCTCGATTCTCGACTGCGCCGACAAGCCGGGCCTGGTCATGGCGGCCTTCCGCCAGGGCGTCCTCCGGGTGCGCTTCACCGGCGCGCAGGAGGCCGCCGACAAGCTGCAGGCCATGGCCGACGCCGAGAGTCTGCACCTCATCACCGGGCCGCTGGAGGCCCTCGACCTGCTCGACGTCAAGGACAAGGCCCAGGCCTGCCGCGACTGGCTGCAGCGCGCCTGACCCGGCCCGACCGCCCCCGTCTGATGGAAGCCTCTCCGCCCCGCCTGCTGCTGGTCTCGCCGCTCCTGGACCGCGAAGGTGCCGTGCAGGCCGTCGAAAAGGCCCTGGCCGTGGCCGGGGAGGTCGACATCGCCGCTCTGCTGCTGCGCGGCGGCGGCCTCGACGATGCCGCCTTCGGACAGTGCCTCGCCCCGCTGCTGCGCACGGCCCAGGGCCACGGCATTGCCGTGCTGCTGGAGGACCGGCCGGCGCTGCTGTCCGCCAGCGGCGCCGACGGCCTGCATCTGACCCTGGGCGGCAAAGGCCCGCGCTTGAAGGACCTGCGCGCCCGTCTCGGCGCCGACGTCATCCTGGGGGCCGGCTGCGGCGCTTCGCGCCACCTCGCCATGACCGCCGGCGAGCAGGGCGCTGACTACATCGGCCTCGGCGACCCGGACGGCGATCCGGAAGGCGGCGGAGCGGCCGACCCGGAGATGGTGGCCTGGTGGGAAGCGGTGATGACGCCGCCGCAGGTCGCCTTCGGCGCCGCCGACGCCGACGCGGCGGCCGAGCTGGCCGCCGCCGGGGCCGACTTCGTCGCCGCCGGCCCGGCGCTCTGGACGGACGGGGGTGATCCCGCGGCGGCGCTCCGGGCCCTGCGGGCGGCGTTGTCGCAAGCGCCGGACGGCGAGATATAGAGCCTTTTGCGTGGTTCCAGCGGCCGCAACCAGGGGCGTTGCCACCCTCGGGGCAAGCTGTTAGCTTCCGCGCGCTTTTCAGACCACCTCCTTTTGCGGACGATCCCCCATGAAGATCAACGGCAACGCGATCCGGCCCGGCAACGTGATCGAGCACAAAGGCCGCCTGTGGCGCGCCGTGAAGATCCAGCACACGCAGCCCGGCAAGGGCGGCGCCTACCTGCAGTGCGAGTTGAAGGACATCCGCGACGGCACCAAGCTGAACGAACGCTTCCGCGCCAGCGAGGACGTCGAGCGCGTGCGCCTCGACCAGAAGGATTATCAGTTCCTCTTCAGTGACGGCGAGATGCTGACCTTCATGGACAACGAGACCTATGAGCAGGTCTCGGTCAATCGGGAGCTGGTCGGCGAGCCGGTGGTGTTCCTGCAGGAAGGCATGAAGGTCACCATCGAGTCCTACGAGGAAGAGCCGATCTCCGTGATGCTGCCGGACACCGTGGTGATGAAGATCGTCGAGGCCGACCCGGTGGTGAAGGGCCAGACCGCCTCTTCCTCCTACAAGCCGGCGGTGCTGGAGAACGGCACCCGCATCATGGTGCCGCCGCACATCGGATCCGGCATCCGCGTGGTGGTGAACACCGCCGATGCAAGCTATGTCGAGCGGGCCAAGGACTGAGCCCGTCCAGTCCTCCCGCCTCGTGATTTTCGCCCTTTCCGCCCGCAGCAGACCGTAGTCCCCCATGGCCACCCGCTCCGCCCTCCTCAACGTCATGTTCATGGCCGCCGACAAGGCCGCGCGCGGCCTGAAGCGCGACTTCGGCGAGGTCGAGAACCTGCAGGTCTCCCGCAAGGGCCCGGCCGACTTCGTCTCCACCGCCGACCTCAAGGCCGAGAAGACGCTGAAGCAGGAGCTGCAGAAGGCGCGCCCGGGCTACGGCCTGCTGATGGAAGAGTCGGCGGAGATTCCCGAGAGCGACGGCAGCGGGCGGCGCTGGATCGTCGATCCTCTGGACGGCACCAGCAACTTCCTGCACGGCCTGCCGCACTTCGCCATCTCCATCGCCCTGGAAGAGCACGGCGAGATCATCGCCGGTCTGGTCTACGACCCCATCAAGGAAGACCGCTTCTATGCCGAGAAGGGCCAGGGGGCCTTCCACAACGACCGTCGCCTCAGGGTCTCCGCACGCCACCGCCTGAACGAGTGCCTGGTGGCCACCGGCGCGCCCTTCGCCGGCAAGGGCGATCGACCGCAGTTCCTGGACGAGATCGACGCCGTGATGGCCAATACCGCCGGCGTCCGCCGCTGGGGCGCGGCCGCCCTCGACCTGGCTTACGTGGCGGCGGGGCGTTTCGACGGTTTCTGGGAGCGCGGGCTCTCGCCCTGGGACTATGCGGCAGGTCTCATCCTGGTGCGGGAGGCCGGCGGCTACATCTGCGAGATGAACGGGAAATCCCTCACCATGGCCAGTCCGAGCGTCCTGGCCAGCAACAATGCCATCCACAGCGACCTGATGAAATTGCTACGCAAACCTTTAAGTAACCAAAAGGCCTGATAATACGACTTGGCGGCCGGCTTCCTCGGCCGCCTGCCGGCTTCTGCCGCCCGCGATGCAGGTTGTCCGAGGGGCGGGAGAAGCATAGGGTTAACCATAGCGGTTGACCGGGAAAGTCGGGGTATAACGGGCTCATGATCAGAATCGCAGCGCGCGGCCGCAAAGCCGCCGAACTTCGGCTCGAAAGCCGCAGTTTCGGGCAGATTCCCGCCATCGCCGGTGCCTTCGTCCTGGCCCTCGCCGTGACGCCGGTCCTGGCACCGCAGGCCGCGGCGCAGTCCAACTCGGGCATCTATATCAACAACGACGTGCTGAACAGCCTCGGCCCAGGGCCGGATGCCGCGCCGGTGACCCCGCTGGCGCCGACGGCCGCGCCGGCCCAGCTGTCGCCGTACGGCCAGCCGAGCTACCAGGCCCCGGGCACGCCGCCCGCAGGCGGCAGCAACGGCGGGCTGTCCTTCCAGCCCTACGGCAGCGGCAATTTCGTGGTGACCCGCCCGGGAACCTTGCTGTTCCCGCCGCTGCAGGATCCCACGAGCACCCTGACACCCGGATTTGGCGGCGCCGACAACCAGGCCGCCCGGGCACGGGCCCTCGACAACGCCTTTGCCGAAGGACCGGAGCCGCAATCGCAGTTGCTGATCCCGCTGCAGAGCCCAGGGGAAAGCAGCGACAGCGTGCAGGTCTTCATGGACAACCTGCCGCCGGCCGACCCGGACGCCGACCGGTCCTCTGCGCCCGTCCTGGTCCTGCAGTCTCCGCCGCAGCCCGCCCCGCGCAAGCCCGAGGTACCGGCCCAACTGCTGGCGGAATACCAATCCCAGCCCCTTGACGCCGAGGGGCCGGCCGAGCTGGCGCCGGAGTTCCGCACGCCGGAACCGCCGGTGATGGCCGACCTGCCGGCCGAACTGACGTTTGCAGAGCGCCCGACGGTCGCCGAGGTGCCGGCTGATGCGGAAGCGACGGCCCCGGAAATGCCGATCGAGGAAATGCCGGCCGAGGCAATGCCGGCCGAGGAAAGCCTGGCTGAGACGCCGGCCGTGGACGAGACGCCGCTACCGACCCCGGCCGAAGCGCCCGTCGGCACTGCCCCTGCCGGCAGCGCAGAAGTCGCCGCGCCGGTCGCCATGGCCGAGGCGCCGGCCGAGAGCGCTCCCGCAGCCGCTCAGACGGCCCCGGCCGGCGACGGCCCGGTCAGCCTTCTGCCCTCGCCCGCCACGGGCGCCAGCGCGGCGGACAGCAGCGCCGAGAGCCCGACACCGGACGCCCCTGCCAGCCTGCAGACCGCCAGCTTGACGGTCGGCGGCGGCGTGGAGGACATGACCTTCCTCTTCGATGTCGATTCGGCGGAGCTTTCCTCCGAGACGCAGTTCGAGCTGCGCTCCCTGGCCCACGCAATGCTGTCGAACGAAGACTGGATCCAGGTGCTCGGTTTCGCCAGCGCCGAGGACAGCTCGGGCGATCAGGCCCGTAAGCTGGCGCTGTCGCGGGCGCTGAAGGTGCGCAGCTTCCTGATCGACGCCGGCATCCCCTCGACGCGCATTCAGGTGCGCTCCCTGGGCGACCGCGCCGAGGGCGGCCCCGCGAATCGGGTCGACATCAAGCCAATTGGCAGCTAACCCTTAGGACGTAAGCCTTAAGGCAGGGTCTCGCCCGCGCCGGTCGCGGCGTGCGCGAATTTGCCTTATGATCGCCGCGTTTGCCTCGCGCACCTGAGGGTAAGACGACCAGCATGTCCTTCCTGCAGACCTATCTCATCCGAATGGTGGTGTTTCTGGTGGCCGTCACGATCGCCGCCGCGGTCATCGCCCCGCAATTGCAGGACGCCTTCCTCGCCAACCTCTGGCTAAACGGCCTGATCATCCTCATTTTGCTTATTGGCATCGCCTACAGCTTCGTGCAGGTGCTGGGGCTGCGTGGCGAGATCTACTGGCTGGAGACCCTGCGCCGCGAAAGCCGCGGCGGCATGGTCTTTCCGGGCACCCTGTCGCAGGACAGGCCGCCGCGCCTGCTCGGGCCGATGGTCACCATGATCGGCGACCGCGCCGGGCGGCTCAGCCTGTCCACCATGTCGATGCGTTCGCTGCTGGATACCATCCATGCCCGCATCGACGAGTCGCACGAGATCTCCCGCTACGTCATCGGGCTGCTGATCTTCCTCGGCCTGCTCGGCACCTTCTGGGGCCTGCTCGATACCGTCAACGCGGTGGGCCAGACCATCGGCGGCCTCTCCGCCGGCAGCGGTGACGCCGTCGCCCTCTTCGAGGAACTGAAGGGCGGACTGCAGGCGCCGCTCTCGGGCATGGGCACGGCGTTCAGCTCCTCGCTGTTCGGCCTCGCCGGCTCCCTGGTGCTCGGCTTCCTGGAGCTCAGCTCGGGCCAGGCGCACAACCGCTTCCTCAACGAGCTGGAGGAATGGCTGTCCAGCGTCACCAAGCTGTCCAGCGGCGGCGGCTTCACGGGTGAAGGCGAGCAGCCGGTCTCCGCTTACGTGCACGCGCTGCTGGAGAAGACTGCGGACAGCCTGGAGCAGCTTCATCGCACCGTGGCGCGCGGCGAGGACGACCGCGCCACGGTGAACCAGAACCTCTCGGCGCTGACCGAGCGCCTCAGCAATCTGACCGATCACATGCGCACCGAGCAGTCGGTGATGCTGTCGATCGCCGAGACCCAGTCCAGCCTGAAGTCGCTGCTGACGCGCATGGCCGATGCCGGCCAGGAAGGCAGTCTCGATAAGGCGACCAAGGGTCACATCCGCAATCTCGACCTGCGCCTGGAGCGCATGTCATCGGACATCGCGCATGGGCGCGACAGTGCGGTCGAGGAACTGCGCAGCGAGATCCGCCTGCTTACCCGCACCCTCGCTGCCATGGCCGAAGAAGGCTAAGGCGCGATGTATGCGCTAGGCCGTGGCGGCTCGCGCCGCTCCATCAATATCTGGCCGGGCTTCGTCGACGGGCTCGCCACCCTGCTGCTGGTGGTGATCTTCGTTCTCATGGTCTTCATGGTGGCGCAGTTCTTCCTCTCCATCGCCCTCACCGGCAAGGACGAGGCGCTGACTCGCCTGGAGTCCGAGATCAACGAGTTGGCCGACCTGCTGGCGCTGGAGCGCAGCGCCAACACCGAGCTGCGCGTCAACGTCGAGCAGCTCTCGGCCGAGCTGCAATCCTCGCTGGCGTCGCGCGAGTCGCTCAGCAGCCAGCTGGCGGTGCTCGCCGAGGAACGCGAATCCCTGGCCAACCAGCTCGCCGCGCTGACCGACGAGCGCGACCGGCTCTCCGCGCTGATCACCGAGGAGCGGCAGGAGCGCGAGCGCCTGAGCAGCCGGCTCGGCAGCAGCGAAGAGTCCCTTGCCGCGGCGCGCAGCGAGCTGCAGCAGAGCCAGCAGGCGCTCGCCGAGAAGCAGAGCGAATTGGACGAGGCGCGCAACAGGTTGAACGCCGCCGTCGCCCGCCTCGAAATCGAACAGCAGAGACTGGACGAGGCACTGGCCGCCATCGCCGCCGGCAAGGCGGAGCTGGAAGACGCCTACGCCACCATCGACGCCGACAAGGAAAAGATCGAGGCGCAGCTCGCCGAACTCGCCATCCTGAAGTCGCTGCGCGACGACTTGGCCGAACGGCTGCAGGCTTCGGAAGGCGAGATGGAGGAAGGGCGCCGGGCGCTTGCCGAGCAGCGCGAGCTTTCCGAAGAGGCGCAGCTGCAGGTCACGCTGCTGAACCGCCAGCTCGCCGCCCTGCGCACGCAGCTTGCCCAGCTCAGCGAAGCGCTGGAACTTTCCGAGCAGAAAAACGTCGAGCAGGAAGTGCAGATCGCCGACCTCGGCAAGCGTCTCAACGTCGCTCTGGCCAGCAAGGTGCAGGAGTTGGCCCGCTACCGCTCGGAGTTCTTCGGTCGCCTGCGCGAGATCCTCGGCAACCGCCAGGACATCCGCATCGTCGGCGACCGCTTCGTGTTCCAGTCGGAGCTCCTCTTCGCCAGCGGCTCGGCCACCGTCGCCGACGAAGGCCGTCCGCAGCTGGCGCGGCTTGCCAGCACTCTGAAGGGGATCGCCGCCGACATTCCCGGCGACCTGGAATGGGTGCTGCGCGTCGACGGCCACACCGACCGCGCGCCGATCAACACCGCCGCCTTCCCGTCGAACTGGGAATTGTCGACCGCGCGCGCGGTGTCGGTGGTGAAGTTCCTCGTCGAGCAGGGCATCCCGGCGTCGCGCCTGGCGGCCACCGGCTTCGGCGAGTTCCAGCCGCTCGACGGCGGCGGCGACGAGATCGCCTACCGCCGCAACCGCCGCATCGAGTTCAAGCTGACCGAGCGCTGAGCATCCAGAGTTGGTGCTCGTTACCCCCGCGACACCCGGGCCTCCGCCGCCTCGCCCAGCGCCGCGGCCTGGTCGAACTGCAGGGCGGCGAGGCGCGCATAGAGCCCGCCGGCGGCCACCAGTTCCCCGTGCCGTCCGCTCTCGACCAGGCGGCCCTGGTCGATCACCAGCAGGCGGTCGGCCTTCAGTACCGTCGCCAGGCGGTGGGCGATGACCAGCGTGCTGCGCCCCGTCATCAGGCGGTCGAGCGCCTGCTGGACCACCCGCTCGCTCTCCGCATCCAGCGACGAGGTCGCCTCGTCGAGCAGCAGCAGCGGCGGGTCCTTGAGGATGGCGCGGGCGATGGCGAGGCGCTGGCGCTGCCCGCCGGAAAGCCGCACGCCCTTTTCTCCCAGATAGGTGCCGAAGCCGTCCGGCAACTGGTCCAGGAACTCCAGAGCGCCGGCTGCCTCGGCTGCGGCGCGCACCTCCGCGTCGCTCGCCTCCGGGCGGCCGTAGCGGATGTTCTCCCAGGCGCTGGCGGAAAACACCACCGGCTCCTGCGGCACCAGGCCGATGCGCGCGCGTAAGCTGGCCGGGTCGGCCTCCGGCAGCGCCACGCCGTCGAGGCGGATGGCGCCGGCCTGCGGATCGTAGAAGCGCAGCAGCAGCTGGAAGATGGTGGTCTTGCCGGCGCCCGAGGGACCGACGATGGCGACCTTCTCGCCCGGCGCGATGGCGAAGCTCAGGCCCTGCAGGGCGGAGCGCTCGGGCCGCGAGGGATAGTGGAACACCACGTCTTCGAAGGCGACGGCGCCGCGCGCCGGCTGCGGCAGGGCCGTCGGGACGGCCGGCGCGGTGATGTCAGGCGCCACCGCCAGCAGGTCGAGCAGCCGCTCGGTGGCACCGGCGGCGCGCTGCAGGTCGCCGATCACCTCCGAGAAGGCGCCGGCGGCGCCGGCCACGACGATGGCGTAAAACACGAAGGCCGAGAGCTCGCCGGCCGAAATCCGCCCGCTGAGCACGTCGTGGCCGCCGAGCCAGAGCACGATGCTGACGGCGCCGAACACCAGCACGATGACCACGGCCGTCAGCATGGCGCGCGCCGCCACGCGCTGGCGGGCGGCCTGGAAGGCTGCCTCCACGTGGCGGCCGAAAGTGCGGCGGTCCTCCGCCTCGTGCACGAAGGCCTGCACCGTGCGGATGGCGTCCAGCGCCTCGCCGGCATAGACGCCGAGATCGGCGACGCGGTCCTGGCTGCTGCGGCTGAGCCGGCGCACGCGGCGGCCGTAGGTGAGGATCGGCAGCAGCACCAGCGGGACCACCAGCAGGACCAGCGCGGTCAGCTTGGGCGAGGTGATCACCAGCAGCACCGTGCCGCCGATGAGCAGCAGGAAATTGCGGATGGCGATGGAGACCGACGATCCGACCACGGTCTGCAGCAGCGTGGTGTCGGTGGTCAGGCGCGACAGCACCTCGCCGGTGCGGGTCAGCTCGTAGTAGGCCGGCGACAGGGTCAGGATGTGGTCGAAGATCCGCCGGCGGATGTCGGCCACCACCCGCTCGCCGATCCAGGACACCAGATAGAAGCGGGTGTAGGTCGCCAGCGCCAGCAGGATGACGACGCCGAAGAGCACCAGGACCGCCTGGTTCAGCAGCGCCACGTTGCCGCCGGAAAAACCCTCGTCGACCAGCCGCCGCAGGCCCACGCCGAGCGCCAGCACCGTGCCCGCGGCAATCAGCAGGCCGATCAGGGCGCCGGTCAGCTGCAGGCGGTAGGGCCGCACGAAGGGCCACAGCTCGGCCAGCAGCTTCACGCTGCCGCGGGCCCTGGCTTCGTTGCTGAGCGGCGCCGGCACCGCCGAAGACATCCTCATGCAAACAATCCCTTCCACCCCGTCCACCCGGCGGGCCGGCCAGAAGATAGCGCCTCGCCGTCGGAATGGCGAACCCTGAAGCACCTGACCAGTGCAGGGATCAACGCCGGGACGCGGGCCTGCATTGCGTAATTCGTAACACGAAGTGGCGGCAAAACACGGGTCCGGCAAATCGCCGGAAAAGGCCGCCTGCAGGCCCGCCCGAGGGGACCGAAAGGCGCGCGTCCAAGGCTTGCACTGGGCCGCCGTGTCGGGTATACAGCGCGGTGCTTTAGAGGATCGAAGCCATGAAAAAAGACATCCATCCGGACTACCACGAGATCAACATCGTGATGACCGACGGCAGCGAGTACAAGACGCGCTCCACCTACGGGGCCGCGGGAGCCACCATGCGCCTGGACATCGACCCCAAGACGCACCCGGCCTGGACCGGCGAGCATCGTCTGGTCGACAGCGGCGGCCAGGTGGCGAAGTTCAACAAGCGCTTCGGCAGCTTCGGCCTGAAGCAGTAAGCTTCGGCGACCGCGACGGAACAGGCGAAGGGCGGCAGCAGTGCCGCCCTTTTGTCTTGTCCGCCTGCCGGACCTTCTCCAAAAGGGGTATTAGCTCAACGACCGGCGGGGCGGGCCCTGCAGGGCGTCCAGGCGCGAGACGCGCTGGTAGAGGCTGTGGGAGCGCTCCAGCAGCTCGGCCAGGCGCGGCTGCAGGCGGCCCTCGACCGGCGGCGTGGTTTCCGCGCAGACCGATTGCCCGGCCAGGCGGAATTCCGCGGCGCGGGCTTCCTCGCGGGTCATCTCCCCGCCGTGCACCGCCTTCTGCACCAGCAGCCAGGCCATCACCTGGGTCAGGCGCGCGGTGAGCCGCATGGCCTCGCAGCTCGCCAGCATGCGCTCGTTCGGCGTCATGCGCTCGCGCTCGCGCGGCTCGGCATGGGTCAGGTAGTCGCGCGCCTCGCGGGTCAGCGCCAGGGCTTCCTCGAAGGTGCTGTCGAAAAAGGCGACGGTCTCGCTCAAACCTGAAATCTCTTGCGCCAAGGGGTCAGGGCTCATCGTCGGGCGCGGCCGTGCCGCCCCCGACGGGCGAAGCACCAGTCTAGCCGCCCCCGGCTTAATAATCCCTTGGCCCGCGCGGGACCAGCCCGCGCAGATCCTCGAGAGAAAGGAATTTGTTCCTTCTTTCCCCACCTTGCGGCAATCTTGAATCGCCGCGCGGCCTCGCCATATAGCCTGTGTCGCCTGGGGGACGCCTCCTGAAGGGTTCCCGAAATCGGCGACACGCAAGCGAGGGTTCGACCATCCGGTGAACCTGATGATTAAACCATGTTGCTCACAGGAGAATGTGGACATGCGCACACTCGACCTTTCCCCGCTCTATCGCGCCTCCGTCGGTTTCGACCGCCTCGTGAAGACCCTGGATTCCGCCAGCCGTCTCGAGGAGAGCGCCCTCAGCTATCCGCCCTACAACATCGAGAAAGTCAGCGACGAAGCCTATCGCATCGTGATGGCGGTGGCCGGCTTCGGTGAGGGCGACCTCGACATCACAGCGAAGGAAAACACCCTCTTCATCTCCGGCCGCAAGGACAAGGCGGAGGGCGACGAAGTCACCTTCCTGCATCGCGGCATCGCCAACCGCACTTTCGAGCGGCGCTTCGACCTTGCCGACCACATCAAGGTGAACGGCGCGAAGCTCGAGAACGGCCTGCTCTCCGTCGAGCTGGTGCGCGAGATTCCCGAGGCCATGAAGCCGCGGAGCATCGCCATCACCTCCGGCGACAAGCCCGCCAGGGTGCTGGAGAGCGAGGCGGCCTGACGCGGCCTGCTTTCCACCGACCCGTCGCCGACGGGTTCATGACCTGAAGTTCCCGGCCGGGCGGCCCTGTCGCCCGGCCGGTTTCCTTTGTACATCACCGCCGCCATCCAAGTACAATGCCAGGTAGAATGCAGCGGGACCGACTGACAGGATCTCGCGCAACACAACGAGGAGCGCCAACGCCATGCAGGTGATCGCTCGACTGCTCCCCCGCTTCCTGGCCTGCAGCCTGCTGGCTGCCTTCCTCGCCGGCTGCGGTGTGAACGACATCCCGGCCTATGACGAGGCCGTCAAGGCGGCCTGGGCGCAGGTCGACAACCAGTACAAGCGCCGCGCCGACCTCGTCCCCAACCTCGTTGAGGTGGTCAAGGGCTTCGCCGCCCAGGAGCAGGAGACTCTCACGGCGGTGGTCGACGCGCGGGCCAGGGCCACGCAGACGCAGATCCCGCCCGACATGCTCTCCAACCCCGAGGCCTTCCAGCGCTTCGAGAGCAATCAGGGCGCCCTGACCCAGGCGCTCTCGCGCCTGCTGGTCGTGGTAGAGCGCTACCCCGACCTCAAATCGAACCAGAACTTCCTGAGCCTGCAGGCGCAGCTCGAGGGCACCGAGAACCGCATCGCCGTGGCACGGCGCGACTACATCCAGGCGGTGCAGGTCTACAACACCGAGCTGCGCACCTTCCCCGGCCGCATCTGGGCGGCGCTGCTCTATTCGGACATGGAACCACGCGAGATCTTCAGCCAGCCCGAGTCCCTGGCCGAGCCGCCGCAGGTGAAGTTCAACTAGGCCGTCGCCCGTGCGCCCGGCCTTCCTCCGCGCCGCCGCGGCACCGCTGCTGGCGCTGCTGCTGATGGCCGGGCCGGCCCTTGCGGCACTCGACTTTCCGCCGCTCACCGGCCGCGTGGTCGACAATGCCGACCTGCTGAGCGCAGAGGAGGAACGCCGCCTCACGGAACAGCTGGCAAGCCTGGAGCAAGGAACCTCCAGCCAGTTGGTCGTGGTCACCCTGCCCTCGCTGCAGGGAACTGCGATCGAGGATTTCGGTTACCAGCTCGGCCGGCACTGGGGTATCGGCCAGCTGGGCCGCGACAACGGCGTGCTGCTGATCGTCGCGCCCAACGAGCGCAAGGTGCGCATCGAGGTCGGCTACGGGCTTGAGGGCGATCTGCCGGACGCCACTGCCAAGATCATCATCGAGAACGAGATCCTGCCGTCTTTCCGCGCCGGCGACTATCCCCGAGGCATCGCCGACGGTGTCGACGCGATCATCCTGGCGGTCGCCGGCGCTTACGAGCCGCGGCGCGATGAAGGACGGGTCGACGACACGCTGGAGATCTTCATCTTCTTCGGACTCATCTTGCTCGTCCTCGGCATCAGCTATTACTTCGGCGAGTACGATCTTGGCCGGCGCCGGGGGCACCTTGGCGGAAGGGGCCCTTATCATCACGGGCACTCCGGCGGATTCGGGGGCGGCTTCGGGGGCCGCGGCGATGGCGGCGGCGGTGGATTCAGCGGCGGTGGCGGCGGCTTCGGCGGCGGCGGCTCGTCAGGGAGTTGGTGAGATGGCCTTTCTGACCGAAGACGAGAAGCTGCGCCTGCGCGAGCGCATCGAAGCTGCCGAGCGGCGCACCAGCGGCGAGTTGGTTACCGTCATCGCGCGGGAAAGCGATCCCTACCCCTTCATCCCGCTGCTCTGGGCGAGTGTTGTTGCCCTGTCCCTGCCGCCGCTGATCTCCCTTGCCGGCTGGTGGATCGATCTGCCCGCCGTCTCGCTGATCCAGCTCACAGCTTTCCTGCTCCTCTCACTACTGTTCCGCTGGCCGCCCTTGAAGATACGGCTGATTCCGAAGGCGACGAAGCTGCGCCGGGCCGCGCGCACGGCACGCGAGCAGTTCCTGTCTCAGGGCGTGCACAACACGACGGGGCGCAGCGGTGTGCTGATCTTCGTCTCGGCCGCCGAACACTACGTCGAGATCCTGGCCGACCAGGGGATCAACGCGAAAGTTCCGCAGGAGCAATGGGACTCCATCGTCGCCGCCTTCGTGCAGGCCGTGAAGCGGGGTGAGGTCGCCGCCGGCTTCGAGCAAGCGATCGACGCCTGCGGCACATTGCTGGCGACACACTTCCCCGCCGCGCCGGGCGACCGCAACGAGCTGCCCGACCACCTGATCGAGATCTAGGAAGACCTCGTCCGCGAGGCCGCGAGGAAGGCGGCCAGGCCGGCCAGCGCCGCGCCCAGCATGACGACCAGCACCAGGTCGTAGCTGCCGATCTCCCACAGCAGCGCGCCGGCGAAGGGCGCCACCGCGATGGTCAGCTTGAGGATCAGCGCCTGGCTGCCGCTGACGGCGCCGAAGTTGGCGCGGCCCAGGATGTCGCCGATGACCAGCGGCTTCATGATGCTGGTCACGCCGTGGCCGCTGCCCTGCAGGATGACGAAGGGCACCAGCATCATCGGCACCAGCGAGGCGGTGATGAGGCAGAGCGTCGCCAGGCAGACCGACAGGAAGCAGGCGACGGTGATGCCGCGATTCGAGACGTGGCGCTCGACGGCCATCATGGCGAGGCGCCCGGCCACCTGCATCGGGCCGATCATGGCCGCGGCGAAGACCGCCATGCCCACCGGGATGCCGCGCTCGTCGAGCATCGGCAGGAAATGGTTGAGGATGGTCGAGTGGTTGAGCCCGAGCAGCGCGAAGGCGACGGCCAGCAGCCAGAATGCCGGGCGGCGCAGGAAGCTGACGGCCCTGCCCCCGCCGTCGTCGCTGTCTAGCGCCGTTTCCGGCTGCGCCACCGTGGCTTCGAGGCTGCGCGCGCCGCGCCACATCAGCGGCAGGCCGACGAGGCAGATGAGCAGCGCGAAGGCGAGGCAGCTGAAGCGCCAGCCGAAGGCCTCGGCGACGCCGTGGGCGAGCGGGAACGACAGCGTGCCGGCCAGGCCGGCGACCAGGGTGATCAGGGTGATCGGGCGGCGCGCCTCGCCGCCGGCCGCGCGCACCACCACCGCGAAGCAGGCATCGTAGAGGCAGAAGGCCGTGGCCACGCCGATCAGGCACCACAGCAGATAGAACTGCCAGAGCGTTTGCACGAGGCCGACCAGCCCGATGCAGAGCCCGCCGGCGAGCGCGCCGCCGGCCAGGACCTGCGGGCCGAAGCCGCGGTCGATCAGCCGCCCCGCCAGCGGGGAGAACACCGCCGAGAGCGCAATGGAAAGGGTGACCGCCCCGGTGAGCTCCGCCTTGGTCCAGCCGAAGGCCGTCTCCCAGCGCAGGATCAGCGCCGGAAAGGCATAGAAAAGGCCAGCCCAGACGATGGTCTGTGCGATGGCCAGCTGCCAGACCGCCGAAAGACGCAGCACCTGCTTTCCCCTGTTCCCCTTGCCCCGCTGACCGCTGCGGCCTGCCGCCTGACGCCTGCCGCGCGGCCGGCCGGGGGTTGCGATCATAGGAGGATCGCCTGCCGCGAGGCCAGGGCCGTCGCGCCGGGCGCCCGGGCATGCATACGATTTATTAACCATGACGGCCTGACTATCACGACTTGGTCCGGCGTCGGCCGCCACCGGCGGCGCGACGGACGCCATCGACAGGACGGCACGTGGTGCAGAACAGCGAAGCGCAGCAGCCGCGGGAGGCTTTCCTGCGGAGCAAGAGCGGCAGGGCCTGGCTCCTGCTGCTCGGGCTCGCGTTGCTGTCGAGCGCCGCAGCCGGCGGCGCGCTCTACCGCTCCAACGTGCACTGGTTCGAAACCAACAAGCTGGAGGAGACCGCGACCGCGCTGCGGCTCGTCGACGCCATGGTCGCCAACTACACGGACGTGCGCGCCGACACGATGGGCGACCAGGCGCCGGTGCCGGCCGCCTTCCGCGCCCACGCCATCGAGCGCTTCAACGCGGCGCGCGACGGCGACCACCAGCTCTCGATGGGCTGGCTGGGCGTTCCCGGCCGTGAGATCGCCAGCGCTCCCTACGAGGCGGCCACCGCGCAGGCCATCAGCCAGGCCGCCGCGACCGGCCAGACCACCCCGCGCAGCGAGTGGCTGGACTTCGGCCGCGGCATGGTGTTCCGCACCATCGCCCCCTCGGTCGCCAGCCAGCAGGCCTGCGTCGACTGCCACAACAACCACCTCGCCGGCCGCCCCGCCTGGCAGCTCGGCGACATCATGGGCGCCTTCGTGATCGACGTGCCGGCCGAGGGCTTCCTGGCCCAGGCGCGGCGCGGCGCCCTGGGCGCGACCGCCCTGCTCTTCCTGGTGTTCGCCACCTTGAGCGGCGTCATCCTCTTCCTGCAGCACCGCCGGCTGGAGGCCGAGAGCCGCGCCGTGGCCAGCGCCGAGCAGGCCGAGACGGACGCCGAGGCGCGCCGCCTCGCCGAGGCGGCCAGCGGCGCCAAGTCGCGCTTCCTGGCGCTGATGAGCCACGAGCTGCGCACGCCGCTGAACGCCATCCTCGGCTTTTCCGAGGTGATCTCCCGCCAGACCATGGGCCCGGTGTCGCCGCGCTACGCCGACTACGCGCAGGACATCCACCGCAGCGGCCAGCACCTGCTCACCCTGATCACCGACATCCTGGAGCTCGCCCGGGCGGAGTCGGGCCGCCTGAGCCTCTCGGAAGAGGACACGTCGCTCTTCGAGGTGGTCGATCCCTGCGTGCGCCTCATCGCGCCGCGCGCCCAGCAGCAGGGCGTCGCGCTCTCGGTCGCGCTGGCCAAGGACGTCCGCCTGTGCGCCGATACCACCAAGCTGCGCCAGACCGTGCTGAACCTCCTCACCAACGCGGTGAAGTTCACCCCGGCCGGCGGCCGGGTCGAGATCAGGGCAAAGCTGCACGCCAGCGGCGGCCTCGCCATCCAGGTCGCTGACACCGGCATCGGTATCAAGCTGGAGGACATCCCGCAGGCCATGCTGCCCTTCGAGCGGCTGAAAGCCGCCGAGAAGATCGAGGGCACCGGCCTCGGCCTGCCCCTCGCAAAGATGCTGACCGAGCTGCACGACGGCATCCTCGAGCTCAGCAGCATGCCCGGGAGCGGCACCCGCGTGACCATCCACCTGCCGCCTTACCGCGTGCTGGCGGAACCGGAAAGCGCGGCCGAAGCAGAACCGCGGCGCGCCACCTCCTAGCCGTCGAGCCGGCGCCGGAGGGAGAGGACAGCCGCGCGGCGATGGCGTAACCTGCCGCTTCCATGCTCACCGTCGCGAACCTCTCCCGCCCCGGCCTGGAGCCGACCTCCTTCGAGCTCGCCGCCGGCGCATGCATCGCCCTGCGCGGACCCTCGGGTGCCGGCAAGACGCTGCTGCTGCGCGCCCTGGCCGACCTCGACCCGAATGAGGGCGACGTGCTGCTCGACGGCGTGCCGCGCGACAGGATTCCGGCGCCGCTGTGGCGCCGCCGCGTCGGCTACGTGCCGGCGGAGCCGGGCTGGTGGTCGGAGCGCCTCGCCGAACACTTCCAGGACTGGGACGCCCAGGCCGGCCCGGCCCGGCGCCTGAAGATCTCGCCGAGCGCCGCCGAGCGGCGGGTCAGCCAGCTCTCCACCGGCGAGCGCCAGCGCCTCGCCCTGCTGCGCGCCCTGGAGCACCGCCCCGAGGTGCTGCTGCTCGACGAGCCGACCGGACCGCTGGACGAGGAGACCACCGCCGCGGTCGAAGCGCTGCTGCGCGAGAAGCAGTCGAACGGCCTCGCCCTCTTCTGGGTGACCCACGACAAGCGGCAGGCCGAGCGGGTGGCGGACCGGTCCTTCTGGATCGACAGCGGGCGCCTGCGCGAGGCGGTCCTGGAGGATGCCCGGAAGCGATGAACTACATTCGCCTCGACACCTGGGACCTGGCCTTGGCCGCGTTGCTGCTGCTCGGCGTGGCCGCGCTGTCGCTGCTGCTGCAGCTGAGGATCGAGCGCAAGCTGCTGCTCGCCGGCTTGCGCTGCGCGCTGCAGCTTGCCCTCGTCGGCCTGGTGTTGACCAAGCTCTTCGAGCTGGTGTCGCCCTGGTGGACCGGCCTTGCCGCCCTCGCCATGGTGCTGTTCGCCGGACGCGAGATCATGGCGCGGCAGGAGCGCGGCTTCCACGCGCTCTGGGCCTATGGCATCGGCACCTCGGCCATGCTGATGGCCGCGGCGCTGGTCACCGTCTTCGCGCTGACCACCCAGGTGAAGCCGGAGCCCTGGTACGACCCGCGCTACGCCCTGCCCCTGCTCGGCATGATCCTCGGCAACACCATGACCGGCATCGCGCTCGGCCTGCAGCGCCTCACCGAGGGCGCCCGCCAGCAGCGCGCGGGCATCGAGGCGCTGCTCTGCCTCGGCGCCACCCGGCGCAAGGCGATGCTGCCGATAACCCGCCAGGCGCTGACCACCGCGCTGATGCCGATCATCAACGCGCTGGCCGCCACCGGCCTGGTCTCGCTGCCCGGCATGATGACCGGCCAGATCCTCGCGGGCGTCGAGCCGCTGGAGGCGGTGAAGTACCAGCTCATGATCATGTTCATGATCGCCGGCGGGACGACCCTGGGCGCCGTCACCGCCGTCTTCGTCGGCGTCCACCGCCTGACCGACAACCGCGACCGCCTGCGCCTCGACAGGCTGGCGGGGGAGTGACTGTCTTTGATTGTCACCCTCGCGCTTGACGCGAGGGTCCATTCTTCTACCGCACGAACCGGGGAAGCGGGAAAATGGATACGCGCGTCAGGCCCGCGTATGACAGGTGAGAGGTGGTGATATCCCGCACCTACTCCTGCAGCTTCACCAGCGCTTTGCGCAAGCCGTCCGGAATCGGGACCGCCTTCATGGTCGCGCGCTCGACGAAGACGTGGACGAAGCTGCCGAGCGCCGCCGCCTCCTCGCGGCACTGCTTGAAGAGACCGATCTCGTAGCGCACCGAGCGGTTGCCGAGATGCGCCACGCGCAGTCCCGCCTCCACTTCTTCCGGAAAGGCAAATGCCGCCTTGTACTGACAGGCGCTCTCGGCACAGACACCGACGATCTGCCCGTCGTGAATGTCGAGCCCGCCTTCGCGGATGAGGTAGTCGTTGATCACCGTGTCGAAGTAGGAATAGTAGACCACGTTGTTCACGTGGCCGTAGATGTCGTTGTCCATCCAGCGCGTCGGGATGGTGAGGAAGTGCGGGAAGCGGTCGCGGAGTTCCGGCCTGTCGGTCATCGTATTCTCTAAACAATCGTCAGCAGCGCATCGAGGGTTTCGTCGGGCTTTTCGGCCAGCATCATGTGGCCGCAGGCGGGGATGACGATCGCGTTCGCGCCGGCGATCGCGGCGGCCAGCTTGGCGCCGGCCCGGGCCGGCGTCATCCTGTCCTCGGCTCCCATGATGACCACCGTCGGGCAGGCGACCTTGGCGGCGGCCTCCAGTCCGCCGTCGTAGGCGTTGCAGGCGGCGAGGTCGGCGGCGAGCACGCCCGGACGCACGCGCTCCAGCAGGCGCTCGCCGCCGCCCATCAGCCAGGCGCCGGGCACGCGCGCACCGCCGAGTTGTCCGGCGGGACCGTAGCTCCAGGAGGTCATGAGGTCGAAGGCGGCGTGATCGTTCGCCTCCGCCGCCGCGAGAAGTTCCGGATGCACCGGCATCTTGGGCGCGGCACCGAGCAGCGCCAGCGCGCCCACCCGCCCGGGATGGCGCGCCGCCGCCTCCAGGGCCACCAGGGCGCCCATGGAGTGACCCACCAACGCCGCCTTTTCTGCGCCCACCTCGTCGAGCAGCTGCGCGACCCAGTCGGCCTGCGCCGCGATCGAGGTCAGCGCCGCGCCCTCCGAGCGGCCGTGGCCCGGCAGGTCGGGCGCCAGCACCGCGCGGCCGCGGTGCGCGAAGTAGCGCGCCGGCAGCACCCAGACCGTGTGATCGAGGCCGGCGCCGTGCAGAAAGACGACAAGGGGAAGCTCGGTAGCGAAGGCGCGCCCGCCAGTCCCGGCGTGGACGCGCTGGCCCGAAACAGTCAGCGCCATGCCGCCGTCAGTCCTTCTGCGAGGCGCGCAGGGCCTGGCGCAGGTCGGCGATGATGTCCTCGGCGTCTTCCAGGCCGACCGAGAGACGGACCATGTCCTCGCCCACGCCGGCGGAGGCCAACTGCTCGGCGGTCATCTGCTGGTGCGTGGTGCTGGCCGGGTGGATCACCAGGCTCTTGGCGTCGCCGACGTTGGCGAGGTGGGAGGCAAGGCGGCAGGCCTCGATGAAGGTTGCGCCCGCCCGGCGGCCGCCCTTCACGCCGAAGGAGACGATGGAGCCGCAACCCTTCGGCATCAGGCGTTGCCCCAGGGCATGGTCGGGATGGTCCGGCAGATCCGGATGCAGGACCCAGGAGACCGCGGCCTCGCCCTGCAGGAAGTCGAGCACCTTCAAGGTGTTCGCCATGTGCCGCTCCATGCGCAGCGGCAGGGTCTCCACGCCCTGCAGGATGTAGAAGGCGTTCTGCGGCGCCATGGTGGCGCCGAAGTCGCGCAGGCCCTCGCTGCGCGCCCGCATGGCGAAGGCCTGGGGGCCGAACTCCTCGGCGAAGTCGATGCCGTGGTAGCCGGCGTAAGGCTCTGTCAGGGTGTCGAACCTGCCGCTGGCCTCCCAGTCGAAGCGGCCGCCGTCGACCAGCAGGCCGCCCAGCGCCAGGCCATGGCCGCCCAGCCACTTGGTCGCCGAGTGCAGCACCAGATCGGCGCCGAGCTCGATCGGGCGGCAGAGATAGGGCGTCGCGAAGGTGCTGTCGATCAGCAGCGGCAGGCCGGCGGCGTGGGCCACCTCCGCCACCGCCGGAATGTCGAGCACCTCGAGGCCGGGGTTGCCGAGGCCCTCGGCGAAGACCAGGCGCGTCTCCGGGCGGATGGCGCCACGGAAGGCCGCGACGTCGCGCGGCTTCACGAAGCTGGTGGTGATGCCGAAGCGCGGCAGGGTGTGGGTAAAGAGGTTGATCGAGCCACCATAGAGCGAAGACGAGGCGACGACGTGCCCGCCCTGACCCATCAGCGTGACGATGGCGAGATGCAGTGCGGCATGCCCGGAGGCCGTCCCGATGGCGGCGACGCCGTGCTCCAGCGCGGCGATGCGCTCCTCCAGCACCGCCACCGTCGGATTCGAGATGCGGCTGTAGATGTGCCCGGCGCGCTCCAGGTTGAACAGGGCGGCGGCCTGGTCGGTGTCGCGGAAGACATAGGACGTGGTCTGGTAGATCGGCACGGCGCGCGCGCCGGTCGTCGGATCCGGCTGCTGGCCGGCATGCAGCGCCAGGGTGTCGAACTTCAGGAATTTGGGATCCGCCACGGCGCCTCCTTCCGCCCCCCGCCCGGTATCGCTGGGGGAATCGGCGGCAGCTTACACGAAACGGCAGGAGAAACCGCAGCGGGAATCCCGCCGCAACAGCCGGCGGCGGTCGTCAAAGTAGTTGACGCACCGCACAACTAAAGCGAAGCGGGCATTACTTTAGAACGAGTCCAGAAATTGGCCAGCCATTGGGACCAGAAAGAAAAAGGGCCCACAAATAAAGGAGGGCCTTCGATCCTTCCGGATCGTGGCCCATCCCCTTGTTTGAGTCCTACCCTGTCAACTTGCCTGCGCGAACATTAGCAGGTGGCCTCAACGGGTCAAGTGGAGAATCGTTAATACCAGCCGACGCTTAGCGGTCGGCTGCCGAGCAAGCGCTATCATCGGCGGATTCCCGGCTCTTTGCTGTCTCCGCCGTCGGACCCGGTCGGAGGCCACGACGCCCCGCGCCGCCGGCGCTTCCAAGACCAAGAAGAACTCGCGGGCTATTCCTGAGGTGCAAAAGAAAAAACCGCCGGGCGAACCCGGCGGCAAGTTTAACAGGGAGGCGTTACAAGGAACGGATAAACATCCGAAAGACGGCCGGGAGGACCCGGGGAGGGCTTACCGAGCCGCCTGTAGCTAAAATTATACCTAAACACCTTAAAGAAGGGTTAACAGGGAAATTAACAGCCAATTATTCATTGGCCAGGATAAACAATCCCTCATAGCGTGTTCTCGCGATAGAGTCGGAATATACCCATATCCCTGCTCGTCGCGCCGCTACACCCGGCCGCCCCACCCCTGCTGGGGACGCCTGCGCCATGGCAGAGACGCGGGTGGCGCCCTAGATGATAGCTAGGAAATCGCGCCCGGCTTCGCAGGGCGTCTGAGATCGAGACGGACCACTGGGACAGGCGACGGCGAGGAGGTGGGTGATGTTCACGAGACGCGAGTTCCTGGCCGCCGGCGGCGCAGCCGTCGTGCTGAGCCTTGCCGGCGTTTTCGACGTGCTGGCCCACCACGGCTGGCGCTGGGCCGAGGACGGCAATTTCGAGCTGACCGGCATCATCACGGCCGTGCAGCTGGGCAACCCGCACGGTGTGCTGACCGTCGACGCCGAGGGCGAGGCCTGGACCGTGGAGGTCGGCCAGCCCTGGCGCAACGAGCGCGCGGGCCTCAGCGACGCGATGCTCGCCGTGGGCCGCGAGGTGACGGTCTCGGGCGCGCGCTCCGCCGATGCAGCGGAGAAGCGGGTGAAGGCCGAGCGGGTCATCATCGATGGGCAGACCTACAACCTCTATCCAGACCGCGACTAGCGGCGCAGCGGACGCCATGCTGGCCGAGGCGCTGACGGCGCTGCAGAACCTGGAGCCGGTGGCCGCCCTGCGCGCCTCGCGCTGGGTCTATCCGCTGGTGAACAGCGGACATATCGCCGGCCTCGCCCTGCTCTTCGGGGCCATCCTGCCGCTCGACCTGCGTCTGCTGGGCGCCTGGCGCAGCGTGCCGCTGCATTTCCTGGCAAAGGTGTTGGTGCCGGTCGCCATGGCGGGCCTTGCCCTCGCCGCCACCACGGGCCTGCTGCTGTTTTCCGTCAGTGCCACGAAGTATGCCGCCACCGCGCTGTTCCCGGTGAAGCTGGGGTTGATCGCCCTCGCGGTGGCCAACGCCCTGCTGCTGCGCCGCAGCCCCGACTGGACCCCGGCCCGGAGTCCTGGCCTGCCGGATGCGGCCACGACGCGCCTCAAGGCCGCCGGGGCCCTCTCCATCGGCCTCTGGCTGGCGGTGATCCTCTGCGGGCGCTTCCTGGCCTATCTGGCCTGAGGCGCGCCGGTCCCGTTCGGGGCTTCCTTCCCCCAAAAATGTCGCTCGCACCCCTTGATCTCGCGGCGCAACATAGTATATTGGAATAATTCCAATTCACAGAGAAAGCGACCAGAAGCCAAGGCTATGGTCGCATCTCCCCATGTTCGCAGCTGCGAGGAGTTAACTTCATGATCGGCCGAAAACTTCCCCCCGTGACCTTCCGAACCCGCGTCCGCGACGAGTCGGTCGGGGGCCCCAATCCGTTCAAATGGGAGAACAAGACCACCGACGACTACTTCAAGGGCAAGCGGGTCGTGCTGTTCTCCCTGCCCGGCGCCTTCACGCCGACCTGCTCGACCTATCAGTTGCCGGACTTCGACAAGCTGTTCCCGGATTTCCAGGCCAAGGGCATCGACGAGATCTACTGTCTGTCGGTGAACGACGCCTTCGTGATGAATGCCTGGGGCAAGCAGCAGAGCCTCGAGAACATCAAGCTGATTCCCGACGGCTCCGGCGAGTTCACGCGCAAGATGGGCATGCTGGTGTGCAAGGACAATCTGGGCTTCGGCATGCGCTCCTGGCGCTATGCCGCCGTCATCGACGACGGCGAGGTGAAGGCCTGGTTCGAGGAACCCGGCTTCTCCGACAACTGCGAGACCGACCCCTACGGCGAGTCCTCGCCGCAGAACATCCTCGAGAAGCTCACCGACGAGGTGCTCGGCAAGAAGGTCGAAGCCGCCTGACCCTTACGTCAAGCGTGCAGCAGAACGGCCCGCCGCCCGGCGGGCCGTCTTCATTTGTGCCGGAGCGCGCTACTGCGCCATCCAGCCGCCGTCGATGGACAGCGGGGCGCCGGTGATCTGGTCGGCCGAGGCCGAGCAGAGGAAGGCGGCGAGGCCGCCGATCTGCTCGGGCGTCGAGAAATCCTTCGAGGGCGTCTTCTCCGCCACCATCTCCAGCTTCGTCTCCTCGTAGCTCCGGCCGGTGGCCGCGGCGCGGTCCTCGATCTGCTTCTTTACCAAGGGCGTCAGCACCCAGCCGGGGCAGATGGCGTTGCAGGTGACGCCATGGTCGGCGATCTCCAGGCCGATCACCTTGGTGAGGCCGACGATGCCGTGCTTGGCCGCCACATAGGCCGATTTCTCGGCCGAGGCGGAGAGGCCATGGGCCGAGGCGATGTTGATGATGCGGCCCCAGCCCGTCTTGCGCATGGCCGGCAGGGCGGCCTTGGTGGCGTGGAAGGCG
The DNA here is from genome assembly GCA_009377535.1 of Kiloniellaceae bacterium. Classification (GTDB taxonomy): domain Bacteria; phylum Pseudomonadota; class Alphaproteobacteria; order Kiloniellales; family Kiloniellaceae; genus Pelagibius. The sequence continues at coordinate 35,925 of WHTV01000010.1, forward strand.
GCCGAGAGGTTGATGGCGATGACGGCGTCCCAGCGCTCGTCGGGGAATTCCTCGATCGGCGCCACGTACTGGATGCCGGCGTTGTTCACCAGCACGTCGATTGCACCGAATTCATCTTGGGCCTGCTTCACCAGGCGGGCGATCTCCGCCGGTTGCGACATGTCGGCGCCGTCGTAGCGAACGGTGACGCCGTTCTGCGCCGCGATCTCGCCGCGCAGCTTCTCGATGGCGGCGGCCTCGCCGAAGCCGTTGAGGACGATGTTCGCCCCCTGGGCGGCCAGCGCCTCGGCGATGCCCTGCCCGATGCCGCTGGTCGAACCGGTGACCAGGGCAGTCTTTCCTTTCAGCATGATCTCTGTCCTCTGGAATCTCGCGTCACTCTACAACAAGGTCGCTACAGCGCCGGTTTCAAGAAGGCAAGCAGCAGCGACAGCGTCACCACCGACACGGCTGTGGAAATCAGCACCGCCGAGGCCGAGCGCCCGAGGTAGAGATCGTACTGCCGCGCCATGATGAAGACGTTGGCGCCGGAGGGGCAGGCGGCGGTCAGGATCGCCACCGCCGCCGCCAGCGGCGGCAGGTCGAAGACGTAGAGGGCGAAGACCGCCATGACGGCAGGGTGGCCCACAAGCTTCATCGCCACGATGCCGAAGGTTTCCTTCAGATCGCCGCTGATCTTGAAGACGGCGAGCGAGGCGCCGAGGGCAAAGAGCGCGCAAGGCGCCGCGGCACCGCCCAGCAGCGCCAGGAAGCGCTCCCCGGCGCCGGGCAGCGGCAGGCCGCTTTGTCCGTAGGCGATGCCCGCCAGCGGCGCCAGGATGATGGGATTGAGGGCCAGGGACTTCGCGGTGTTGAGGGCCAGCCTGCGCCAGCGCTGCCCGGCGCCCAGCGCCACCTCGATGAGGACCGTGACGACCGGGAAGATCAACACCGCATGGAAGGTGATGATCAGCATGAGCTGCCGGCCCGCCTCCTCGCCCAGGGCGGTGAAGACCAGCGGGATGGCCAGCAGCACGGTATTGGAAAACACCGTGCCCATGCCGAAAAGCACCCGTTCCGCCGGACCGGTGCGGAACAGCAGGCGGGCGACCAGCAGGGCCAGCAGGAAGGTGGTCAGCACCGCGCTGAAGTAGGCAGCAACAATGGTGAACTCGATGGGACCGGCGCCGCGGGCCATGGCGCGGAACAGCAGCGCCGGAATGGCGAAATAGAAGACGAAGGTGCTGAGACCCTTGATCGCCTCCTCGCTCATCCAGTTCTTGCGGCCGACCACATAGCCGCAGAGGACCAGGCCGAAGACCGGCAGGACCGTCTCTAGAATGGCTTGCATGGATCGTAGGACAGAAGACCGAAGGTGAGGAAGGCCGGGCCTGGCAAAGCGGGTGGAGGCGGCGCCCAGGATAGTCCACAATGGCCGGCATGGAAGAAAAACTCTTGGCCTGGGCAATCCTCGGCTTGGGCTGGCTGCTGCCGCTCCTGCACGTGACGCTGTCGCCGCGCGGCGGCAGCTGGACGCCGCCGCCCGGCAGCAGCTGCCCCTTAGGTCCCCGGGTCGGCTGGATCGTGCTCGTGCTGCTGCTCGGCCCCGTCGGCTGGCTGCTGTTCTGGCGCAGCCGGCGCCGGCTCAGAACCTAGAGCGGATCGTCAGCGCGACCGCGCCGTGTACCAGACGGCCACCGCGACCGGGATCGCCAGCGCGACCCAGGAAACCACGTCGCCAATGCCGTCGCTGAACAGCGCGGCGAGCAGGCCGACGATGCTGAGCAGCCCCAGGGCCAGAGGGGCCTGCCAGACCGGGCTCACGCGGCTTCGCCATGTCGGCCGGCCTCAGCAACGTACTGCGCCTCGAAGGTGACGTTGCGCCGCTTCACCCAGAGATAGAGCCCGCTGACCAGCACCACGATGGTGATGAGATCGAGGATGGCCCACAGCACCTTCAGCGGCATGCCGCCATAGTCGCCGAAGTGGAGCGGCTGGGAAATCAGCAGCGTCGCCACATACCACGGCAGCTCGCGGCTATCGACGGCCGCCCCGCTGGCCCCGTCGATCAGGACCGGCTTCAGCAGCCGCTCGGTCCACGGCGTCGGCCCCCGCATGAAGGCGACGAAGTGATCGGGACTGGCGAACGCGGTGCCGGGAAAGGCCATGAAGGAGAGTTCCCGTTCCGGCTCGGCGTCCCGCGCCGCTGTCAGCGCGCGATCGACCCCGCCGGTCCCGGGATAGGGTGCCGTGGCGGGATTCTCCGACACCATCGCCGCCAGCTCGGTCACTTGCCAGTAGCCCGCGATGGGGATCGCCAGCGTATTGATCGTGCCCGTGATGCCGACGACGAGCAGCCAGGCGAGCGTGACGATGCCCAGGAGGTTGTGCAGGTCGAGCCACCATACCCGTCCGGAGCGCCGGCGCCTGAGAGCTCCAAATTTCAGCTTGCGCATGAACGGCCCGTAGAGCACTGCGCCGGACACCAGGGAGGCGGCGAGCAACAGTCCCATCACGCCGAGGAAGAGCGTGCCCGGCAGGCCGGCGAAGAGATCGAGGTGCAGCCGCAACAGGATGTACATGATCCCCTGGCGCAGCGGATACTCGTGCAGGTAGGCGCCACTGCGCGCATCATAGCTCAGAAAGGCCGAGGCCTCCGGTGCAGCGGCGGTCTCGCCGAGAATGACCGTCCACAGATCCGGCTCGTCCGCATCACTGACCACGAACTGCACCGCATCGCCGGGCCGGCGCGCGGCCGCATCGGCAACGATGTCGTCGAGGCGGGCCCGCTCCCCCGTCTCCGGCAGCTCGGGCGGATCGACGCTGTAGCCCAGTGCATGGTCGATCTCATGGGAGAAGATCAGCGGCAGGCCGGTGAGGCACAGCAGCAGCAGAAAGACGGTCGAGATCAGGCTCGTCCACTTGTGGACGATGTACCAGCGCTTGACGGCCGTCGCGGTGAGCGCCATCAGAACCTCATCTCGAGCCCGACACCGAAGGTCCTCGGCGGCAGGAGGTTCGCGACATCGTCCGCCGAGGTGGCGCCAGGCTCGAGGTAGATCGGCTCCTTGCTGTCGAAGATGTTGTGGACGAAGGCGAAGACCCGCAGATCGCCCCACTCGTTGGCAATGCGGTAGCCGAGCTTCGAATTGACGACGACATAGGGGTCGGTCTTGCCGCGCGGATCATTGTTGATGCTGGAGTAGTAGGCGTCCGAGAAGCGCGCGTCGGCGGAGAACTCGATGCCGCTGTCGTGCTTGTAGACGAGGCCGACGTTGCTGGTGAAGGCCGGCGCCTGCGCCAGATCGTTTCCCTCGATGCCCGAGCCGGGGTACTTGCTCACCTCCGTCTGCAGAAGGCCCAGGTCGGCAAAGAGCTCCAGCTCGGGCGCCGCCAGCCAGCGCGCGCCGACTTCAGCGCCGTAAGTCACCGCCCTGTCGGCATTGCGCACCACGACGGACCACACTGCAGGATCCGGGTTGAGGTCGAAGGGAAGCTGCATGTCCTCATAGTCGGAGTAGAACACGTTGGCGGTCAGGCTCAGGGTGTCGTCCAGCAGGTCCGCCCGCGCATAGCCCTCGTAGGTCCAGACGTATTCGGAGTCGAAGGTGTAGCTCTCGAAGGGCGGGTTGTAGGTGAAGCCTGCGCCGCCGCCGTTGTAGCCGCGCGAGACCATCGCACCGACGGTCAGCTCGTCGGTGGCGTGCCAGGCGACGCCGACCTTCGGCAGGAAAGCCGTGTAGGTTTCGTCGAGATCGATGTTGAAGATGCCGGCACCGCCCGTGCGCTCGCGCCGCTCCTGCTCGACCCGCGCGCCGATCGTGAGATCGACCTCGTCGAGGAGGGCATAGGTCGCCTCGCCGAAGGCGGCAACGGTCGATGTCTGGTCGTCGAACGTGCCCGGCGCCGGAAAATCGATGAACTCGTCCTGAGAGGCGCGGAAGAAGTAGAGCCCGGCCAAGCCATTGAGGCGGCCGCCCACGCCGGAGAAGCGCAACCGCGGTTCCGCGACGAACTCTTGCCCGTCCACCTCCACGTTGCCGAGTCCGACCGGCGCGTGCCGCTCGACATGCGTGTCGCTCACGGAAGCCGTGGTCTCCAGGGTGAAGCTGTCGGACAGTTCCCAGCTGGCGTCGATGGTCCCGCTGGTCGCGCTGGGCGCGAAGATCGGCATCTCAGGCGTTGAGCTGACGTGTTCATCGAAGGGGCGCGCGACGAACTCGGCCTGCGGCCCGGAGGTTTCCGAATGGCTCACCGTCACCAGCGCGGAGAACGCCTCGAGCGCCGCCGGCTCGATCAGCAGCTTGGCGCGCAGCGTCGTCTGCTCGAACTCGTCCGGGTCGAAGCGGCCGAAGGGGACGAAGTGAACGTTGCTCTCGCTCTGCTGGCGGTCCACGGCGACCCGGAAGGCCACCTGGTCCTCGATGATCGGCGCCGACACGAAGGCGGCGGCCTGTCGGCTGTTCAGGCTGCCGGCGACCGCCCGCCCGCCGGCCTCGAAGTCGTAGGTCGGATCCTTGGTCTTGACGGCTACGGTACCGGCGATGGAATTGCGCCCCTGCAAGGTGCTCTGCGGTCCACGCAGCACCTCGACCTGCTCGACATCCCACAGCGAGACGTCGCCGAACACCACCTCGTTGTAGCTCAAGGGCCGCCCATCGACCTGGATGTTCAGGCGCGGCCGCGTCCCGGCGAAGAAGGCATCGGCGCCCTGAGCTGGGCCGGTGCCATCGACGCCGCGCACCGCCGGGGCGAAGTTGTTGGTGCCGCTCGTCGTGACGTTGGGCACCCGCTCCAGGACGTCGTTGGCCGTGTCGAGCCCGGGCCTGTCCTCGACGTCCGCGGAATCGTAGACAGCGACACTCGACGCGGTGTCGCGGAGCGAGCGCGCCGTCCGCTCGGCGGTGACGACCACCGGCTCCAGCACGGTTGCGCCGGACCCGCTCTCCGCGGGCACGCGCGACAGGGCGATCGTGTCCGACGACGCATGGCTGTAGGTCAGCCCGGTCCCCGCCAGCAGCAACTCCAGGGCCTGCTCGGGGCGATGGAATCCGCGCACCCCTGGTGTCGTCAGGCCGGCCGTGAGAGGGGCCGGATAGAGCAGCTGAAGATCGGCCTGCTGGGAGAACGCCAGGAGGGCGGCTTCGAGGTCGCCGGGCGGGACGTCGAAGCGCTGCTCGCCGGCCGCCTGTGCCAGCTGAACCGGGGCGCTGTCGGCCCGCAGCGCAGGGCCCGGCTCGAGGGTCTGCCGGTCGCGCCGCCATTCCTGCGCGGTCGCCTCAGACGCCGTGCCGAGAGCGGCGGCGGAAACGGCTGCCGCCAGCCCCGCGGCGAGCCTCCGCCGGCCTTTCCGGCTGTCCCCGACCAGCCCGATGCAACCCTTCCTGCTCCCTGCCTTCACCTTCAGCTCCCCCTTGGCCCAACCAATCCCCTTGTCCGGCGCGCCGCCTGTGCTCCAGGCGGCGCTGGACGTTCCGACTGGTTAGACCGGTCGAGGTGCCGATCTCCTGACCTGCCCGGGAGAAGAAACTGCTGCAAGGCCGGCTGCGCTTGCCGGCGCCGCTGCAGTCGTTGGAGCCGTCACTCCCTGCCGCGCAGCAGAGTGAGGTAGGCCGTGAGGTGAATGACGTCGACGGGCAGCGTGCTCTCGATGGCCGCCAGCGCCCGATCGGTATCGGCGAGGCTCACCACGCCGCTGAATCGTTCGTCTGCAGCCTTGCCGCTGAGGAGGACAATGGTGCCGGGCCGGTAGCGGTCGAGTTCCGCCACGACGGCGCGCAGGGGACGATTGGCGAAAACAAGCTTCCCCTGCCGCCAGGCGGTCAGCGTCTCCACCGTCGCCGCGACCGGAACTCCGCGCCCGCTTGCGGTTTGGCGCAAGGCCTCGCCTGGCCCCAGGATGACGCTGTGCCCGCTTTGCGGAGCCGCGACCCCGGGCGAGATTGCAACGCGGCCTTCAGCCACCGCCACCGTCATCGCCGCCTCCTCGCTCCGCACGTTGAAGGCCGTGCCGACCGCACGGGCGACGCCACCGGCGGTGACGACTTCGAAGGGCCGGCGCTGGTCGCGGGCCACGGTGAAGAAGGCTTCCCCGCGGTACAGCCGGACAACGCGGCGGTCGCCGGCAAACGCGACTCCCATGGCCGTGTCGGTGTTGAGATGGACCACCGAGCCGTCGGCGAGCGTGACCTCGCGCGTTTCGCCGACGGCGGTCGCGTGGTCGGCCCGCAGGCGGTCGTAGCCGCCGAGGCTCCAAAGCCCCCAGACGGCCATCAGCAGCAGGCAGGCGGCGAGGACGGCATAGCGCCTGATGCCGGGACGGCGGATGATCGGCCGGATCGACGGTTTGGCGCGCGCGCTATGACCAGTCCTGCCGTTCGCTTCGCGGGCCGGGCGCGGATCGGGAATGCCGGCGAGCTCGACCCACAGGGTCTCGACCTGTGCATAGGCATCCCGGTGCGCCGGATCGCCCTCGAGCCAGACCCGGAAGGCGCGCCGCTCCGCGTCGGTCGCAGCGTCGGCAGACATGCGCACGAACCAGGTCGTCGCCGTCTCGGTGACGGCCTCGTCGTGCGCACCGCTTCCCACGGATCGTTTCTCGGGCTTCGTCATCCTGCCATGCTGCCAGCCATGTCGCGGCGCTGCCCCCTGCTCCGGCACGAGCGGACCGCGTCGGCGATCGCTGCTTCTATTCTAGACCGGGCGAAGCGCGCGAGTCCTGACCCGTTAAAGCACCAATCATTCGCCGTCGGCGTCTAGACGCCGACGGCAGTGCATCAACGCCTTGATGATGTGTTTCTCGACCATGTTGCGGGAAATGCCAAGACGCACGGCGATCTCGGCATTGCCGAGCCCGTCGAGGCGGCTCATGAGAAACACCTCGCGGCAGCGCGCCGGCAACGCGTCGACCACGGCCGCCAGGGCACGCAGGCGGCAGCGGGCCATGGCCTCGGCCTCTGCGTCGGGCCGTGCGCAGGCGGCGCTCTCCGGTACGGGGCCGCCCTCGACCGTGCCGCGGCGCCTCTGCTCCAAGGCCAGACGGTCGCGCGCCGCGTTGGCGGCCACCTGGAAGAGGTAGGCGCGGGGGTTGGCCGGGGCCTGCCGCGGCGCGTAGCGGATGAGCCGCAGGTAGGCATCCTGCGCCACGTCGGCGGCGGCGTCCTCGCAGCGCAGCAGACGAAGCAGGAAGCGACGCAGCGCGTCGTGGTGGCGGAGGTACAGCTCCTCGACCACCAGCTGCTGCGCCAACATCCTCATCGACCACCCCTCCGGCGCCCCGTGGCGGGGCCCTCCCTAGCGAGGCCCGACAATAGTGCGATTGAGATGCATTTGCAATAAGGTCGGGCAAGACGCCCCCGGCGGTCCGGCTTGCCCGCAACCCGAGGCCCGCTTAGTTCACCGTTTGCGGTCCCATCAGCGTGTTCGGCAGCCAGGTCGAGATCGCGGGCACGTAGGTGATGAGGATCAGGAAGACGAAGAGGATGCCGAGCCACGGCAGGGCGGCGCGCACCACCTGCATCACCGACATGCCGGTAATGCCCGAGGTGACGAAGAGGTTGAGGCCGACCGGCGGCGTGATCATGCCGATCTCCATGTTCACCACCATGATGATGCCGAGATGGATCGGATCGATGCCCATCTCGATGGCGATGGGGAAGACCACCGGCGCGACGATGAGCAGCAGGCCGGAGGGTTCCATGAACTGGCCGCCCAGCAGCAGCAGCACGTTCACCACGACGAGGAACATCCAGGGCGTCAGTCCCGCCGTGATGAAGGCCTCGGTGATCGCCTGCGGCACGCGCTCGGTGGTCAGCACATGGGCGAAGAGCAAGGCGTTGGCGATGATGAACATCAGCATCAAGGTGACCTTGCCCGCGTCCAGCATGGTCTTCTGGGTGTCGCGGTGGAAGAGGGCGGGCACCAGGGCCAGGGTCATGCGAAAGGCGTTACGCCCGACCGCCCCTCCCAGCCCCTCGCCTTCCTTGTGCCAGGGCACGTCCTTCAACGGCCCCATGTCGCGGTAGATGAACAGCGCGATGAAGAAGGCATAGACCGCCGCCACCGCCGCCGCCTCGGTCGGCGTGAAGATGCCGCCGTAGATGCCGCCGAGGATGATGACGATGAGGAAAAGCCCCCAGGCCGCATCCAGCGAGGCACTGAAGATCTCGCGGAAACCGGCCCAGGGCTGGGCCGGCAGTTTCTTGACGCGGGCGGCGACGTAGATGCCGATCATCAGCATGAGGCCGGCGACCGCGCCTGGAATGACTCCGGCCAGGAACATCCGCCCGACGGAAACGTCGGTCGCCGCGGCGTAGACCACCATGACGATGGAGGGCGGGATCAGGATGCCGAGCGTGCCGGCGTTGCAGATGACGCCGGCAGCGAAGTCGCGGGTGTAGCCGGCCTGGCGCATGCCGCCGATGACGATGGAGCCGATCGCCACCACGGTGGCCGGCGAGGAGCCGCTCAGCGCGGCGAACATCATGCAGGCGAAGACACCGGCCATGGCGAGGCCGCCGCGGAACGAGCCGACCACGGCGATGGAAAAGCGGATGATGCGCTGGGCCACGCCGCCGGTCGACAGGAAGGCCGAGGACAGAATGAAAAAGGGGATCGCCAGCAGCGTATAGTGCTCCTGCGCCTCGAACAGCTTCAGGGCGATGGAGGCCAGCGAGTCGTTGGAGAAGATCAGCAGGAAGAGCACGCTCGACAGGCCGAGCGCGACGGCGATCGGCAGGCCGATGACCAAAAGGAACAGCACCATGGCAAAGAGCAGCAGCGGTTCCATGGGCTAGCTCTCCCGGCCGGAGCGGATGTCCGCTCCCTGTAGGTGGACCTGCGCTTCCGCCACCGCTTCTTCCGCTTCGTGGCCGGCGATCAGCAATTCCCGTTTGCCGAGGGCGATAAGGACAGTCGCCTGGAGGAAGCGGAACAGCAGCAGCGCCATGCCGAGCGGCAGCGCCGCGTAGCGTACCCAGCGCGGAATCCCGATCTCCTCGTAGCGATAGTCCGGGGCGCCGCCATAGATCGCCTCAACGATGATCCGCGGCACGTAGAGATCCTCGGTCAAGATGCCGAAGCGGTAGATCTTGCTCCAATAGTCCCAGGCACCGAACAGCATGATGCCGGCGTAGACGCAGCAGCAGAAGCCGACAAAGACCACCAGGGTCCTCTCGAAGCGGTCGGGCAGCATCCTCACGAAGGCGTCGACGCCCAGATGGGCACCGGTCTTCACCCCATAGGAAACGCCCAGCAGAACCATCCAGGCAAAGAAGGTCGTCGTCAGTTCGAGGGCCCAGACGGCACCCGTATTGAAGACGTAGCGGGCGACCACCTGGCTGAAGGTGACCGCCACCATGCCACCGAGCAAGAGGGCGATCGCCCCTTCCTCCAGCCGGCTGACGAATCGGGATAACATGGCGGGACTTCCTGCAACTTTGCGGGCCGTGGCGGCAGCCGGCAGCGCCGGGCCCCTCTCAACGAGGGAACCGGCGCCCCCTTGTTGGTTGTCGGAGGGATCAGCTGCCCGTGTTGGCGGCCTTGGCGGCCTCGATCAGGTCCGCACCGATGTCGCCCTCGAACTGGGCCCACACCGGCTCCATGGCCTTGGACCATGAAGCACGCTGCTCGGCCGTCAGCTCGCGGATCTCGCCGCCCGAATCGAGGATCTTCTGGCGGCTCTCGACGCCGAGCTTGTTGGCGAGCGCGTTGCCCTTCGCTGTCTCCTCCTGGATAATGGTGGAGAACTGCTCGCGCACGTCATCCGGCAGGGACTCCCAGAACTCCACGGAGGTCACCAGCAGGTAGTCGATGATGCCGTGGTTGCTCTCGGTGATGCCGTCCTGCACCTCGTGGAACTTCTTGGTGTAGATGTTCGACCAGGTGTTCTCCTGGCCGTCGACGACGCCGGTCTGCAGGGCGCCGTAGACCTCCGAGAAGGCCAGCTTCTGCGGATTGGCATCGAGAGCCTGGAACTGCGCTTCCAGCACATCGGAGCGCTGAATGCGGAACTTCAGGCCCTTGGCGTCCTCCGGCGTCAGCAGCGGCTTCTTCGCCGAGATCTGCTTCATGCCGTTGTGCCAGTAGCCGAGGCCGAGCAGGCCGTTGCCTTCCATGGAGCGCAGCAGGTCCTGTCCCGCCTCGCCGCTCTGGAAGCGGTCGACGGCGTCGATGTCCTCGAACAGGAACGGCAGGTCGAAGATGCTGAACTTCTTGGTGTACTTCTCGAACTTCGACAGCGAGGGCGCCGCCAGCTGGGCGTCGCCCAGCAGCATGGCCTCGAGGACCTTGTCGTCGTTGTAGAGCTGCGAGTTCGGGTAAACCTCCATGCACAGCTTGCCGTTCATCTCGCTGTTGACGCGCTCGGCAAGCGCGGTCGCCGTCTCGCCCTTCGGGCTGCCCTTGGCGGCGACCACGTGGGCGAACTTGACGACGATCTCGCCGCTCTCGCAGAAGGCGAAAGCTGCCGAGGTGGTCATGGATACGGTAAGCGCCGCAGCGGCTGCCGCGGCAAACAGTTGAATCTTCACTGGAAAGCCTCCCATTTTTTTCTGTCGTGCGCGGCGCCGGAACCTTGCACTCCGACGCCGCCACGCTGCCTCGTTACGAGCAATAGCCGTGCCAGTCGACACCGACGGCGGCCAGATCGCTTAAGTTCCTGCCGAGACTAGCCCAGGTCCCGGCCGCCGACCTAGAGCCAAAAGCTGTACATGTATCGGAACTGACCCATCGCCGAAGGTTGATGTGTAGAAACCTACCCATCTTGCGGGCGACGGCCGGTCCCTCGCCGCTTTCAGCTTTCGTAGCGCGTGTTGCCGCGGCGCTTGGTGTCGATGGGCAGCTCGATGAACAGGGGCTGGTGCGCGCGCTGCGAGCAGGCCTGCCGCGGGCAGAGGTGGCAGTTGATGCCGATCGGGCTGAACAGCTGCGCGTCCTGGGTGTTGAAGGGCGCGGCATAGGCGATGCGGTGGGCGTGCTTCAGTTCGCAGCCGAGCGACAGGGCAAGGCGCCGGTCCTGGGTGTCGCGGCTGAACACCGGGCGCTCGGTGGTGCGGCTGATGGTGAAGAAGCGCTCGCCGTCCGGCAGCTCGACGAACTGCGGGATGATCACGCCCGGGGTACGGAACGAGGTGTGGATATTCCACACCGGGCAGGCGCCACCGTACTCGGCGATGTTGAATGAGGTCGCGTTGAACCGCTTGGTTACATTGCCGGCCTTGTCGACGCGCAGGAAGAAGAAGGGCACGCCGCGCGCGCCCTCGCGCTGCAGGGTGGTGAGGCGATGGCAGACCTGCTCGAAGGAGACGCCGAAGGCGGCCGCAAGACGGTCGACGTCATAGCTGGAGCGCTCCGCCGCGGCATGGAACGGCTCGTAAGGCATCAGGAAGGCGGCAGCGAAATAGTTCGCCAGCTCGACGTGGCAGCGGGCAACGCCGGTCTCCGACATGATGGCGCTGCCGGCGGTCAGGCGTTCGAGCACCTTTGGCAGCTCCACGAGACAGAGCACGTGGGCGAGCTGGAACACGCGGTTCTGGTGGTCCAGCGCCTCGGAGAGATGCACCACGCAATCCGCTTCGTCGTAGATGCGCAGCGCCTGGCTCATCTCCTCCACCGGTGCCGTCCTCACCTCGATGCCATGGACGCGGTGCAGGCGCGCCTTCAGCACCGCATAGACGTCGTCGACCTCGCAGGGCTCCGCCGCATGCAGCTGCTCGGCCGCCTCCTCCAGCTCGGCGAAGTAGTTGGCGTGGTCGCGGAAGAAGTCGTGGATGATGGTCTCGGGCGCCGAGGCCAGCAGGCCGTCGGGCATCCGCTCGCTGCCGAGCTGCATCATCTTTTCCAGCGCGGTACGGTGGCTGTGGTAGAGCTGCAGGAAGTGTCCGACCAGCCGGGGCGCATGGTCGATCGCGGCGCGCAGCTCCTGCAGGTCGGGCGGGGCGTTGCCGAAGATGGGATCCTGCATCGCGTTGCGCAGGTCGGCCAGCAGGGTCGACGACTCGTCCTTGATGAGGTCGCGCCAGTCCACGCCGTAAGCATCGGAAAGGGCCATCAGCATCTGTACCGAAAGGCTGCGCTGATTGTTCTCCAGCAGGTTCACGTAGGCCGTGCTGACGCCCAGCGCCCGGGCCATCTCCGCCTGGGTCTGCTTGTGCTCGCGCCGGAGCTGGCGCAGCCGCGGTCCGATCAGTGTCTTGCCCATGCCCTGGACCCATCCCCTGAACCAGAAATTAACAACTTTACCAATCTAACCTAATGTTGCACATACCGACAACACATTAACCCGAAAATTGGTGAATGCGGAACTTTCCGGCGCTAGCTTGTTTGAGATCAAGCGATCTCGGCCCTGCCCGCTGGCGGCGGAGGCACAACAGGCGGGACAGGACAGATGGCATACAACATCCTCATCCTCGGTGCGTCCTACGGGTCGCTTCTCGGCACCAAGCTGCTGATGGCGGGACACAACGTCACCCTCGTCTGCCGCTCGCAGACGGCGCGGCTGATCAACGCCGAAGGCACCGAGGTGCGGATCCGGCTGAAGGGCGAGGAGACGCACCGTGGCATCCGCTCGGCCGGGCTGCCGGGGAAGCTCGACGCCAGGACGCCGGAGGAAGTCGACCCGACCGCCTACGACCTGGTCGGCCTCGCCATGCAGGAGCCGCAGTACGCCGTCCATGCGATCTGGACGCTGCTGGTGCGTGTCGCCGAGGCCCGGGTGCCCTGTCTCTCGATCATGAACATGCCGCCGCTGCCCTACCTGAAGCGCATCCCCGGCCTCGACGCCGCCAAGCTGGAATCGAGCTATACCAACGCGCACGTCTGGGACCGCTTCGACCCCGACCTGATGACGCTCTGCAGCCCCGACCCGCAGGCCTTCCGCCCGCCGGAGCAGGCGGCGAACCTGCTGCACGTCGGCCTGCCGACCAACTTCAAGGCGGCGACCTTCGCCGATCCCGCGCACAACGACATGCTGCGGCGCCTGGCGGCCGACATTGACGCGGTGCGGCTCGACGGCCAGGACGTGCCGGTGAAGCTGCGCGTCTTCGACTCGCTCTTCGTGCCGCTGGCCAAGTGGTCCATGCTGCTGACCGGCAACTATCGTTGCGTCACGCGGGGCGAACCGCGGCCGATCCGCGAGGCGGTGCACAGCGACCTTGAGCAATCACGGGCGATCTACGCCCATGTCGACGCCATCGCGCAGCGCCTCGGCGCCGATCGCGCCGACGGAGTGCCCTTCGAGAAGTATGCCCGCGCCGCCGAGCACCTGCTGAAGCCTTCCTCCGCCGCACGGGCGCTGGCCGCGGGCGCCCCGGCCATCGAGCGGGTCGACAGGCTGGTGCAGCTCATCGGCCGCACGCTCGGCATGGCGCACCCGGCCATCGACGAGGTCGTCGCGACCGTCGATGCCAGGCTCGCCGAAAACCAGCGCCTGTCGGCCTGACGGCACCGGCGTTCGCGGCTTCGCTCTTTTAGTTGTGGTAGCGCGCGTTGCCGCGGCGCGAGGCTCTCATGTCTCGCACGGGGCTGCATCCCCGGGCGCCGCGGGGGCACCCGGGAGCACCCGCTCGGCCGGCAGATGGACGACGGCGGAGGTGCCCTGGCCGGGTGCGCTGTGGATCTTCAGGTGCCCGCCATGCAGCTCGATGAGGGACTCGGTCACGTTCAAGCCGAGGCCCGTGCCGCCTGCTGATCGCGTGAGAGCCGAGCCGGCCTGGCCGAAGGGCTGGCGTGCCCGCGACAGCTCTTCCTCGCTCATGCCGATGCCGGTATCGGAGACCGTGATCTGAAGGTCTTCCGCTCCGGCCGTCGATCCGAGTTCGATGCGGCCACCCGCGTCGGTGAACTTGATGGCGTTGGACAGCAGGTTGAAGACGATCTGCTTGAGCGCCCGCGGATCGGCCCGCAGGCGGACGGTGCTGTCCTGGCAGGTCAGGGAGAGCGATCTTTGCTCCGCGCGCTCGCGCAGCAGAGCGGTGCAGCGGCGAAGAATGTCCCCCAGAACGACCTCCTCCTCGTGGAGATCATAGCGGCCGGCTTCGACCTTCGAGAGATCTAGAATATCGTTGATGATCGACAGCAGGTGGCTGCCGCTTTCGTGAATGTCGCGGGCGTAGTCCCGATAGCGCTCCGTCGCGAAACTGCCGAAGACCTGCGTCGCGATCGTCTCCGAAAAGCCGAGGATGGCGTTGAGCGGTGTGCGCAGCTCATGGCTGACCAGGGCCAGGAACTCTGACTTGGCGCGGCTTGCCGCAACGGCCTTGCCGCGCAGTTCGGATTCCACCTTGGTCTGCTGCTCCGCCCGGTCACGCGCCGCCGCGAGCGATACCGTCAACTCCTGCAGGGCGCCATGGCTCATCTCCAGATCGCGCACCGTTCGCTGCGCGCGACGCACCACGAAGCGCAGCAGCAGCGCGACGAGGAGAACCGAGCAGATGCCGGGAAGCAGCAGCAGATGGATCATGGCGAGGCCGGGCTGGTCGGGTTCCCACACAAGCCTCCCCAGGACGGCGCCGGAGCGGGCGACGAGGCCGACGGTCGCACCTGCCGGCCGATCGCTCGCGCCAGCCAGTCGAAAGCCGGACAGCAGATAGCGATGCTCGATCGATTCCAGCATCTCCGTATCGATTGAGCGCAGATAGACGAGGATGGACGACGCGCCGCTTTCATCGTGGGCCGGTCGCCCGTCCGTCCAGACGATCGGCGCAGCGGCGGCGATGGCGATGGCGCCATCCAACAGAACATAGCCCTTCACGGACACCCCGACAGGGTCCAGAGGTGCCGCCCGCGTCGCTGCGATCAACTCGTCAAATCCATTCGAGAGTCGATCCAGGACCTCAGGGCCGAGGCGCTCGCCTTCGATCATGCCGAAGGTGGCTTGGCCCTGGCCATCGACGACGACCGTCGCATCCATGCCCAAGCCCTCGTAGGCCCAGGTGCCGATGTTCTCATCGGCCCAGGTCTCGTTGAGCGAGAGCACGATATTTTCGACCGACTCGCCCCAGGTCGCGTAGTCCCGCGCCTGGTTGGCCACCGAGTCCGCCTCGGCCGCCAGCACGCTCCGGGCGAGATGCTCCGAGGTCTTGACGGCGAGCCCATTCTGCTCGCGGGCGGCAAAGAGCAGCAGCACGACGATAATCGCGACCAATCCGCCGATCAGCAGGCCCAGAGGCCACAGCAGGCCACCCAGGGTCGGTCTCGATTCTTGAGGCGGTCGGCGGTTCGGGAACAACATCTCGGGCAATGTCATGAACAGAGGAATCTATTCTTCGCGTCAAGAGCTTGCGAAGTGACTCCGCCGCCCGACACCGGTGGCAACAATAGGGAGCGAAGCGTTAAGCACCGATGAAGGCAGAGGGCTAGCGCTACTCCGCCGGGGCCGGCCGCTGCGACAGCACGGCGCCGCTGCGCGGCAGCAAGCTGACCGCCAGGCAGATCGCCACGGCGATCCCGGCCATGATCGCGAACAACGTGGAAAAGCCCCCCTCGCGGTAGACGAAGGAGATCAGCGGAATCGCCGTCGAGCTGACGCCGAAGCCGATGATGACGCGGGCGGCGAAGGCGCGGCTGCGCCACGCGCTCTTGCTGATCCGCGCGACCAGCACGTCGTTGATCGGGATCTGCCCGAACACCAGCAGCATGAAGCCCAGCGCCGTCACCAGCGCCGGCACGCCTGACAGGTCCATCGCCACAAGGAAGAGCGGCGCCTGCAGCCCGGCGACCAGCAGGAAGACGGTGCGCGCCGAATGGCGGTCGACGAGGTAGCCGACGACGAGCTGGGCGAAGGCCGCGGCCGCGAAGACGACGAAGGCCCAGCCGCCCACTTCCGAGGGCGTGGTCGCGAAGCTGGCCAGGCGCTCGTCGAAGATCTTCGGCAGCGCGAAGGTCATGCACTGGAAAATCATGCTGCCCAGGGCCGTGGTCAGGAAGATGATGGCGAAGATGCGGATCAGGGTCGAGCGGCCGACCTGGACCGTGCCGACCGCCGCCTGCCTGGCCGCGGCGCCGCTGCGCCGCGCCTCGGCGCGCGCCTGCCGGCCGCTCCACAGCAGCAGGGCGTAGGCGAAGCCCAGCGCAATCGACACCAGGCCCGGCAGGATGAAGGCGGCCTGCCAGCCGGAGAGATCGACCAGGAAGCCGGCGACCAGGGCCGCCGAGGCGACTCCCAGGTTGCCGAACACGCCGTTCACCGCCAGCGGCATGCCGGTCTTCTGCCGGCCGTGGACCACCATGGCGATGCCGACCGGGTGGTAGATCGAGGCGAATGCGCCGACCAGGAACAGGCCCGCGCCAAGCTGCAGCGGCGTCTCGGCGAAGCCGGCGAGGATCGAAGCGGCGCCGATGCCGAAGAAGAACACCAGCATCATGCCCTCGCGGCTCCACTTGTCGGCCAGCCAGCCGGACGGAATGGCACCCAGGCCGAACATCACGAAGCAGGGTGTCGCGTAGGGGATCAGCTGGTCGTAGCTCAGGCCCCACTGCGGCCCCAGCGCAAGCACCACCGTCGCGACGATCAGGATGAAGAAGTGATCGAAGAAGTGCCCGAGGTTGAGGAACAGGAAGGTCAGTCGGTCGTGCATCGTCGCCTCTTCGCCAGCCGGTCCGCCGGAAGCCCCAGCTTGCCTCTTTCCCGCCTGTCCGTCTCGCGCGACCAGGACAACCGATAGCGCGATCCGGTCAGAGTCCGCCCCCTGGCCTCGGCGGCCCCGTGCCCTAACTTCTTTCCCATGCCCGCGCTCCGCCCCGCCGCCCGCCTGCCGCCCGCGCTCCTCCTCGCCGCCGCGCTCTTCGCCCCCCTGGCTGGCGCCCTGCCCGGCGCAGCCCAGCCGGCCCAGCAGCCCCAGGTCCAGCAACCCCAGGCCCAGCAACCCCAGGACCGGCAAACCGACGACCAGCGCGCCGCCGGCCCCGGCATACTCTCCCTGCTGCCGGCGGACGCCGTCACGCAGCACGAGATCACACTCGGCGGCGAACGCCTCGCCTACACGGCGACGGCGGGGACCTTCGCGCTGCGCAACGAGCGCGGCAAGCACCTCGCCGCCGTCTTCTACACGGCCTATACCCTGGACGGCGCCGCCGCGGCGACGCGGCCCGTCACCTTCGTGTTCAACGGCGGCCCCGGCGCCGCCTCGGCCTACCTGCATCTCGGTCTCGTCGGGCCGCGCATCGTCGAGTACGGCTCACCACCCGAGGCGACCGCGCAGCTCAAGAGCAACCCCGACAGCTGGCTGAGCTTCACCGACCTGGTGCTGATCGACCCGGTCGGCACCGGCTGGAGCCGCGCCGCCGAGCCCGACCGCGCGGAGCGCTTCTGGAGCGTCGAGCGGGATGCCGAGACGCTGGCCAAGGTGATCGCCCTCTACGTCGCCGACACCGGCCGCACGGCCTCGCCGAAGTATCTGCTCGGCGAGAGCTACGGCGGCTTCCGCGCCGCCAAGCTGGCGCGCGCCCTGCAGCAGCAGCAGGGCATCGTCGTCTCCGGCATCGTCATGGTCTCGCCCTTTCTCGACGGCGCGCTGCACTCCGGTGCCTCCCGCCTTGCGCTCAATGCCGCCTTGCTGCTGCCGTCCATCGCGGCGACGGAGCTCGACCGGGCGGGGCGCTTCAGCGCGGAGGCCCTGGCGGCGGCCGAGCGCTTTGCCATGACGGACTACCTCGTCACCCTCGCCGGCCCGCCGCCGGAGGCCGAGACCGGCGACGGCTTCTACGCGCGGGTCGCCGAGCTGACCGGCCTGCCGCTCGACGTGGTGAGGCGGACGCGCGGCTTCGTCGCCGAAGCCTATCTGGAGCACCCCAGCGGCGGGACTCCGGAAATCGCCAGCCCCTACGACGCCACTTTCGCCCTGCCCGACCCCTTCCCGGAATCCGATGATGGCCACGCCGACGACCCCATCCTCGACGGCTATCTGCAGAGCCTCGGCGGCCTCTTCGTCGGCTACGCGCGCGAGCAGCTGGGCTACGAGACGGAGATGACCTTTGAGCTGCTGAACCGGCGCGTGAGCCGCAACTGGCATTGGAACGGCGGCCGCCGCCACGCCAGCGCCACCGGCGACCTGCGCAGGCTGCTGGCGCTGAATCCCGGCTTCAGGCTGCTGATCGCCCATGGCCGCAGCGACCTCGTCACGCCCTACGGCGCCAGCCGCTACGTCCTCGATCACCTGCCGCAATACGGCGAGGCGGATCGCGCCTGGCTCGCGATCTACAAGGGCGGCCACATGTTCTACTTCGACCCCACCGCCCGCGCCGCCTTCACCGCAGAGGCCGCCGCCTTCTACGAAAACGCGGCGCCCTGACGCCACCGGCTCTCACCGTCACCCCCGGGCTTGACCGCTTGAGCGTCTTGCCTCGTCCTTCGAGACGGCGCTGTCGCGACTGCTCATAAGATCCTGTGCCGCGGATCGCCATCATGCGTGCTCCTGCTGGCCGCACGACGCAATCTGCCGCCACCTACTCTAACCGCCGCCCTCGGGCTTGACCCGAGGGCCCATGGCAGAGGCCAGGCGCCCGGCCTCAAAGATGGATCCTCGCGTCGAGGCGCGAGGATAACAGTTGAGGGATGGCACCGCCCGAGCGCGGCACCGCCGTCGTCGGCGCCGGGCACCACCTCGCCGAGGCCGAGCACGAAGCGGTGCCGGTTTGACCACAGGCTATCGGGCTGCAGCGGCCCTGGCCCCTCGACCGGGTCGCAAACCGCCTGTCATAGTGGTCGGTCGGGCCCCTTTGCCCGGAACGACAATTGATCGTTTCAATAGGCCGTAAATGATCTAGGGTGCGGCCGGCTCCGCAACCGGGTCATGAACGCGAGTATCGTGCGTATCGTGCCGCAAGCCACCGCGGTCTGGTGCCAGGAGCTCGGCCAGGAGGATGCGCCACATCTCCTGCAGGGGCCATGAAGCCCTCATCGCCGGACGGTCCGACAGGCCCAACAAAGAGGATGAAGATGGCTAGAAAGCCCAATTACGATTTCGAACGCAAAGAACGCGATCGGCTGAAGGCCGAAAAGAAGGCAAAGCGCGCTGCCGAAAAGAAGGGCGCCGGCGAAGATAAGTCGCAGCAAGGCGAATCGCCGGAACAGGGCAACCGCCAGGGGCCTGAACCGACGACGGAGTGACAGTCCCGGGTGGCCGGCTAGGGGCACTCATCGATCAAAGGGCGGGTCCCGCCATCCCAGGCCGTTGCGGATGACGTGCTTTATCCCGCTGGCCACGCGGTGGTCCTCTACACGAGGCACCCCGTGGGATCGCGGGAAGGGGGGCCGAATGCGCTCGAATCGGGTTCCGCTGAGCCAGTAGCGATCCGACAGTGGCAGGTCATCAAGGTTCGGTCCGCGGAATCCCATGGCCAAAGAAAACGACGTAAGCTGTCGGGAGCCGCGCCGCTCGTTCGTCCTCTGGATGCAAAGCGCAAGCAATCACCCGGAGCCTTCCAATGACCCCCACCATCACAGCCTTTGAACGGTCGCCCGATGGCGGCAAGGGACTGGCGCGCGACATGCGCGTTCGCTGGGCGCTTGAAGAAGTGGGCCAGCCTTACGACGTTCGCCTTGTTTCGTTCAGCGAGATGAAGGAACCCGCGTATCGTGCGCTTCATCCTTTCGGGCAGATTCCGACCTATGAAGAAGGCGATCTCGTCCTGTTCGAGTCGGGGGCGATCGTGTTCCACATCGCCGAGCGCCATGCGGGCCTGCTGCCGGACGATGCGAATGCCCGGGCGCGCGCGATCACATGGATGTTTGCCGCGCTCAATACGGTGGAGCCGCCGATCGTTGAGCGCGAACAGGTCCGGTATGTGGAAGGCGACAAGAGCTGGTACAAGGAGCGCCTGCCTATCCTCGAGGATCGCATCCGTAACCGGCTGGGCGAACTTTCCAGTCGCCTCGGCGACGCGGAATGGCTCGACGGTGCGTTCAGCGCCGGCGATCTGCTGATGGTGATGGTGCTGCGCAGGTTGGACGGAATGGATATCCTGGACGACTATCCGAACCTCTCCGCCTATGTCGCCCGCGGCGAAGCGCGGCCTGCCTACAAGCGTGCGTTCGATGCTCAGGTGGCGGTTTTCAACGCCGCGCCGACCTGCTGACAAAGGTCCGCTCTGGATCAGGCAGAGACTTCAGCCCTGCGGTAGCGTGCGTCCGCTTGCGATCTTGCTCCAGACATCATGGACTGAGCCTCGCATGTCGCAGGAGTGCCAGGAGCGGCCGCGGCCAAGGGACGCATCTGCTCGAATCGTCGCAGTTGGCGCACACCGGATCGAGTGCAAGCGGGATCTCAAGCCGGGTAAAGTGTAATGGGCGCTTCGAAGCCCTTGAGCTGAAATTCCCGAGGTCGGCTGCCCGCTAAGTCGGACTGGACACGCTCATGGATGGCTTGCGTCACCAGAATCTCGCCGGCTGCCGCTGCGGATTGCGCTCGGGACGCGAGGTTCACAACGGTGCCGATCGCAGTCAGATCGCGATGCGACCGACCGAATTCCCCGAAACTGAGCTCTCCACAGTGGATCCCGACGCCCACCCCCAGCTCTGCGCCGGCGAGGCCGAGCGGTTCGATGAGAGTCTTTCGCCTAGCACTCCAGCGTCTCTGGATCGCCCGAGCAGCGAGCACACCCTGCCGAGCGTGGTCCGCGTGCCTGATCGGGAAGTTGAAGACGGCCATGACGGCGTCTCCGATTGTCTTGTTGAGAAGTCCGTCGCACTCCCAAATGGCGCTGGCACATTCGTCGTAGAAGGCATCCAGCAGTCCAGAAATGGCATCTTGCGAGTGGGACTGTGACAGAGTGGTGTAGCCTCTCAGGTCGGCGAACAGAACGGTCGCGTCTATGGTGATCTTTCGGGCCCTCATAACTGTCGTGAACATCAACTCGCAGATTGTGCAAGTATTCGGATTCATCCGGCTCGGACGAATGCCGAAAACACGAAATGGCACCGAAACCACGCCGTGCAACGGCACCGGCAGGTGCATCTGTTGCCAGCACCCCTTGCAAATTCTCGAGCGGCGCAGCGTCATGACCGCTTCTCCAAAACTGACACTTCCGGCAGAGCCGGCTCAGCGGCTCGTGGGGCAGCATAACCCGAGCGAGTGCCCCTGACGAGCGAGCTTCCGCGCTCACGGTGCGGGTTGACGTCGGGCCGACCCACGAACACTGAAGGGGATCCCGCCAGAGAAGACAAAGCATGTCAGTGCCAGGAGGTCGCCGCCGACCGCTGCACGACTTCCTATGAAACCGGACCGAAGCAACGCAGCAGGTCGACTAGCAGATGCTCCTTCTCCTCCATGCCGATGCTGAGGCGCACGATCGGGCGGCCGCCATAGGTGCGGTCGACGCTGCGTTCCCTGTCGAGGACGACAGACGCCGTGAGGTTCTGCACACCACCCCAGGACGCGCCGAGCGGCACGGCGATCTCGCGGTACGGCGCGCCGGCGAGCCAGCCATCGAGCGCCTGAAGCACCACGCGGAGATGTTGGCCACGAGGCTCGACACGCAGGCGCGGACGTGCCGGGGCGGAAGCACGGCGTCGGTCAGCGGCCGCACCGGCTGGAACAGGCTCGAGCCCGTGACGCTGAGCTGGAGCGATTGGTCCGCCTTGGTGAACAAGAGGTGCTGTCGTCCGTCGGGCGTAAGCAGCACCGCAGTGCGGCACGAAATCTCCGACAAGGTGAAGCGACTGCGCATTGGCGCGGGCCGGATGGAAGCGCGATCGCCGGCAGCACGTGCGGACACCCTTGATGACCGCCGCCGACCAGCTGTCCATCCGAGTTCATCGACCGAAGACTTCATTCTTCGTCTTGAGGTTGATACGCGACCCCGGCCTCAGGGCGCCAAGGTGTCAAATTTGGTTGCAATCGACCCTGCTTTGCTCGGATTCCCTGCGGGTTGCGTGCGCCACGACACCTGCGGTGGCCACGGCCATTCCCAGAAACAGCGATACCCGTCAAATTTTCTTACAGTTCAGGCCTTTCGTTCGGTTTCGCATGGCTGCTGACGGACGCGGCGGAAACCACTGGTTTCCTGAAGGAAATCAGAAAGCAATCGGCGGCTTGGCAGTGCCGCCAATTGGTCGGATTATCACGATTTTGACACAGACAAAATCGCAAATCAGTCAAGCGATTGGAATTATGAGGTTTAGTTATCTGGCATGCCGATTGCTTTATAGTTGGGAGAACATCGCTCTACTGCTTTTCGAGAAGTTTGCGCAGAGCAGTGCACGATCAGGTGGAAAGCCTGACCGAGCATCCGAAACCAGGGTTCTAAAGAGGGGCGCAACTAAAATGGCCAAGAGCCTTCTACTCAGTTTCAGACTGACAGTCTTTGCTGCGGCCTTGCTGTGCGCCACCTTGGCCAGCACCGCGGCACATGCCGTTCTGATCGAAATCAGCGGTGCGTCATTTACTCCGGGGAGCGGCTATGGGGACGACGGCAGCGAAAGTGCGTCATCGACCCTGCTCGAGGTGGCTTTCAGCACGTCGACCTTCGCTGCCCAGAGCTTTTCTCTGAACAGCGTCGGCCAATCGCAAACTTTTAATTTCGGCACGATCAACCTGCAGGAACCGAGTTCTGGAGGCGGAATCGTTGGAGGCGAAACCGATGACCTCGGTGTCATTGCAAACTTCATCTTTACCAGTCCATTGGGGATGACCCAAATGGTCAACGCAGTTGGCACCGCCACCACCGGTTCTGTGAGCGATACCCACGTGGATTACACCCTCGCGTGGTCGCCCATTCTGGTGGATTTTGGAATTGGTGGGCAGCTCCAGATTTCACTGCTGGAGCTCTCCTTCTTCGGACAAGATATTCTGACTCAAACAGCGACGATCACGTTGTTTGAACTTCCCCGGACGGTCATAACGACCATCCCGGAGCCGGGGACGTTGTTCCTCTTTGCCATCGGTCTTATCGGCCTCGCAACGCTGGCGCTCCGCCGCAGAGCTTAGGCGGGGCTGCGGAGCTCGCACTGACTCGACGATGCTTCCGTAGGAGCCTTCCCGCCGTCCGATAGCCCCGGCTGTCACGGTCTGACGGTCTGGAATGTCTGCTGCTGGCGCATCTTCCGACACAGCCAGTCGGCCTCAAACGCCATTGAGCCGCTGATAGCTCTCGGCGCCAGGCGCACCTGACGGGGCCCGCCCCCCTACCCCTCCTCGCTCACCAGAAAATCCTCCCGCCGCAACCCATGCCGCTGGAGCTTGTCGTAGAGGGTCTTGCGGGAGAGGCCGAGGGCTTCGTAGGTGGCCTTGAGACTGCCGCCGTGGCGGCGCAGCTCGGCGGTGAGGATCGACTTCTCCACGGCATCGAGCCGCTCCGACAGCGGCCCCTGCCCCAGGCCACCGAGCGCGGCACCGCCGTCATCGGCGCCGGGCACCACCTCGCCGAGGCCGAGCACGAAGCGGTCGGCGGCGTTCCTCAGCTCGCGCACATTGCCCGGCCAGTCGTGGGCCATCAAACCCGTCAGAAGGCCGGCATCGAGCTCCGGGATGTCGCGCCGGTAGCGGGCGCGGGCCTCGCGCGCCAGGTGATTGAACAGCAGCGGAATATCCTCGCGGCGCTCGCGCAGTGGCGGCAGCGCCAGGGAAACCACGTTCAGGCGGTAATAGAGATCCTCGCGGAAGCGTCCGTCCCGGCAGGCGGCATAGAGGTCGCCCTTGCTGGCCGCCACGAAGCGCAGGTCGAGCGGAACCGACAGGTTGGAGCCGAGGCGCTCGATGCTCCGCGTCTCGATGGCCCGCAGCAGCTTCACCTGCAGGCCCAGCGGCATCGACTCGATCTCGTCGAGCAGCACGGTGCCGCCGTCGGCGAACTCCAGCTTGCCGGTGCGCGGCTTCTGGGCGCCGGTGAAGGCGCCGGCGACGTGGCCGAAGAGCTCGCTCTCGATGAGCTCGTCCGGCACGGCACCGCAGTTGATGGCCACGAAGGGTCCCTTCGCACGGGCGCCCAGGTCGTGCAGGGCGCGGGCCACCACCTCCTTGCCGCTGCCGGTCTCGCCCACCAGCAGCACGTCGGCATCGATGTCGGCCAGGGCGCGGACCTGGCCGCGCAGGTGCTCCATCGCCGCGCTGCGCCCGACCAGGCGCGCTTCGAGCTTGCCGCTGGTTTCCAGCTCCTGGCGCAGGGCGCGGTTCTCCAGCACCAGGCGGCGCTTCTCCAGGGCGCGGGCGACGACGCTCGCCAGATGGGCGGTATCGAAGGGCTTTTCGATGAAGTCATAGGCGCCGGTCCGCATGGCCTCGACCGCCAGCGGCACGTCGCCGTGGCCGGTCACCAGCACCACCGGCAGCGCGGGGTCGATCTCCAGCGCGCGGCGCAGCAGGGCGAAGCCGTCCATGTCCGGCATCTTGATGTCGCTGACCAGCACGCCATAGAGATTGCGGCTGAGCTGCGCCTCGGCGCGGCGCGCCGTGGCGAAACAGGTCACCCGGTGGCCGCAGAGCTCGAGGCCCTGCTGCACCGCATGGCGCAATGGCTCCTCGTCGTCGACGAAGAGAACGCGACCTTCTTCCATGGTCAGCCTTCCTTGCCCGCGCATGGCTGTCCGCGCCGCGACGCGAGCGAAACCAGCCCACTCAGGTTGTCATCCCGGCCAAGCGAGCGCCAGCGAGTGCGAGCCGGGATCCATGGCAGAGGCCAGGTGCCGAGTCCAACCATGGGCCCTCGGGTCAAGCCCGAGGGTGACATTGGGGGTTTCGCCAGAAGCGCAGCGCGTTGGGAACCCGTCCTGCTCACGCCGGCTCCTTCAGCGCCGTCTTGGCGGCGGCTCTGGCCGACAGCAGCGGCAGCTCGATGGTGAAGACCGCGCCGCCCTCCGGATGGTTCTCGGCGCGCAGCACGCCGTCGAAATCCTTCACGATGTTGTAGGAGATCGAGAGCCCGAGGCCGAGGCCTTCGCCGACTTCCTTGGTGGTGAAGAAGGGATCGAAGATCTGGCCGAGCTCGGCCTCGGCGATGCCGGGGCCGTGGTCGCGCAGGGTGACGGTCACCCGCCCGCCCGCCGCGCGCAGGGCGAATTCCATCCGCGGCGCCGCCTGGTCCTTCATGGCATCCAGCGCATTGGCGACGAGGTTGAGGATGACGTGCTGCAGGCGCACCCGCCCGGCACGCACGGTGAGGCCGCGGTCCGGCTGGTCGACGCTGACCTCCGCGCCGGCGCGCTCCAGGCGCGTGCGCAGGAAGTCCAGGGTGTCGTCCAGCACCTCGGCGAGGCGCACCGGGCGCAGCTCGCTGCGCGGCTTGCGCGCGAAGGTCATCAGGTGCTTGCTGATGTCGGCCATGCGGGTCGTGAGGTCCTTGATGCGGCCCAGGTTGGAGCAGGCTTCGGCCTCGCGGTTGCGCTCGATCAGCAGCTGCGCATTGTCGGCATAGGAGCGGATCGCGGCCAGCGGCTGGTTGAACTCGTGGCTGAGGGCCGCCGACATCTGGCCGAGCGCGGCCAGCTTGCCGGCCTGCACCAGATCGTCCTGGGCGCGGCGCAGGTCGGCGGTGCGCTCCTCGACCCGGCGCTCCAGTTCCTCCGAGGCGCGGCGCTGATACTCGATGCGCTCGACCAGGCGGGCGCGGCGCTGCAGCACCACCAGGGCGATGAGCAGCACGAGGGCCGAGGCCAGGGCCGCCACCACCATGGCGGTGACGGTCTGGGAGTACGCCAGCGTCGTCGAGGCCAGCACGTGCAGGGTCCAGCCGGCCTCCGGCATCTCCTTGGTCACCATGACGTATTCGCGGCTTGGCGCGCCGGCGGCCTGGCCGTCGACGGTGAGCAGCTGCAATCCGCCGGCGCGGCTGCGCAGCTCGAGGTCGAGCGGGCGCAGGTCCACCGACTCGTAGCGCCGGTTCTCGGCGATGGCCTGCCGCTCTTCGGCATCCA
Organism: Kiloniellaceae bacterium; assembly: GCA_009377535.1. Lineage (GTDB taxonomy): Bacteria > Pseudomonadota > Alphaproteobacteria > Kiloniellales > Kiloniellaceae > Pelagibius. The sequence goes on from WHTV01000010.1 coordinate 61,747, forward strand.
GCGGCGCCAGGGTGCGATAGCGCCACTCGGCCCGGCTGGAGATGAAGATCACGCCGTGCGGGTCGGTGACGATGACATCCTCTTCCTCGCCCGCGGTCCAGCCGTGCTCGATCTCGTCGAGGCTGACCTTCACCACCACGGCGCCGAGGATCTCTCCGCCGTCCGACACCTGCGAGGCGAAGTAGTAGCCGCGCTTGCCCGAGGTGGTGCCGAGGGCGAAGTAGCGGCCGAGACGGCCCTGCATGGCTTGCTGGAAGTACGGCCGGAAGCTGAAGTTGTGGCCGACGAAGGGAAGCTCGCTGCCCCAGTTGCTGGCGGCGAAGGTCATGCCCTCGGCGTCCATGAAGTAGGTGTCCTCGGCGCCGGTCAGGCGGTTGACGGTTTCCGTCAGCTGGTTGCCGCGGGCCCGCATCGCCGGGTCGTCGGGCGCCAGGAAGAGTTCCACCACGTCGCCGTGCAGCGCCAGCAGCTTGGGCACCGACTGGTACTTGCCGAGCGCGCCGGAGAGATTGCTGGCGTAGAGGTCGAGCTTGGCCGCGGCGCGGGTGCGCGTCTGCTCGAAGAACAGGTTCTCCGCCCAGAGCTGGGTCAGCAGCACCATGGCGAGGCAGGCGACCAGCGCCAGCGCCAGCCGGGCGGCACCGCCGAGGCCCCAGCCGGAAGCAGCCGTCGCGACGGCTGCGGGCTCAGCCCTTGAAAAGAGAGCCAGCGCCACTGAGGTAGCTCTTCTTGGCCGCGATCTTCTGCTTCACGCGCTCGGCCTCGGTCTCCAGGTTGGCGAGATATTCCTCCAACTCGTCGATGCCGAGGCTGTCGAGATCCTTCGGCTTGGGCTTCTGCTTGCGCGGTTCCAGGTCTTCCAGTTCCATCGGTCAGGTCTCCCTTTCCGTCCATTTACATGGGATTTCGTGCGGGACAGGCCCTTTCACTTTTTGCCGCGGCACTATACTAACTCCCCCCAATCATAGCGATTCATCCCTACAGCAGGTGCCAGTGAGAGGAGCCGCCCGATGAGCCAGACCCTCCCCGCAACCATGACGGCGATCGAAATCCGCGAGGCCGGTGGGCCCGAGGTCCTGGTGCCGGCCGAGCGGCCGGTGCCCCAGCCGGGCCAAGGCGAGGTTCTGATCAAGGTGGCGGTCGCAGGGGTCAACCGGCCCGACGTGCTGCAGCGCAAGGGCGGCTACGCGCCGCCGCCGGGGGCCTCCGACATACCCGGCCTGGAAGTCTCCGGCGAGGTGGTCGCGGTCGGGTCGGACGTGAAGACGCCCAAGCTCGGCGACAAGGTCTGCGCCCTGGTGACCGGCGGCGGCTATGCCGAGTACTGCGTCGCGCCGGCGCCGCAATGCCTGCCGGTGCCGCGGGGATTCTCCCTGCAGCAGGCCGCCGCGCTGCCGGAGACCTTCTTCACCGTCTGGATCAATGTCTTCCAGCGCTCCGGCCTGAAGCCCGGCGAGAGCTTCCTGGTGCACGGCGGCACCTCGGGAATCGGCACCACGGCCATCCAGCTCGCCAAGGCTTTCGGCTGCACCGTCTTCGCGACCGCCGGCAGCCCTGAAAAAGTGAAGGCCTGCAAGGACCTGGGCGCCGATCATGCGATCAATTATAAGGACGAGGACTTCGTTTACGTGGTAAACGAATTTACCGGCGGCAAAGGCGTCGACGTCATCCTCGACATGGTGGGCGGCGACTACATCCCGCGCGACATCAAGGCTCTGGCCGAAGACGGCCGCCTGAGCTTCATCGCCTTCCTCGGCGGACCCAAGGCGGAGGTGAACTTCGCCGCGGTGATGACGAAGCGGCTGACCATCACCGGCTCGACGCTGCGCCCCCGACCGGTGGCGGTGAAGGCGGCCCTGGCCGCCGAGCTGCAGGAGAAGGTCTGGCCCCTGTTGGAGGCCGGCAGGATCGCCCCGGTGATGGCGGCGAGCTTCCCCCTGGCCGAGGCCGCCAAGGCCCACGCCCTCATGGAATCCTCCAGCCACATCGGCAAGATCGTGCTGACCCTCGACTAGGATCAATCCGCGGTTCTGCGGGCCTTCGCGGGGCCGCCGGGAAATTCGGTCCCGAAAGCCGCCGGCGCGCTTTATTCCCGCTTGGCGGCCCCCTATATTGGGAGTATTCCCACGTCGGCCTCATTAGCAGTGCCGCCGGCCGGGCGCAGGGAAGTGGCGCCGGTCGGAAAGAAGGAGGATTTTATGTCACTACCGCTCATGCCGAAGGCGACGGCCGTCTGGCTGGTCGACAACACCGGCTTGACCTTCGAGCAAGTCGCCGAGTTCTGCGGCCTGCACCCCTTGGAGGTGCAGGGCATCGCCGACGGCGAGGTGGCCGTGGGCATCCAGGGCATGGACCCGGTCACCAGCGGCGAGCTGACCCGCGAGGAGATCGTGCGTTGCGAGGGCGACTCCACGGCACGCTTGGCCACGGCCAAGAGCAACCTGCCGCAGCCGTCCAAGCGCACCAAGGGGCCCCGCTACACGCCGGTGGCCAAGCGTCAGGACAAGCCCGACGGCATCTCCTGGCTGGTGCGCCACCATCCGGAGCTGAAGGATTCCCAGATCGCCCGCCTGATCGGCACCACCAAGACGACCATCCAGGCGGTGCGCGAGCGCACCCACTGGAACTCGCCCAACATCCGCCCGCGCGACCCCGTGCTGCTCGGCCTGTGCAGCCAGATCGACCTCAACGCTGCGGTGGAGAAGGCCCGCCGGGCGGCCGAGAAGGCCGGCATCACCCTGCCGAAGCCGGAGGTCGAGCACGAGCAGGCGCCGGCGCGCGAGCCCTCCGACAATCCCTTCTCGCTGGAGAACTTCGGCCTGCCCAAGAGCAACCACTAGCAGCAGGCTTCGAACCTAACCTTCGGCCCGACCGACGCAAAACCCCTCGTCCCCCCGGACGAGGGGTTTTGCTTTGCGCGGGCCCGCAGTTCGGCAAGGGGCACCTCGCCCGCGCCGCGCCGCTCTCCGAATTGCATTTGAGTTCCCCCGCCCCCTCCCGGTAAGTGGAGCTTGGCTGCGCGCGGGAAGGAGGCATGCGATGACCGGCAAGTCGGCGAAGGACTGGCTCCTGGGCAAGGCCCTCAAGGTGGTGGTCGCGGTGCCACCGCTGCACCGCTTCGTCAACCGGCGACTCATCAATGCCTATGCCTACGCGACGGGCTCGCGGCCGCGGCCGTTCTCCATGGCCGCCGACTACACCACCTGGCCGGGGCTGACCGATCGCCGCTTCTCCGGGCGCCACCTCGGCTGCGCGCGCAGCTACACCGCCACCCTGCCGCCCCTTGAGGACGTGCTCGCGCTGTTTCAGCGCCGCGAGGACCGCCGGGCCAGCGACACCAGCCTGCTGTTTCCCTTCTTCGCCCAGTGGTTCACGGACAGCTTCCTGCGCACCAAGTGGAAGGAGCCGGAGCGCCAGGACTTCGCCGAGAACGAAAGCAACCACGAGATCGACCTCTGCCAGATCTACGGCATCAGCGCGGCGCAGACCGATCTGCTGCGCGCCCGGCAGGGCGGCCGGCTGAAGAGCCAGACGATCGACGGCGAGGAATTCCCCGCCCCGCTCTTCGAGCGGACCGCCGACGGCGTCGCCCTGCGGCCTGAGTTCAAGTCCCTCTACAGCGACGCCAACTTCACCCGCGTCTTCGCCCACGCCGATGACGCCCATAAGCTGGACTGCTTCGCGGTCGGCCTGGAGCATGGCAACGCGACCCTCGGCAACGCGCTGATGAACACACTGTTCCTGCGCGAGCACAACCGCATCGCCGGCGCGCTGCAGAAGGCGCACCCCGACTGGGACGACGAGCGCCTGTTCCAGACCACGCGCAACGTCTGCATCGTGATCCTGCTGAAGATCGTCATCGGCGATTACATCGTGCACATCGCGCCGGCGGAGTTCCCGCTCATGGTGGTGCCCGGCATGGCGGAAGAGGAACGCTGGTACCGCACCAACTGGATCGCCGTCGAGTTCGCGCTGCTCTATCGCTGGCACGACCTGATCCCCGCCACCGTCACCTTCGCCGGGGAGACGCGCGACTCCAGCGCGCTGCGGCACGGCAACGGCTGGCTGCGAACCGTCGGCGTCGACCAGGCCTGCCGCGACGCCTCGCGGCAGCTGGCCGGCAGGATCGGCCTCGGCAACACCGCGCCCTTCCTGCTGGACGTGAAGAAGAGCAGCCTGCAGATGGCGCGCGGCTGCGCCCTGGCGCCCTACAACGCCTACCGCAAGTACTACGGCAAGCAGCCGCTGCAGGACTTCGAGGCGCTGACCGGGGAGGCCGTGCTCGCCGGCAAGCTGCGCGCGCTCTATGGCTCCATCGACAATCTGGAATGGTTCGTCGGCATCTTCGCCGAAGGCTATGGCAAGGCGGAGATGATGGGCGAGCTGCTGAAGACCATGGTCGCCAACGACGCGTTCACGCAGGCGCTGACCAACCCGCTGTTGTCGAAGGGCGTCTACAACGCCGACACCTTCTCCGCCGAGGGGCTGGCGATCATCGACGCGACCGACAGCCTGGCCGACGTGGCCCTGCGCAACACCGGCATCGACGATGCTGCCGAGGTGAGCTTCACGCGACGCGCTTAGCCGTCAGGCCAGCGCCTTCACCCGGTTCCACAGCTCGGCGTCGACGGCGAAGCCGCGGTGGCGGGCGTGATGCAGCGCCTCGCCCTTGGCGAGGCCCGGCAGGTGGGCGCCCGGGTCGGACTGCACGGCGTCGAGCCAGTCATGCAGGCGCAAGTGGAAGCCGGCCTGCGGATCGATCGCCAGGATGAAGAGACCGGCGCCGGGCGAGGCGGTGCCCTTGTTGTAGGGCGGCGCGTCGCGTGACCACTGGGCGCCGGTGAGCCCGGCCGCCAGCATTTCCACCATGAGGGCGATGTTGGCGCCGCGCGCGCCGCCGAAGGGCAGCAGGCTGCCGGCCAGCGCCGCACGGGCGTCGGTGGTCGGATGCCCGGCGGGATCGAGCGCCCAGCCTTCCGGCAGCTCGCGGCCCGCCTCCGCCTCGGCGCGCAGCGTCGCCAGCGAGGCGCTGCTGGTGGACTGATCGATGACCAGTGCCGGCGTCCCGGCGCCGCTGGGCACGGCGAAGGCCAGGGGATTGGTGCAGAAGACTCGCTGGCTGCCGCCGGAGGCCGCCATCACCGCCGGCCCGGCATTGGCGGCGACCAGCGCGGCGAGGCCGTGATCCTCGGCGAGCTTGCGGGCGAAGTAGCCGAGCGCCCCGCAGGGATAGCCGTTGCGCAGGGCGAGCAGGCCGAGGCCCTGGGCCGCCGCTGCTGCGATCAGCCGCGGCCAGGCGCGCTCGGCGGCCAGATGCGGCAGGCCCTCGGCGGCGTCGACGCGGGTGAGGCTCGCGGTGGTTTCCTCTACGACCGGCTCGGCGTCGCCCCTGGCGCGCCCGGCGGCCAGCGCGTCGCCGTAGGTGAAGACGTGCTTCAGGCCGACGCCGCGGTTGCCCTCGGCCTCCGCCGTCACCAGGGCGCGTCCGGTGGCCGCCGCATGCTCGGAAGAAGCGCCCTGCGCCTTCAGCGCCGCGACGGCGGCGGCCAGCGCCTCGTTGAAGCTGACGGTGATCTGCGCCATGGCTGCGGCCGCCCCGCCCCGCGCCGCTAGCCCTTCACCGGCCCTTGATCCTTCACAGGAACCGTGTAGTTGAGGCCGAGGCGCCCGCCGTCGGCGTAGATCACCTGGCCGGTAATGTAGCTGGCGTCCGACGAGGCCAGAAACACCGCGACGTTGCCCATCTCCTCGGGCTCGCCGAGGCGGCCCATGGGCGTGCGCGACATGAGACGGGCCCAGGCCGCGGGGTCGTCGTTCACCGCGCGCACCATCTCGGTGTTGATCGAGCCCGGGCCGACGGCGTTCACCCGGATGCCCTTGTCGGCCAGCGCCAGCGACATGACCTTGGTGAGCTGGTTCACACCACCCTTGGCGACGCAGTAGGGCGTGATGGCGGGGATCGCCACCACCGCGTTGATGGAGGACATGTTCACGATGGCGCCAGACGTGCCGTCGGCGCGCGGGCCCTGCTTCACCATCTGGCGGGCCGCCGCCTGGCCGCAGAGGAAGACGCCCTTCAGGTTGATGCGGATCACCGTGTCGAAGTCTTCTTCGGTGAAGTCGAGGAAGTCGCCCGCCTTCACGATGCCGGCGTTGGCGACCATGCAGTCGATGCGCCCGAAGGCGGCGACGGCGGAATCCACCAGCGCCGTCACCTGCGCCTTGTCGCCGACGTCGCAGGCGACGAAGACCGCCTCGGCCCCCTCGCCCTGCAGGCGCTCGGCGGCGGCCTCCCCCTTGGCCTGGTCGATGTCGGAGAGCACCACCTTGGCGCCCTCGGCGGCGAAGCGCCGGGCGCAGCCGTAGCCGATCCCCGCCGCCGCACCGGTGATCACAACGACCTGGTCTTTCACGCGCATGTGTATGGTTCCTTTTGATCGCATGTATGGTGCGGTGCGCTGGGAGATCTTAGCGACTACACCACAACTGTCATTGCCGGGCTTGACCCGGCAATCCATTTTTCAGCTTACTGGCGATCTTGCAAGCGGCACCATGGACCCGCGGATCAAGTCCGCGGGTGACAGGTAGAGTGCGGGGAAGAGGGCGGTGCGTGCCCCTTCCCCTCACCCAGCTTCGTCCAAGCTCGCTCACGCTCGCTAAGACTGCGCAACCCTCTCCCACGGAGGGGAGAGGGGTCAACTTGATTTCGGATAGCCGATGCCGGCAAGGGTTTCCTTGATTTCGTCGAGGATCGCCGGATCGTCGATGGTCGCCGGCACCCTGACCTCGGCGCCGTCGGCGATCTGACGCATGGTGGCGCGCAGGATCTTCCCGGAACGGGTCTTGGGCAGGCGCTTGACAACGGCGGCGGACTTGAAGGCGGCGACCGGGCCGATGCGGTCGCGTACCATCTGCACCACCTCCTTGGCGACGTCGCGGCCGGCGTCGGCACCGGCGTTCAGCACCAGGAAGCCGACCGGGAGCTGGCCCTTCAGCGAGTCGGCGACGCCGATGACGGCACACTCGGCGACGTCGGGATGCGCCGCCAGCACCTCCTCCATGGCCCCCGTGGAGAGCCGGTGGCCGGCGACGTTGATGATGTCGTCGGTGCGCGCCATGACGTGGACGTAGCCGTCGGCGTCGACGATGCCGGCATCGCCGGTTTCGTAATAGCCGGGGAAGCGCCGGAGATAGGCGTCGAAGTAGCGCTGCCGGGCGTTCCACAGCGTCGGCGAGCTGCCCGGCGGCATCGGCAGCCTGCCGACCAGCGCGCCGATGGTGCCGGGCGGCACCTCCTTGCCGTCGGGGTCGAGCACGCGCAGGTCCCAGCCGGGCACCGCCCGCGTCGGCGAGCCGGGCTTCACCGGCAGATGCTCGATTCCCATGCAGTTGGCGGCGATCGACCAGCCGGTCTCGGTCTGCCACCAGTGGTCGATGACCGGCACCTTCAGCTGGGCCTCGGCCCATTCCAGGGTGTCGGGGTCGCAGCGCTCGCCGGCCAGGAACAGCACGCGGAAGCGCGAGAGGTCGTAGTCGCCGATGAGCTTGCCGTCGGGGTCCTGCTGGCGGATGGCGCGGAAGGCGGTCGGTGCGGTGAACAGGCTGGCCACCTTGTGCTGCGCGATGACGCGCCAGAAGGCGCCGGCGTCGGGCGTGCCGACCGGCTTGCCCTCGTAGAGCACCGTGGTGGCGCCGTGCAGCAGCGGCGCGTAGACGATGTAGGAGTGGCCGACCACCCAGCCGACGTCGGAAGCCGACCACCAGACCTCGCCGGGATCGATGTCGTAGATGTTCTTCATCGACCACTTCAGCGCCACCGCGTGGCCGCCGTTGTCGCGCACGATGCCCTTGGGCTGGCCGGTGGTGCCGGAGGTGTAGAGGATGTAGAGCGGATCGGTCGCCGCCACCGGCACGCAGTCGTGGGGCTGCGCGGACGCCATCGCCGCTTCCCAGTCCTCGTCGCGGCCGGCCGTCATCTCCGCGCGCGCCTGCGGGCGCTGCAGGATGAGGCAGAAATCCGGCTTGTGAACAGCCATCTCGATCGCCGCGTCGACCAGCGGCTTATAAGGCACCACGCGCGCCGGCTCGATGCCACAGGAGGCGGAGAGGATCGCCTTGGGCCGGGCGTCGTCGATGCGCGTCGCCAGCTCGTTGGCCGCGAAGCCGCCGAAGACCACCGAGTGGATGGCGCCGAGCCGCGCGCAGGCCAGCATGGCGATGGCCGCCTGGGGCACCATCGGCATGTAGATGATGACGCGGTCGCCCTTGGCGACGCCGCGCGCGGCCAGCGCGCCGGCGAGCCGCGCCACCGCGTCCTGGAGCTCGCGGTAGCTCAGCTGGCTGACCGTGCCGGTGACCGGGCTGTCGTAGATGAGGGCGGCCTGGTCGCCGCGGCCGTCCTCCACGTGGCGGTCGACGGCGTTGTAGCAGGTGTTCAGCTCACCGCCGGCGAACCAGCGGTAGTAGGGCGCGTCCGTCTCGTCGAGCACCCGGTCCCACTTGCGGGTCCAGTGGATGTCCTCCGCCGCCGCGGCCCAGAAGGCCGCCGGGTCCCGCATGGCGAAGGTGTAGACCTCGTCGAAACGCCCCATGGTCGGTTTTCTCCCTGCAATGCGGCCGGGTACCGCCCTGGCTCCTGACACCCTGTTTTCCCTGGCTGGGCGGCCCCTAACCCCCTGGGGCCACCCAGCCTCGGGCGCTGCCCCAGCATAATGAGCGGCGCAGGCGAAAAAAAGCCTGCCAAAGCAGGGCCTAGGGTTCCCTGACGTAAGTCAATGGAGCGGCCGGACCGGCCTAGCGGGACGACTTCCGGAATTGTCCCAGGTGGAAGAACCTGCCCAACGAGAAACGGGGCAAGAGAGGGTACCCAAGCCAAGCGGTTCGGCTTAAAATCCAGCGACGGGGGGACCGCGGATCGGGCGCGGGGGAGGGGTGGCAGATGCAACAGGACCGGATCGAGGCGCTGGCCGAGGCGATCTATGACGCGAGCCTCGACCCCACCGGCTGGCCGCAGGCCATGGCGCTGGTGCGCGACAGCTTCGAGACCGGTGCGGCCTGCCTCTATTCCCTCGACTATGCCCGCCGGCGCATGCGGCCGATCGAGGTCGGCGACATCGCGCCGCGCTTTCGCGCGTCCTTCGAGGCCAGTTTCTACACCGACGACAATCCCAGCGCACGCTCGCCCGCGCTGCACCGGCCGGGGATCGTCCGCACCGACCAACGCCTCGACGACTACTTCCGCGACGCCGGAGTCCTGCAGCGGTCGCGCTACTATCATGAATGGCTGCAGCCGCAGGACTTCGCCCACAGCATGGGCGTGACGCCGCTGGCCGGAGACGGCATCGTCTTCAATCTCTCGCTGCTGCGCTCGGCCGCCGTCGGTCCCTTCCGCGCGGAGGAGGTCAGGCGCTTCGAAAGGCTGCAGCCGCACCTGCGCCGAGCGCTGCGCACGGCCCAGCGCCTGGAGACGCTGACGGTCGAGGGCGGCGCCACCGCCGCGGCGCTCGACCGCCTCAGCCAGGGCGTGATCTTCGTGAGCGGGCGCGGCCGGGTCCTGCACTGCAACGCGGTGGCCGAGGCGCTGCTGCGGTGGGGCAGCGGACTCGCGCTGCGCGGCGGCCGCCTGACGGCGATCGATCCGGCAGCCCAGCAAGGGCTCGCCCAGCTGCTGCGCCGGGCGCAGGAGCTGACGAGCGATGGGGCGAGCGACGGCCCCCGCAGCC
>WHTV01000110.1 GCA_009377535.1 Kiloniellaceae bacterium
GGAAGACCTTCTCGCCCTCACGGATGAAGGCGTTCGTGCCGTGCCACTCGTCCACGCCGAAGTCGGCGTCGAAGCTGTCCGTGATGGTGAACCACGGCATCTCCCAGCCCATCCGCGCCTTCAGCCGCGCGATGTCCGCCTGAGGTGCACGCGAGACGAAGACGAGGGTGGTGTCACGGGCGTTCAGGTGGGCGAGGTGGGCGACCTGGTCGGCCACCATGGAGCAGCCCCGGCAGGCGTGGTCGGGCCAGCCGAACACTCCCGGCTCGAAGAAGGCGCGGTAGACGATCAGCTGACGCCGGCCGTCGAAGAGGTCGAGCAGACTGGCCTTGCCCGCAGGCCCCTCGAACGCATATGCCGTCTCCACGGCCATCCACGGCATTCGCCGGCGCTCGGCGGCCAGAGCGTCACGGGCGCGGGTCTGGGCCTTTTCCTTCACGAGCAGCTGCTGGCGGGCCGTCTCCCACGCCTGCGACGACACGACCGGTGGTGTGTGCATGGCAGGCTGTCCGCCTTTCCGTCCGTTCTCGGCTGATGTAGTCATGGCTAACCTCCTGATTTGGGCGAATTCCCGCGCCTCGAGGCTGAAGCGCGATTCCATTCGCTGCTCATCGCTCGTTTGGTCGTGAGATAGATTTGGCACCGGAAATCGAACGGTGGGAGTAACAAGTGTGGCGTTATTCCGATGGAGTCGCTGATTGCAGCCGCGGCGCGTGCACTCGAAGCGGGGGCTGAATCGATCGGCGGCCGATCGAACTCGATACCGTTTTCCCCCGCACAAGCGTCCGCTGGTGACCGCCGTCAGCGATCAGGCAGCCTGAGCGTGTGACTGCTCTGGCCCGCTTTGAGGTGACGCAAAAAAAGCCTGGAACGGCGGAATTTGGTCGATTTAGTCGGCTGGAGGCGAAGTTTTCGCGTCCGCTTTTGACAGGAGCAGACATTGGCGACCGGCCTCTTGGCCGATTTTATTTTGGTTGGCGCCTTGCTAGGGTCTCAGGAGATCGGACCCTCTCGTAATTCATGCCGGCCCCGGGCGGCCGCGGCCAGGCCGCGCCAGCCGACGCGAACCGGCATCCGGATCTGCTCCAGCAGCGAGGGCTTGTCCGCACCCCGCCGCCCGAAGGCGTCCATCAGCGTTGACCCAAGGCGAGTGGCACCGACTTCCGTTCGAGTGCCCGTTTCTGTGCGGCGATGCGGAATTGGGCGTTGGCGGCGCCGTAGCCGCCATAGCCGCCGCGCCGCTCCACAATCTCGAAGAAAAAGCCTTCACCATGGTTGGGGCTGTATAGCTGGAAGTACTCGCCGTGCTCGTCGCGGTCGTAGAGGATATTGGCGGTTCTGAGACGTTCCAGCCGTTCCCCGTCCAGCGCAAAGCGCGCACCGAGGTCGTCGTAGTAGTTGGGCGAAATCTCGAGCGGCTCAAATCCCCTGTCGGTCAGCCTCTCCCAGGTCGCGAAGATGTCCCCGGTATGGAACGCGATGTGCTGCACCGCCGAACCGAAGCTCTCCGTGATAAAACGGCCGGCCAGCGTCCTGCGGTTCTCGGCACCGTTTAGGGTGATGCGCAGCGAGCCCTCGGCATTCTCGATCACCTGGCTGCGCACCAGGCCGGCCGGATCGACCACGTCGACCATCGGCGTCTTATGCGTCCTGAAGATCGAGGTGTAGAACAGCAGCCAGGTCAGCATTTCCTCGTAGCGCATGGTCTGGGCGATGTGGTCGATGCTGAGCAGGCCGACTTCGGCCGGCGCCTGCGAATCCTCCACCGGGTCGAACTCGATCTCCCACACGCGGCCGAGGTCGCTGCGATCGTCGATGAAGTGCATGATGCCGCCGCCGACGCCGCGGATCGCCGGGATCTTCAGTTCGCCGGGCCCCACCGGCTGCTCGAAGAGGTCGGCCCCCAGGGCCCGTGCCCGCTCGACGGTGGCGGCGGCGTCCTCGACCTTGAGGCCAAGGTCGCACACTGCCGTGCCATGCATCAGGTAGGAAGAATGGGCAAAGCCCTCCGGCTCGCTGTTGACAACGATGTTGATGCCGCCCTGTCGGTACAGCTCGACGTCCTTGGCGATGTGATGGCCGGCGCGCCGGAAGCCCAGTTGGCGCAGCAGGCCGCCCAGCTCGCCGGCCTCGCGCTGGTCGGCGGCGAACTCGATGAACTCGATACCGGAGACGGCAATGCGGTCCGGCATCGCCGGCACAGAGAACGCGACGCGCGGCTCGGTGCGCTTCACCTGGTCCAACAGGTAGAGCAGCGAGCGATGGCCGTCGACCGAGATCGTGCGCGGCGAGCCGCCGCGGAATTGGTCGTTGAAGACCTCCAGCGAAACCACGCCGTCATAGCCCGTGGCTGCCACCGCCCGCATGAATCCGAGGACGTCGAGGTCGCCCTCCCCCGGCATGTTGCGGAAGTGCCGGCTCCAGTACAGCAGGTCCATGTCGATGCGGGGGGCGTCGGCCAGCTGCACGAAGAAGATGCGGTCGCCCGGTATGGACCTGATCGAACCCGGATCGAGCTTCCGTGCCAGCGTATGGAAGGAGTCGAGGACCAGGCCGACACTGGGGTGGTCGGCGCGCCGCACGACCTCCCAGGCGTCACGGTGGTCGTTCACGTGCCGCCCCCATGCGAGCGCCTCGAAGCCGATGCGGATACCGTGCCGCACCGCCCGTTCGCCCAGCTCTGCGAAGTCGTCGGCGGCCCGGTCGATCCCGCCGAGACAGAGCGGCGACACATTGGAGCAGACGAGCATCAGCTCGGCGCCGAGCTCGCCCATGAGGTCGAACTTCCGCTCCGCCCGTTCGAACACGCGGGCGCGCTGCGGCTCCGGCATGCCCTCGAAATCCCGGAACGGCTGGAACAGCATGATCTCGAGCCCATGGTCGCGCACCAGTTGCCCCGCGTCGCGCGGCGAGCCGTCGAAGGCGAGGAAGTCATTCTCGAAGATCTCGATGCCGTCGAAGCCGGCGGCCGCGATGGCGGCCAGCTTCTCGCGCAGATCCCCGCTGATCGAAACCGTTGCGATGGCTGTGCGCATGGGCCTTTCCTCGTAACAATGTGGTGGTGTCGCCCGCCTCAGCCTTCCGGTCCAGCGCCCGCTTCGCTGAGGAGGCGCCGCAATTGCGCCGCCTCGACCGGGCGCCCGGAAAAGATCTGCCAGGCATCGACGCCCTGGTGGAAGAACAGCTCGTAGCCGCTGATCACCGTCAGCCCTTCGGCGGCGGCATCCTTCAGAAACTGCGTCTCGAGCGGCGTGTAGATGGCGTCGAAGGCCCAGCCGGCGTCCCGCATGCGCGCGCGCGGCAGCGGCGTTCCCTCATAGCCGACCATGCCGACGGGCGTGCAGTTGATCACGCCGTCGATCGGCCCGGCGAGCGCCTCGGTAGCTTCGGCAAGCGTCACGCTGAGCCGCGGGTCGGCGGCCCGCAGGCGCGAGGCCAGGTCCGCTGCCTTGGAGCGGTCCAGGTCGACGATCGAGAGCGCATCCAGCCCGAGTTTCAGCAGTGCGAAGGCCACCGCCTTGCCGACCCCGCCGGCCCCGATCATCCAGATGGCGCCAGCGCGGCTCGCGCCACGGACCTGGCGATAGGCGGAGAGGAAGCCACTGTAGTCGGTATTGAAGCCGGCCGGGCCTTCCGGCCCGAAGACGACGGTATTGACGGCACCCATCGCGCGAACCAGTGGATCGTCGATCCGCACCCGGCGCGCCGCCTCTTCCTTGTACGGATAGGTGACGTTGACCCCTCGATAGCCGCTGCTGGCGCAGTCAAAGAAAACCTGCTCGAAGCCGGCGCCGCGGTCGCGCGGCACGAGGCGTTCGTAGCTGACGGCAAGGCCCGCGAGATTTCCTGCCAAACGATGCAGCAAAGGCGCCCTCGAGTGGGCGATGTTGTCACCGATCAGCCCAAGCTTCAGGTCCGAGCCGTCGGCCGACGCCGGCCCGCTTCCGCAGCCTGAGCCCTGCCTGGAGTCAGCGCCTTTCAACATGCCGCACGATCATTTCAATCACGCCTTCGCGCAGCGAAGCCAGCGACTGCGGCGAAGCCAGGTCGCGTTTGAAGATCCGCGAGAAGGTGGCGCGATTGGAGACGTTGAAGAAGCAGAGCGCGCTGATCTTCCAGTGCAGTTCAACGGGGTCGATGCCGTCGCGGAAGATGCCTTCCCGCGCGCCGCGCTCAAGCAGGCGGCTGATTGCGTCGATGGCCGTCAGATTCAGCTTCTGGATAACCGACGACTGCGCCAGATACTCGGCGTGATGGATGTTCTCGATCATCACCAGACGAATGAAATCTTCATTGTCGTTGTGATGGTCGAAGGTGAAGCGAACCAGCCGTTTCAAAGAGTCGAGCGGCGGCAAGTCATCGAGTTCCAGGCTCGCCTCGAACGCGCGCACCTTGCTGTACGCCGCTTCCAGAACCCGCAGATAGAGGCCCTCCTTGCTGTCGAAGTAGTAATAGATCATCCGCTTGCTGCACTTCGTCTTCGTGGCAATCTCGTCGATGCGCGCGCCGGAGAGGCCGCGCTGGGCGAACTCCTCGGTCGCCACCTCGATGATATTGCGACGGGTGCCTTCCGGGTCGTTGGTTCGGCCCGTTGTCGCGCCCTGCTTCACTGCTTCGACGGTCATTCTTCTGTCCTTCACCTGAACCCGGCTCGTCCCGCCGATTCTACGGGCGAGACGCCGCCGTGCCCAGGTGCGATCTCCCTGTCCCCCTGTCTGGGCAACGGGCAGGGAGCCGCGGCCGCTCCCCTTCGAGGAGGACCATTGACATAAACTAACTAGTTCGTCCATTCTCTTCTTCAAGGCGGGCTGCGCAAGTCGCATTGGCCTGCTGCCAAAGGGAGGAATGACAATGAATTCAGCGATTTCGCGACGTTTCGCGCTGCTGCTGGGCGCCGCGCTGGTCAGTGCCGGCGTGGCCGGCGCCGCCGCGGCGCAGGACAAGCCCGTCTTGAAGTTCTCGGCCGTCTTCAGCGATGGCGACATCCGCGCGGATGCGATGCGGATGCTCGGCGAGGCCGTTGCCGACGGCTTCACCTTCCAGCCGCATTTCGGCGCCACGCTCTTCAAGCAGGGCACGGAGCTGGTCGCCCTCCAGCGGGGCAACCTGGAAACCGGCATCGTCGCGCCGCAGGACATCGCCAACCAGCTCCCAGCCTGGTCGATCCTGACCGCCGCCTACCTGTTCCGCGACGCCGCCCATCTGAAGGAGTTCTTCGACAGCGAGGCGGGACAGGAAATGAAGTCCATGGCCGAGGAAACGCTCGGCGTCCACATCGTGGCGCCGGTCTACTTCGGTGCCCGGCAGGTCAACCTGAAGCCCGAGAAGACGATCAAGACCCCGGCGGACATGGCCGGCATCAAACTGCGGATGCCCGGCGGCGATGCCTGGCAGTTCCTCGGCACCGCCATCGGGGCGAACCCGACGCCGATGGCCTATGCCGAGGTCTATACCGGCCTGCAGACCGGGGCGATCGACGGGCAGGACAATCCCCTGCCCAACGACTACAACATGAAGTTCTACGAGGTGACCTCCCAGATTGTGCTGACCAGCCACCTGATCGGTTTCGATCTCTTCGTCGTATCGAAGCGGGCCTGGGACTCGCTGTCCGCCGATCAGCGCCAGAAGCTCGAAAGCGAGGCGAAGAAGGCGATCGACTGGAGCACGCAAAAGCACCTCGATGAGGAGAGCCGCCTGGTCCAGTTCTTCAAGGACCAGGGCCTCAAGGTTTACGAGCCGGACGTCGCCGCCTTCCGCGACTACGCCCAGCAGAAGTACCTGGGGTCCGAGTTCGCCAAGGACTGGCCGGAAGGCATGCTCGACAAGATCAACGCGCTCTAGAACGCCCAGGGCGCGGTCGGTGGGAACGGTCGCCATCGTTGGGCTTCATGGACCGGCGATCGCGCCATGAGGCCCTTCGTGGTGATGCTTGGCGGCGCGGCGGATCTGCCATGACGGCGGGCTCACTCTCCAGGATCGCAGGCTGGCTGCGGCGCTGTGCCGAGAGCATCGCCGCGGCGCTCCTGGCCGTCGTCTTCGTCGCGTTCATCCTGCAGATCGCCTTTCGCTATCTGCTCGGCTGGCCGGTCGGCTGGACGCTCGAGGTCAGCACCCTGGCCTGGATGTGGCTGGTGCTCTGGGGCGCGGCCTTCGTGGTCAGGCAGCGCGACGAAATCAGGTTCGACATACTCTACAGCACGGTGCCCGAACGCCTGCGCCGCGGCTTCGTCATCGTCACCGGACTGGCGCTTGCTGCGATCTTTGCCGCCTCCCTGCCGGCCGCCGTCGACTACGTGACCTTCATGCGGGTCGAACGGGCCTCCTACATCGGTCTGCGCCTCGACTACGTGTTCTCGATCTACATCCTTTTCTCGCTTGCCGTGATCGCGCGCTACCTGCATCGGGCCTGGGCTGCCGCAAAAGGAGAGGCGCCGGAAGCGACCGATCCTTCCGGCCTGAGGGAAGAATGACGCTCCTCAGTCCCTTCTTCCTCTGCCTCGCGTCGATCCTCACCCTTGCCATCCTGGGGCTGCCGGTCGGCTACGCGATGATCGCCGGCTCCACCGTCTACCTGCTGCTGGCGGGGCAGGACCCGAGCATTGCCGCCGAGCAGCTGCTGCAGGGCCTGCGTGGCAGCTTCGTCCTGCTGGCCATCCCGCTGTTCATCATGTCGGCCGAACTGATGAACGTCGGCAGCCTCTCCAAGCGGCTGCTGCACTTCTGCAATGCCATCGTCGGCCGCTTCAGGGGTGGACTCGGCCATGTGAACGTGGTCCAGAGCGTCATCTTCGCCGGCATGTCGGGCTCCGCCATCGCGGACGCGGCCGGGGTCGGCCGGCTCATCATCGGCATGATGACCCGTGATGGGCGTTACACCAGCAGCTATGCCGCCGCAATCACCGCGGCGTCCGCCGTCGTGGGGCCGATCATCCCGCCGTCCATCCCGATGGTCCTCTTCGCGCTCGTCTCCGACGCGTCGATCGGCTATCTCTTTCTCGGCGGGGCGGTTCCGGGCCTACTGATGGCCGCCACCCTCATGGCCATCAACAGCGTTCAGGCGCGGCGGCGAGGTTTTCCCGTCGAAGAGCCCATCGCTCTGCGCGCGCTGCCCGGAATCACCCTTCGCGCGTTTCCTGCCCTGATGATGCCGGTAATCCTGCTCGGCGGCATCTACGGCGGCATCATGACGCCGACGGAGGCCGCGGCCGTCGCCGCCGCCTACGCCTTCTTCATCTCGATCGTTCTCTATCGCGACGTTTCGGCTCGTCAGGCCTACGAGGCGGTCGTGACCAGCGCGCGGTCGAGCGCCTCCATCGGGATCCTCATCGGCGGCGCCCTGGTCTTCAACTACGTCGTCACAATCGAGAACATCCCAAGCAGCCTGAGCGCCCTGCTGGACGACTATCAGCTTTCGGCCATCGGCTTCCTGCTGCTGGTGAACGTCATCCTCCTGGCTCTCGGCTGTCTGCTCGAAGGCATCACCATCCTCCTGGTCATTGTCCCCATCTTCATCCCCCTGGCGCAGGCGCTCGGCATCGACATGGTGCATTTCGGCGTCGTGGTGGTGGTCAACCTGATGATCGGCCTGATCACGCCGCCCTACGGGCTGCTGCTGTTCGTCGTGGCGAGCGTCGCGCGTGTCCCTCTCATGCCAGTCGTCCGCGACGTTCTGCCGTTTCTCGGAGCGATGATTGGCGCCCTTGCGTTCATCACCTTCCTGCCCGACGTCGTGCTGTGGCTGCCGCGGTTGCTCGGGTATGCTGGCTAAGGAAAGTCATATGGAAAAGCCCATCTTCGTTCTGAACGGACCCAACCTCAATCGCCTGGGAACGCGGGAGCCGCACATCTACGGCCGCGCGACCCTGGCCGACGTCGAGGCGATGTGCCGCACGGCGGTGCCCGGCCTTCCCATCGACTTCAGACAGTCCAACCACGAGGGAGAGCTGGTCGAGTGGGTTCACGAGGCGATCGACAAGGCCGCCGCGATCATCATCAATCCGGCCGCCTACTCGTTCACGTCCATAGCGCTCCTCGATGCACTGAAAATGTTCCCCGGCCCAATTCTCGAGGTCCACATCTCGAATATCCACAAACGGGAAGCCCACTACCACCACTCCTACGTATCCCTGGTCGCAACGGCGGTAGTCGCCGGCCTGGGCCCCGATGGCTATGCGGCGGCCGTCAGGGCAGTGTCGGCTATCCTTCAGTCGCAAGTGCCGGCGGACTGACGCCCGTTTCGGGACAGCTTGGCGGCGGCAGCTGCGGCTC
Source organism: Kiloniellaceae bacterium (assembly GCA_009377535.1). Classification (GTDB taxonomy): domain Bacteria; phylum Pseudomonadota; class Alphaproteobacteria; order Kiloniellales; family Kiloniellaceae; genus Pelagibius. The sequence goes on from WHTV01000110.1 coordinate 8,269, forward strand.
GCGCCCTTCGATTATCGCCGAGACGAGTCGATCCTTCCTACGCCATCCGGAACCTGGGCTCGACCGTCGCTCGGCTTTCGCTGTTCCGGCTTTCCGGCAGGCACGCAGGCCGCGCCCTTTGCGGCAGCTCGGGCGCCACGCAGGGAGAGAGTTGCTGCTGTACTTCGCGATTATCCGGACAGCAGTGCAAGTTTGCTGCGGGATTGCGAGAAGCCCCTGAGATTCTTCGGGAAAGAGTAAGTGTTTGCTTTTCCCTTTTGTGCGGTTTGCCTAACGCACGCAGACAGATGTACTGTTTTCATTCGCAGCCGCGAGGCGCTGAAAGCGCCGGCGCGAGCCGACCCGCACCGAGGCTTCGAAGGTCACAAGGAGGAACGACCCATGGCAACTTCCGTAAAACAACTCCTCGCGCTCGCCAATGAGGCAGTGCCCCGCATCACGCCCGAAGAGGCGCGCAAGCTCATGGCCGGGAGCGACGCCTTGCTCGTCGACGTCCGTGACGCACCAGAATTGGCCAAGACCGGGAAGCTACGCGGTGCGGTCAATGTCTCGCGGGGCATGATCGAATTCAGGGCGGATCCTGACACACCGTACCACGATGCGGCTTTCAGGAAGGATCGCCCCGTGATTCTCTACTGCGCTTCGGGCGGACGATCGGCCCTGGCGGGCCAAGCACTGAAGGGCCTCGGCTACGCGAATGTCCATAACCTCGGGGCCTTCAAGGACGCGGCCGAGGCGGGACTGGAAACGGACGAGGTCTAGCCGTCTGCAAGGGCCGCCCTAGCGCCGCTGGATCATATCTCCAGGAGGTCCGCTACCTTGGACCCCTGATTGACGCTTTCTCCCCCGTCGGCGGACCGGACCGAAAGAGGCTCCGCGGGTGGCTTCTCCGGCCTTGATGAGTCGGAACGATTGGCTGTACGCTACCCCCCTTTTCGCGGTCGTGACTGGATCCGCTGAAGGTCCGGCTGCTGCAGATGCCAACGACGAAGGCGGCAAAGATCCGCCCGTCGGGGAGGAATCGCATGGCGCCGGTCGCAGTCCGCGATGTGCGCAAGTCGTTCGGCGCTACCGAGATCATCCACGGTGTCTCGATAGACATCGCCGATGGCGAGTTTGTCGTACTGGTTGGCCCGTCGGGCTGCGGCAAGTCGACGCTCCTGAGAATGATCGCCGGCCTCGAGAGCATCACGGCGGGCGAGATCAGCATCAGTGACCTGGTGGTGAACCGCGTTCCCCCGAAAGAGCGCGACATCGCCATGGTGTTCCAGAACTATGCGCTCTATCCGCATATGACGGTCGCCGACAACATGGGCTTTTCGCTGAAGCTCAGGCGCACCGACAAAGCGGTCATCGCCGAGCGCGTCGGTCGGGCCGCCGAGATCCTCGGCCTCATCCCTTATCTGGAGCGCTATCCTCGCCAGCTGTCGGGCGGCCAGCGGCAGCGCGTCGCCATGGGACGCGCCATCGTCCGCGACCCCAAAGTCTTCCTGTTCGACGAGCCCTTGTCCAACCTCGACGCCAAGCTGCGCGTGCAGATGCGCACCGAGATCAAGGAGCTGCACCAACGCCTTGGCACCACGACCATTTACGTGACGCACGACCAGATCGAGGCGATGACCATGGCTGACACGATCGTTGTCATGCGTGACGGCGAAGTCGAGCAGATCGGTGCGCCGCTCGAACTCTACGACCACCCGGCCAACCTCTTCGTGGCAGGCTTCATAGGCTCGCCGGCCATGAACTTCATCGAGGGACGGGTTTCGCTCAACGGCACCGCGCGCTTCATCTCCGAAGCCGGCGTCGAGCTGCCCCTCAACGGTGCGCCGGGCGCCCGCGATGGGCAGACCGCCGTCTACGGGATTCGTCCGGAGCATCTGACGCTCTCCGACGACGGCGTCGAAGCGGAGGTCATCGTCGTCGAGCCGACCGGCTCCGAAACGCAGGTCTTTACGCGTATCGGCCGCCGCGTGGTAGTGGCGGAGTTTCGCGAGCGCCATGATTTCAAGCCGGGCGAGAAGATCAGGCTCGGACCACGTCTCGACCTCGTGCATCTCTTCGATCGCGAGACCGGGCGGCGGGTGTGACGCACACGCCCTGAGCAAGCAAGGGAGGAAGGACAATGGGCATTTCGAGACGTGATCTCCTGGTAACGACCGCCGGTCTGGCCGCCGGCGCTGCGGGTGCAAAGATCCTCGGTCCGGGTCGGGCTTTGGCCCAGGCCGACCTCAAGTTCGAGCCGGAGGAGGGGGCGAGCCTGCGCCTGCTGCGCTGGTCGAAGTTCGTCCAGGGCGACGAGGACCTCTGGATCGCCAACACCAAGAAGTTCACCGAAGCGACCGGCGTCCAGGTCCGCATCGACAACGAGGCCTGGGAGGACGTACGCCCGAAGGCGGCGGTGGCTGCCAACGTCGGCTCCGGTCCCGACATCATCCTTGGCTGGTTCGACGACCCGCATCAGTATCCCGACAAGCTCGTGCCGCTGACCGACCTCGCCGACTATCTCGGCAACAAGTATGGCGGCTGGTATGATGCGGCGCAGCGCTACGGCATGAAGGACGGCGAATGGATCGGCCTGCCGCTCGGCGCCGCCGGCGCCTGCATGACCTATCGCGAGTCCTGGGTCCAGGAGGCCGGTTTCGAGGCTTTCCCGACCGACTACCAGCAGGTGCTCGACTGCGCCAAGAAGCTGAAAGCCAACGGCCACCCGATGGGCATGGCGCTCGGCAACGCGGTCGGCGACGGCAACGGCTGGGTCCACACCATCCTCTGGGGCTTCGGCGGCAAGATGGTCGATGACGACGGTCAGGTCGTGCTCGACTCGCCGGAAACCGTCCAGGCGCTCGAATATGTGAAGGAGCTCTATGAGAATTTCGTGCCGGGCACGCTGTCGTGGCTCGATCCCAACAACAACAAGGCGTTTCTGGCCGGCGAGCTCAGCGTCACCAACAACGGCATCTCGATCTACTATGCCGCCAAGACGTCACAGGACCCGGCGATGCAGGAACTGGCGAAGGACATCAACCATGTCACCATGCCGGTAGGGCCGGTCGGCGAGCCGACCGAGCTGCATCTGTTCACCCAGGCCATGGTGTTCAACTACACCAAGTATCCCAACGCGGCGAAGGAATATCTCCGCTTCATGTGGGAGAAGGAGCAGTACGAACCGTGGCAGCAGGCGGCGATCGGCTACATCTCGCATCCGCTCGACGCCTACGCTTCGAATCCGGTGTGGACGGAAGATCCGAAGCACACGCCCTACCGCGACGCCGTCAAGCGCATGCGGTGGAACGGCTATTCGGGACCGCTCGGCTACGCCTCGGCGGTGGCGATGGCGGACTACATCGTCGTCAACATGTTCGCCCAGGTCTGCGCCGGCGAGATGTCGCCGGAGGACGCCGCGGCGAGCGCCGCCAAGCGCGCCTCGCGTTACTACCGCGTCTGACCGACGGCGCGGGCGGTCGGGACAGATTG
>WHTV01000111.1 GCA_009377535.1 Kiloniellaceae bacterium
TGGAACTACCTCAAAGACGCAGGCTATGTTGCAGATTAATCGCCCGGCGCTCTAGCCCTGCCCGAACGATGGCGGACGGCCAATCAGCTGTATGCAAAGCAGTCCGCCGCGCTTACCGGCGGGACCACCAAACCTCCAAATTACACACGAAAGAGCCACAGATTGGCCGTGCTGCAGGAACTATGTTTTGCACGCTTAGATATCCCTTTCGGTACAGGCGGCTCATATGCAGAGCGGACAGACGGCCACGACCAGGAAGCGCCGCGGCGACATTCAGGGGCTGCGAGCAGTTGGCGCACTTCTGGTCGCTATCTATCATATTTGGGTCGGCCGGGTTTCTGGAGGCGTCGATGTCTTCTTCATCGTTTCCGGCTACCTGCTGATCGGCTCGCTCGGGCGGCAAGCGGCATCCGGCGCGCCGATCAACCTGTTCCATTTCGCGACCCGGCTGGCGCGTCGGCTGTTGCCCGCGTCTCTTTTCGTCATCGCCGTGATCGTCGCCTCGGCACCCTTCTGGCTACCCAAAACGCGCTGGCTCGGCACCACATATCAGTTCGCGGCGAGCACGGCCTACGTCGAGAATTGGTATCTGGCCTTCGCATCGATCGACTATCTCGCAAGAAGCCAGATCGGCAGTGTGGTACAACACTACTGGGCGATGTCCGCCCAGGTGCAGGCGCTTCTTATCCTCGCGGCCTGTCTCGCCGCGCTGACCCTGGTCCGCCGCCGAGTCTCGCCGATCACCGTGCTGTCTTTCCTGGTCGGGATCTCTGCTCTGTCGCTCGCCTATTCGATCTATGCGACGCAGCGCAATCAAGCCTTCGCCTATTTCGACAGCTTCGCCCGGATCTGGGAGTTCGCGCTGGGCGGCATCGTCGCCCTGGTGCTGCCGCGCCTTTCGCTCACGGCGACGCAAAGGGTCGTCGGCGGCTGGCTCGGGTTCGCCCTCATCCTTTCCTGCGGCATCCTCCTCGAGGTCTCCACCGTCTTTCCCGGCTACGCGGCGCTCTGGCCGACCCTTGCGGCGGCCGCGATTCTCCTCTGCGGCGAGGGCCCACCGCTGCGCTACGGGGTGGAAAGGCTGCTGGCGGCCCCGCCGCTCGTCTGGTTCGGAAATATCTCCTACAGCCTCTACCTTTGGCACTGGCCGGTCCTGGTCATCTATCTCACGCTGTGGGGTGAGAGCTCCGCCGGCATCGCCGCCGGCTTCGGCGTCCTGGCGGTCTCGATCGTCCTCGCCTATCTCACCACGCAATTGGTCGAGCGGCCCATGACGGCCCACAAGGGCGACGACCGGCCCTGGCGCACCGTGTTCGGCACCGCCGGAGCCGTCGCGGCCATCGCTGCCTGCCTCTTTGTCTGGAAGCTGCAGATCGAGCGCGACATCACCGCCGAGCAGCAGCGCATCGCCGATGCCGGGCGCTACCCAGGCGCGGCCGCCATCGACAACGCCGGCGCCGCTCCCGACGGCATCCCCATTCACCCAGGTCCTTTCACGGTGAAGTGGGACAACGCCGAGGTCTACCGCGGCGGCTGTCACCAGACGCTCTACGATGACGCCCTTCTCAGCTGCAGTTTCGGCCCCAAAGACGCGCCCAACGTGCTGGCGCTGGTCGGTGGATCGCACAGCGCGCACTGGCTGCCCGTCCTTCAATCCCTTTTGCAGCGGTACGAGGATTGGAGGATCGTCACCTTCACCAAGAGCAGCTGCGTGCTGAGCACCGAGCAGATGTCAAAAGTCACCGAGTACCAGGAGTCCTGCCAAGTCTGGAACGAGCGCCTGATCGCGCGACTGACCGCGGAGAAGCCGGCGCTGGTGTTCACCACGTCGACGCGCGTCATCGGCGGCAGGGAGGAGATCCCTTTCGGCTATCAGCAGCAGTGGCAGAAGCTTCTCGACGCGGGGATCGGCGTCGTGGCGATACGCGACACACCCTGGTTCGGCTTCGACGTTCCGGAGTGCGTCGAGGTCCACGGCCCTCTCTCGCCGAGGTGCGCCAAGGACCGCGCCGCCCTGCCGAAAGAAATCACCGCCCCTCTCGCCATCCCCCGCAGCGACAATCTGCATTTCCTGGACTTGACGGACCGCTTCTGCACCGACACGGAGTGCCCGCCGGTCATCGGCAATGTGATGGTCTACTACGATTCCAGCCACGTCACCGCGACCTACATGCGCACCCTTTCGGACGACCTGCGGAAGCGGCTGCTGCCGATCCTGAGGCGCTACACCTACACCGCCCAGCTGGAGGACAACCAGGGTTCGGCCGAGGCCGGCGCTGGCAGCCAGTGACGGCAGCAGCCGCTTGCCTCACGCCGCGCGCTTTCCGTGGATCATCATGGTGCGGGTCAGACTGAAGAGCACCACGGCGTTCAGGATGTGCCAAACGAAATGCGTGCCGAGCGGCAGTACGGCACAGAGCGGCAGGTCGGCCGTGCGGAAGGCCAGCGAGACGGCGAAGAGCCCGGCAGCGATCAGAATGCGTGGGCCGGCCGGATGGCGCTGGCCGAGGTGAAGGGCCCCGCCGACACCCAGCATGGCCGCCAGAGCTACGCCGTAGGTGGAGACGCTGAAGCCGAAGCCGACAGGCATGACCACGGTCAGCACCAGCACGACGGCGACGCCCAGCAGGCAGCCCCAGAGCGGCAGGGCGAGCAGACGCCGCAGCGCCAGGTACATGTAGAGCAGGATGAAAAGCGCGATGGGGATGACGTCGGCCAGCATCGACCAGAACCGCGCGAAGCTGTGGAAGAGGCCGCTGCCGAGGCCGATGACGAAGACCAGCGCGACCAGGCCGAGAATCCCGGGGTCACGCCGCACATCTGCCTCTGCGCGCCGAACGGTGGCGGCCAGCAGCAGGGCGGCAAAGACGAAGGCGAGGTTGGTCACCGCGTTCCACGGCTCCGCCCAGAGCCCCGGCCCGATCCGCTCGCAGTAGAGGTCGATGAAGTCTTTGTCCACGGCCGGCGACGCCTAAGAAGCTGTCTGCGGCTTACTTCGGCGCGTTGAAGGCATTCTCGATGTGCTGGACGATCTCGTTCACCGGCTGGGTGAAGACACCGGCCCTGCCCTGGCCGAAGGCTTCGCGCCAGAGGCTATAGCCTTCGCCGATATGGGGCATCGGCGCATCGGCCTGCAACAGCTCGACGACACTGGCATCAAGGGTCTCCTGGTCGACCGGCGCGTGGGGCAGGTGTTCCTGTAGACCGCCTTCCATCAGCGGATTCCTCAGCTTCAGTCCGTCGACGTAGATGTGGAAGATCGGCCTGATGCTCAATTCCCTGTCGATGCGGACAATGTAGAGTCGCGAGCCTTCCTCGCCGGCCCGCGTGCCGTAGCTCCAGACCTGGCCTTCCTGGTACTCGGCCGCTACCGACGGCGCGGCCAGGAGCTGCAGCAGCAGGACGACGGAAAACGCGGCTTTCCTGAACATGGCTTCGTTATCCCCAGAGCGCGGTGGCGGGTGGGTAGACCAGGCTGCCCTCGATCTTCAGCGCCGGCTGGCGGTCCTCGGCCAGCAGCAGCGGGCCGTCGAGGTCGACTACGGGAGCGCCCTGGGCCAGCAGCACGCCCGGTGCCATGGCCAGCGAGGTTGCCAGCATGCAGCCGACCATGATGCCATAGCCCTCCGCCTCGGCAGCCGCCTTCAGTTTCAAAGCCTCGGTCAGGCCACCGGTCTTGTCGAGCTTGATGTTGATCATATCATAGCGCCCCTTGAGGTCCGCCAGGGTCGCCGTGTCATGGCAGGATTCGTCGGCGCAGACGGGCACCGGGCGTTCGATCCCGGCCAGGGCCGCATCGTCGCCGGCCGGCAGCGGCTGCTCGATCATCTCGACGCCGAGCGCGAGCAGCCTGGGCGCCAGCGCCGTGTACTGGGCCACCGTCCAGGCCTCGTTGGCATCGACGATGATGCGCGCAGCGGGCGCCTTGCGGCGCACGGCGGCCACGCGGTCGAGATCGTCCGGCCCGGCGAGCTTCAGCTTCAACAGCGGTCGCTCGGCGTTCTCCGCCGCCTTCGCAGCCATGTTGTCGACCGTGTCGAGGGACAGCGTGAAGGCGGTGACCACCGGCAGCGGCGGTGGCAGGCCGGCCAGTTCCCAATGGCGCTTGCCGGTGAGCTTGCTCTCCAGGTCCCAGAAGGCGAGGTCGATGGCGTTGCGCGCCGCGCCGGCCGGCAGCAGCGCCTGCAGGCCCTGGCGATCGAGGCCCTCGGCCAGGGGGCCGTGCAGGCTTTCGACCTCGTCGAGCACGCTCTGCATGGATTCGCCGTAGCGGGCATAGGGCACCGCCTCGCCGCGGCCGATATTGCCGTCGCGGCTGAGCTCGACCACCACCACCTCGGCCGAGGTCTTGCTGCCGCGGGAGATGGTGAAGCTGCCTCGGATCGGCCAGGATTCGGAACGAACCGTGAGAAGCGTCATCACGGCTGGCCGAGCCGATCGACCAGGGGCGCCACGCCGCTGGCGAAGGGATCGACGGCGGGCAGACCGAAGTCGTCCTCCAGCCCACGCAGGTAGCCTTCGACCTCGGCCTTGTCCATCTGCGAGGTGTTCACTGCGATGCCCACGAAGCGCGCCGCGGAATTGGTAAGTCGCGCGGCGGCGAGATTCGCCTCCATGCAGGCCTCGAGCGCCGGCAGCTTGTAGTCGGGCAAGCCGCGCATGTGTGCGCGCGTCGGTTCGTGGCAGAGCAACAGGGCGTCGGCCTGGGCGCCGTGCAGCAGACCCAGGGAGACGCCGGCGAAGGAGGCATGGAACAGCGAGCCCTGCCCCTCGATGATGTCCCAGTGATCAGCGTCGTTGGCCGGGGAGAGATATTCGACGGCGCCGGAGATGAAATCGGCCACCACCGCATCGATGGAGACCCCCTGGCCGGCAATGAGGATGCCGGTCTGGCCGGTGGCGCGGAAATCCACCTTCATGCCGCGTGCCTTCATCTCCTTCTCCATGGCGAGCGCCGTGTACATCTTGCCGACCGAGCAGTCGGTGCCGACGGCGAGCAGCCGTTTGCCCGGCCGCTTGCGGCCGGTGGCCACGTCAAACTCACGGGCCGGATGGCGCACGTCGAAGAGCTGGCGGCCGTGCTGGGCCGCGGCGGCCTTCAGCACCGGCACGTCGATGAGGCGGTTGTGCAGGCCGGCGGCCAGGTCGTAGCCCAGCAGCAGGGCCCGCTCGAGCAGGGAGATCCAGGCCTCGGAGAACACGCCGCCGCGGTTGGCCACGCCGATGACCAGCGTCTTGGCGCCGGCGGCACGGCCTTCCTCCAGGGTCATATCGGTGAGGCCGAGGTTGGCCTTGCAGCCGTCGAGGCGGAGTTGGCCCACGCACCACTCCGGGCGCCAGTGGGCGATGCCCTGCGCGGTCTTGGCCGCGAGCTGGTCCGGCGCGTCGCCGAGAAACAGAAGATAAGGATGCTGGATTGCCATAGGCCCCTCGGACTCTTGTTTTACCGACGCCGCGGCCCTGGCGGAGGTTCCCGCGCCGGGCGCTCGATGTCTCATACGGCGCCCCGGACGGGCGCTTGCCGGCGGCATCTTAGTGATACCGGCGGGGCACGCCAAGCCGCCGTGCCCCGCGCCTGCTGCAAGGCTGCCCCACCCCGCCAGATCACCGCCGGGCCGGGCGAGACTTGGCCGCGGCCGAGCCGACGGCCTATGATCGCAGCGGCCCGCCTGCCAGGCGCTTCGACTCCGCCCATCCCGCCAAAAACCTCCTCGTCCTTTCCCGATGACCGACCGTCCGCCGCCTCCGGAGATTGCGACCGCCGCCGTCGAAGCGACGGGCGGCCTGCGCGGCGGGCAGGGCGGCGGTTGGAATCACCGGGTCTGGCGCCTCGCCGGCCCGATCATCCTCGCCAACCTGACGACGCCGCTGCTGGGTGCGGTCGACACCGCTGTGGTCGGCCACCTGCCGGACCCCAGCTACATCGGCGGCGTCGCCGTCGGCAGCGTTATCTTCAGCTTCCTGTACTGGGCCTTCGGCTTCCTGCGGATGGGCACGACCGGCTTCACCGCCCAGGCCCATGGCGCCGGCGACGCGGCGGAGCTGCGCGCCTGCCTGCTGCGCCCCCTCGCCCTGGCGCTCGGCTTCGGCTGCCTGCTGGTCCTGCTGCAGAGCCCGGTGAAGCTCGTCGCTCTCTGGGCCATAGAAGCGAGCAGCCAGGTCAGCGGACATACCGCCGCCTACTTCGACATCCGGGTGTGGAGCGCACCGGCCTCGCTGGTGAACTACGTGGTGCTGGGCTGGCTGCTCGGCGTCCAGCGGGCACGCACCGCCCTGGTGCTGCAGCTACTGCTGAACGGCACCAACATTCTGCTCGATCTGATCTTCGTGGTCGGCTTCGGCTGGGGCGTCGCCGGCGTTGCCTGGGCGACGCTGATCGCCGAGGTTGCCGCGGCTGCGGGCGGCCTCGTCCTCATCCTGCACGGCCTTGGGCGGTTGCCCGACCGCAAGGATTGGGCGCGGCTGCGCGACCGGTCCCGGCTGGCGGCGCTGATGCGGGTCAACTTCGACATCTTCCTGCGCACCCTCTGCTTGCTGCTGGTCACCGTCATCTTCACCGCCGAGAGCGCCAGGTTCGGCGACGTGGTGCTGGCCGGCAACGCCATCCTCAAGCAGTTCCACGCCTTCATCGTCTACGGCCTCGACGGCTTCGCCCACGCCGCCGAAATCCTGGCCGGCAGCGCCCTGGGCGCCCGCAGTCGGGAGACCTTCCGCCGCGCCGTGATCGTCTGCACCCTCTGGGGCCTGGCGGCGGCAGCCTTCATCAGCCTGTTCCTGCTGCTCGCCGGCCCTTCGCTGATCGCCCTCTTCACCTCGCTGCCCGAGGTTCGCCTCAGCGCCGAGGCCTACCTCGGGTGGGTCGTCATCTCGCCCCTGGTCTCGGTGTGGAGCTTCATGCTGGACGGCATCTTCATCGGCGCCACGCGCACGGCGGCGATGCGCAACGCGATGGTCCTGTCGCTCGGAATCTTCCTGCTCGCCAACTGGCTGCTGGTGCCGTCCTTCGGCAACCACGGCCTATGGCTCAGCCTGATGCTGTTCCTAGCCGGTCGCGCCGTGACGCTCGGCCTGCACTATCCAACGCTGGAGAAGTCCGTGGGGGCGGAAAGCAGAAGCGTGGCAACCGCCTAGCGGGGAGCCATCGGACAGGCGAAGTCAGGAGATCAGGCCGAGGCCGCCGTCTGTTCGAACGTGCCGATGGTGATCAGCGGGCTGCTCGGCGCGGCCATCAGGACATCGAGGGTGGTATCGCCCTCGTCGATGGCCGCGGCATCGCAATGCACCACGCTGACGCTGACCGCCCGCAGCGGCACGCCGCCGGGCTGCAGGGCCTGCTCCAGGCGGGTGAAGAGGCCGCAAGCCGCGGCTTCGTCGCCGATGCCTGGCGGGTGGATGAAGATCACGATCAAAGCGCCGTCCGCGGCCAGTTCCGCAATCAGCGAGCGGTCTTCGATGGCGGTGAGGCGGCTGTCGCAACCCCGCGCCAGGGTGACACGACAGAGCGACAGGCGCTGGTGCAGCCCCTTGAGGCGGCGCAAGCTGCTGGCGATGCTGCTCGGGAGTCGGGCTGCGGAGTGCGCCGGCCGGGCTTTCGGGCCACCCGGCCGGCGCAGGGGAAGCTCGGGGGAGTACCCGAAGGGAGGGGCCGTCAGAACGCTTCCCCTATCCCAGTTCATGCCACTCGCCTCGTTCCCCACTGGGCCTAGGGGACCGGTGGCGAGTTCAATGACATGAGAGGTCTTTTTACTCCGCATCGCTGTGAAGCTACAAGAGCCTCGCAACTAAAGGGTGCGTCAAAGTTGTGGCGATGAAACTCAACAAAACGAGCAATTTAGCAAGAATTCGTCAGTCGCGGGAAATGACTGCCTCGAAATCGCCTCAACCCGCGAGGGGGAAGCGCATGACCATGGCGAGGCCGCCATCAGGACGATTTTCCGCTCGAACGCTTCCGCCGATCGCCTGCAGGTTGCGGCGGACGATCCACAAACCGATGCCCATGTGCGGGCCGCCCTCGCCGCCTTCCTCGTCGCCGGGCTTCGGCCGGGAGCGCAAGGAGACGTAGCGCTCGAAAATGCGCGTCAACTCGCCGTGCGGCACGCCGGGGCCGCGGTCGAGCACCGCAAGCTCGGCCCGCCCCTGCACGGAGCGCAGTTCCACAATGATCTTGGAGCCGTTGGGCGAAACTTCGATGGCGTTGTCGAAGATGTTCTCCAACACCGTCTCGACGAGATCTTCGCCCGCCAGCGCGAAAATATCGGGCTGCAAGCGGGCATCGAGGATCAGGCGGCGGCTGGCGAAGGTGTCGGCGTAGGCCGACAGCATGCGTTCGACGATGTGGGTCAGGCAGATGCGCTGACGCGGCGGGTCGAGCAGCTCGGCGGTGGTCTCTTCCAACCGGCGCGCGTAGGCAACCAGGTGGTCGAGGCGGTCGATGGACACTTCCAGCACGTCCAGGGCACGCTGGCCGCGCACCTCCTCCGGTGCGACCATGCGCCGCAGCGGCTCCAGCGACTGGCGCATGATGGCGATCGGCGTCTTGAAGGCATGGGCATTGTCTTCGGCGGCCAGGCGTATGCTTTCGGCGGAATCCTGCAACGCTATGGTCATGCGGTCGAATTCTTCGGCCACCGGCGCCAACTCCGGCACCCGGTTCTGCTGGGCGAAGCTGACGTGGCTGGCCCCGGTACGGATGCTGCGCGCCAGACGGCGAAAGCGCATCAGGCCGCGCCAGATCGACACGAAGAGGCCGATGGTGAAGATCGCCATGGCGAAATAGATCGCCGCAGCGATGCGCACTTCGATGGTCTTCCAGTAAGGTTGGTCGATCGATGTGCCGAGGAATTCGGTGGTCGAATGGGTGGTGATGACGGCCCAGCAGCCGGCCCCGGTATTGATCGGCGTAATGGACGTGAGCAGCTCTTCCGCGCCGGAGGGTCGACGATGGCGCAGAGCCATGGAGAGTTCGCCCCAGCAGCTCTGGGCGAGGTTGTCGAATACGCCGCGCTCGACCAGGCGGTCGCGTTCCGCGTCCAGCTCGGTCGGCCCGATGGTCGGCTGCGAAGCGACGAAGAAGAAGCTTTCGGCACCGAACTCGCCGGCGGGGCGGAACAACACCTTCACGCCGGTCTGCTGGGTGGCGAAGCGGGCCACTTCGTCGTTCAGCAGCGGCAGCGAGGAAATTTCCTGCTGCTCCAACAGCGGGCGCAGGCTCTCGGCCACCATGCGGCCCTGCTCGCGCACGCTTTCCATCAGCAGGAAGCGCTTTTCCGCATCGGCCTCGCGGAACTGGATGTAGAGAATGATCGGAACCGCACAGAAAATGATCAACAGCAGCATCAGCTTGCTGATCAGCGAGCGGAACGGCAGCCCGAAGTAGAAGCTGCTGGGCACCGGCCGTGAGGCCGGGCCCTCTACCCGGGCAGTCATGACGACTAGGCCCCGCCCTTGTCGCTCTGATCGCGCCAGCGGTAGCCGAAACCGGGGTAGTTCTCGATGCCGTCGAAATTGTCATCGACATCGCGGAACTTCTTGCGGATGCGCTTGATGAAGGAGCGGACGTTGGCGCGGTAGCCGTCCGGCCCGTAGCCGGCCACGAAATCCTTGCCGCGCACGATGTCGTAGATCTGGCGATAGGAGACGTCGCCGCCCTGCTGCGACACCAGGAAGAGGACGATGGCGAACTCGGTGAGGGTGAGGTCGACCTGCTTGCCGGCCCAGAAGGCACGGCTGATATCCGTCTTCAACTCCAGCGGTCCGTTGCGGATCACGGCCGGCGTCTGGCCACCGCCCTCGGCGGAGGGCTTCACGCCCTCGGTGATCAGCTTCAGGCGCTGCAGGATGATCGGCAGGCGGCGCGACTTGTCGATAAAGTCGACCGCACCCCATTTCAAGGCAGCTTCCTCGTAGATCTCATCACTCAAGACGGTGAGGAAGATCACCGGCGTCTGAATGCGGCACTCGCGCATGCGGCGCAGCACGGCAAGACCATCGAGGCCCGGCATGCGCCAATCCAGCAGCACCGCCTCGGCCTCCTCGCCGGACATCATGAATTCCAGCACGCTCTCGCCATTGGCGAAGTCGACTACCTCGTAGCCTTCTTCCGCCAGGTTGAGTCCCAGCGACTCGCGGAAAAGGTCGTCATCGTCGACGATGAAGACACGATTGAAGTTTGTTTCTGTCACGACCGGCTGCAATGCCATCATTGTACTTGCGCCATTGGCGCCCCCTCATTGTTTGCCTGCACCTCGCTTTTCAAAGAACTTAACCGCCGCCCCTGGTCGTTCCATTGGCAGGCTGCACGGGCACGATCTCCTTGCCCGCACGGCTCGCCTCGGCCTGCGCCAGAAGCTCGCTCAAGCAAAGTCGGGCGAATTCTTTCATCTCTTCGGTCTTGGTCGCTTCCCCAGTTCTCGCCGCCGGGCTCTCCGGCCCGCCTTTGACCTCATATGTCAGCACACGAAAATCGCTGCCCCCTACTTTGGGGTAGAAAAACACCTGCAGCACGCAGTTGCGGCCATTGTAGGCCCAGATCTTGGCCGGCGGCTGCTCGATGAGCAGCGACGGATCGCCCAGCAGCTCGCTCGTGCGCTCGAAATCGAGCCCAACCAGCGCCTCGGGATCGACCTGGGGCGGGCGCGCCGCTTCGAGGGCGGCCTGGGGAACTTCCGGCTTGCGGAGCGGCCGCGGCGGCAACGGCATTGGTTTTGCCACTTCGTCCGTCACGTCCTCTGGGAACCGGCCCGCATTGCTCAGTGCCTGATCGGCGAGCACAGGAGTTGCGACCTCGGCTCCCGGACCGCGCAGATCGGGGAACTGGATGCCCAGTTCCGCGCACGCGGAAAGACCCAGCAATGCCATCCCCAGGACCCCGGTTAGGAGTCTCATTATCATTTTCCTGATCTTCGCACGGTCCCGGCCATAAGCCGGGACCCATCAATCGTGAACCCCAATTTCTTAACGAAATCCTAAGACTGCCGTGGGGGAGCAATGCCGTGCCCTGTCCGTTGCTTCAGAATAAGACGCGAAGTCCCTAGTCTGCAACGCATCCGCCCTGGTGTGACAAATTTGGCCCGCCCCTCGTTCTGCCGACAGAAGCGTTAAATCGACCTCGCTTCAGGCCACCGGCTGGTCCTGGCGCATCGGCGAACGCCTACTTCTGGTTGCTTCACCGAAACCTCAGGGTTGTTAGGTTATCGCCAGGGAAGGTCCCATCACAACCCTTGATCTTTGGCGCGCAAAAAAGGCGAAGTTAGGGCAGAGGCAAACATACCTGCGGTCGCAACCGATGCCCCAACGCGGCAGTCACCGGAAAGTTCCCTCGGAGGGCGTAGATTTGGCAAAGTGCTGCAACGGGAACGTCAATTCGGCCCGGTTCTGGGATTGACAAGCGCTGCCGGGGCGCCTGATATCAAAGGGATTAAGGCCCGAGCGGCCGGAAACTGGCGCAAACAAGCGTCGACACGAAGTCATGTCAAACAGGGAAGCAGGAATGACTAGATCGAAATTCGCCGCCCCGGCGGCTGCGCTGATCGCTTTTGCCCTGGCGCAGTGGCCCGCCGCCGCGCAGGAAAATGTCGTCCATGTCTACAACTGGTCCGACTACATCGACGAATCGATCCTGGCGGACTTCGAGAAGGAAACGGGCATCAAGGTCGTCTACGACGTCTTCGATTCCAACGAGGTCCTGGAAACC
>WHTV01000112.1 GCA_009377535.1 Kiloniellaceae bacterium
CAATTCCACGCCATCAAACACGGCTGGGACATCCGAAATGTGTGAATCCAGTAGGAACAAGCCCCGGGACGACAGTGGTGCAAATCGTCGTAGCGAGATCGAGCGGCGAGCTGTGCGAGCTCAGCAGGACGGAGTGCGCAGGCTCATGACGCCTTGCGCGCGGCCGCGGCCTCGTCGACGCCGATGAAGCCGCCGGACTGGCGCTCCCAGAGCTGCGCGTAGAGGCCGCCCTTGGCAAGCAGCTCGTGATGCGTGCCCTCTTCGACGATGTTGCCCTGGTCCACCACCACCAGCCGGTCCATGGCGGCGATGGTGGAGAGGCGGTGGGCAATGGCGATCACCGTCTTGCCCTGCATGAGGTGCTTCAGCTGGCCCTGGATCGCCGCCTCGACCTCCGAATCGAGCGCCGAGGTCGCCTCGTCGAGCACCAGGATCGGCGCGTCCTTGAGGATCACCCGGGCGATGGCGATGCGCTGGCGCTGGCCGCCGGAAAGCTTTACGCCGCGTTCGCCGACGTGGGCGTCGTAGCCGCGCCGGCCGCGCAGATCGCGCAGCGCGGGGATGAAGTCGGCCGCCTCCGCCAGCTCGGCCGCGCGCCGCACCTCCGCCTCGCTGGCATCGGGCTTGCCGTAGACGATGTTGTCGCGGATCGAGCGGTGCAGCAGGGCGGTGTCCTGGGTGACCATCGCGATCTGCGCGCGCAGGCTGTGCTGCGTCACCTCGGATATATCCTGGCCGTCGATCAGAATCCGCCCGCTCTCCAGGTCGTAGAAGCGCAGCAGCAGGTTCACCAGCGTCGACTTGCCGGCGCCCGAGCGCCCGACAATGCCCACCTTCTCGCTGGGCCGGATGGTCAGCGACAGCCGGTCGATGATGCCGCCTTCCTGGCCGTAGTGAAAGCCGATGTCCTCGAAGCGCACCTCGCCCGCGGTGACCCGCAGCTCGGCAGCATCCGACTTGTCGGTCACCGAGTAGTGCTGCGAGATGGTGTCGATGCCGTTCTGCACCGTGCCGATGTTCTCGAACAGGTTGGTCACCGTGCGCAGGATCCAGCCCGACATCTGCGTCAGGCGGATGATCAGGCCGATGGCGACGGCGATGGCGCCGACGGTGATGCCGCCGCCCATCCACAGCAGAACGGCGAGGCCGGTGACCGCCAGGATCAGCAGGGTGTTCAGCACCGTGAGGGTAACCGTCATCAGGAAGATCGCGCGCATCAGGTCGCGCAGCGTGGCGGTGTGGCGGCCGATCACCTCGGCGACGAAGGCGTCCTCGCGCTCGGCATGGGCAAACAGCTTCACCGACTGGATGTTGGTGTAGCTGTCGACCACGCGGCCAGTCAGCGCCGAGTTTGATTCCGACACGGCGGCCGACTTGCGGCGCACCGGGGGCACCATGTTGTATATCACCGCCGCGTAGCCGAAGGTCCAGACCACCACCGGCAGCAGCAGGCGCCAGTCGATGCCGGCGAAGAGGGCGAGGGTGCCGATCAGGTAGATGAGCAGGAACCACACGCCGTCGATGACGTTGATGACCGCCTCGCGCACCGCGTGGCCGGTCTGCATCACCTTCTGCGCGATGCGCCCGGCGAAGTCGTTCTGGAAGTAGGTGAGGCTCTGGCGCACGACGTAGCGGTGGTTCAGCCAGCGCACCCGGTTGGTCAGCCCCGGCGCCAGGCCGAGGTTGATGAGGCCGCGCGACACCAAGGTGGCGACAGGCCGCAGCAGCAGCGCGACGAAGGCCATGCCGGCGAGGGCCCAGCCGTGCTCGCTGAGGAAGGTCTCCGGGCTGCCCACCGTCATCCAGTCGACCAGCACGCCGAGGAAGGCGTAAAGCGCCAGCTCGGCGCCGGCGGCGACCCCGGAGATCAGCAGCGTGACGATCAGCAGCCCGCGGATCGGCCCCAGGAAGTGCCAGAAGAAGGCCGCCGTCGCCGTCGGCGGCCGGCTAACCTTTGAGGGGGCGAGAGGATCGAAAAGGCGCTCGAAGATGGCGTACATGCGGGCGACGGTCTTTGGCTCTCGTGAAGCGTTGCGGGAGTTTCGGCGGTCGGGGCTGATAGGAGATATCTGGGGTGCCCGGGAACGCGGGTTAACCGCCACGATCTTGCGACGCTCCAGAATCTTTGCTTATCGAGCTATGATAGCAGTTAAATTGCTGATCAGCCGTGCGAAATCGGCAGAGCTGCTGCCCGGCAGCGGGCTTTTTGGGGGAGTCAGGAAGATGTCTGGAGCGATCCGTGGTTGGCTGATCGGCGCGGTGCTGCTGGTCGCGGGCTGCACGGCGGCCGAGGCGCCGTGGTCCCCGGATCCCGCCGAGGCGGCGCAGCTGGACGACTTCCGCCGCCTCGTGTTCGGATCGGGCCCGGGGCAGCTCGCGAAGTGGCAGCAGCCGATTCGCGTCGCCCTTGTCGATGCGACGAGCGAGGGCGAGCGGGAGATCGCGCGGCGGCATTTCGCGGCGCTCGCCGATCTCAGCGGCCTTGCGGTCGACGAGGCGACACCGCCGGGCGCCAACCTGCTGGTGTTCTTCGCCGACGACCCCATCGACTACGCGCGCCGCCACCGCGGCCTCTACAGCCACCGCGTGACCGACCCTCGGCACTTCGAGTCGCTGCTGGCCGAGCGGGCGGACAGCACCTGCTTCGGCTTCCTCTGGGGCGGCTGGCCGAGCGGCGGCGGCATCGACTTCGCCGTCGTGTTCGTGCGCACCGACCGCGGCGAGCGCACGGTGCAGGGCTGCCTGGTGCAGCAGACGACGCAGGTCATGGGTCTCAGGCACGACCTCGATCCGGAGGCCGACTCGATCTTCAGCGACTCCGGCCGCCAGGACGACCTCACCGAGCGGGACCGCCTGATGGTGCGCCTGCTCTACGATCCGCGCCTGAAGCCCGGCGTGGACTGGGCCGAGGCCGAGCCGGTCGCCCGCGCGGCGCTGCACGACCTGCGCGCAGAGACGGGGGGAGCCGCGGCGCGATGATCCTGTTCGAGAACTGCCGCTTGTTCGACAGCCTCAGCGGTGAGCTGCACGAAGACCGCCACGTGCTGGTCGAGGCGGAGCGCATCAAGGAGGTTTCCGACCGGCCGATCAAGGCGGCCGGCGCCGAGGCTTTCGACCTCAAGGGCCGCACCCTTATGCCCGGCCTGATCGACGCACATTTTCATGCCATGGCGGCCGACCCCGACTTCGCCAAGATGGAGGCCATGCCGCGCTCTTTCCTGCACCAGCACGCCCGCAATCTGCTGGAGGCGGCGCTGCAGCGCGGCTTCACCACGGTGCGCGATGCCGGTGGCGCCGACCACGGCCTGGCGATGGCGATCAAGGCGGGTCTCATCGCGGGGCCGCGCCTGTTCTACTCCGGCCGCGCGCTGACGCAGACCGGCGGCCACGCAGACTTCCGGTCGCCGGAGGCCGGCCATTCTGGCGTCTGTCTCTGCGGTCAGGGCAGCAACGTCTTCGGCACCATTGCCGACGGCGTGCCGGCGGTGCGCCAGGCCGCGCGCGAAGAGCTGCGCAAGGGCGCGACGCAGATCAAGATCATGGCCTCCGGCGGGGTCTCCTCGCCGAGCGACCCGATCTGGAACCTGCAGTACTCGGAGGAGGAGATTCGCGCCATCGTCTGGGAGGCGCAGTCGTGGCGCACCTACGTCATGGCCCATGCCTATACGCCGGAGGCCATCGCGCGCTGCGTCGACTTCGGCGTGCGCTCCATCGAGCACGCCAACCTCATCGATGCCGCGACGGCGCGGCGCTGCGCCGAGACCGGCGCCTACGTGGTGCCGACGCTCGTCACCTACGATGCCTTGGAGCGCTTCGGCCCGGAGCTCGGCCTGCCGGCGGTCGGCCTGGAGAAGCTGAAGGTGGTGCGCGCGGCCGGCGTGCAGTCGCTGGAGATCCTGAAAGCCGCCGGTGTGTCGGTCGGCTTCGGCACCGACCTCTTGGGCGCCATGCAGGTGCACCAGTCGCAGGAGTTCGCCATCCGCGCGGAGGTATTGTCGCCGGCGGAGATCCTGCGTTCGGCGACCGCCGTCAATGCGGCGCTGCTCAATGCCGAGGGGGACCTCGGCGTGGTGGCGGCCGGGGCCCTCGCCGATCTGCTGGTGGTGGACGGCGACCCGCTGGCCGATCTCAGCTTGCTGGAACATCAGGGCGCGCATCTGCCGGCGATCGTGAAGGGCGGCCGTTTCGTCAAGAACGCGCTGTGAGGGTAGTCGACACGCCGCGGCGAAGGGCGGGCAAGCCGCTTGTTTTGCGCGACCGGCTCGTAATAGGCTGAGTCCGACAAAAGCCACATTTCAACAAGCTTTCCTTTAAGTTGAATCATAGGCATCGAAAATCAACGCACAGCCGGCGGAAGTCCGGACGGAACCGACAGGGGGACGTGGCAATGTTTGGGCAACGAGTTATGTCTGTGAGGCGCAGTGTGCTAGCCGCCGCGGCGGCCGTCGGGATCGCCGCCGGCGGTGCGGGCGCCGCTGCCGAAACCTTCAAGTGGGCCTTCCAGGGCGACGTTCAGACCTTGGATCCCCACGGCCTGTTCGAGACCTTCACGCTGGGCTTCCAGTCGAACTTCTACGAGGGTCTGGTCACCCGCACGCCCGACCTGCAGCTGCAGCCGGCGCTGGCGATCTCCTGGGAGAACGTCGAGCCGACGGTTTGGCGCTTCACCCTGCGTCAGGGCGTGACCTTCCACAACGGCAATCCCTTCAATGCGGACGACGTGCTCTTCTCGGTCGACCGCATCCGCACCGAGGGATCCGACCTGAAGGTGGTTGCCACCCTGATCGACAAAGCCGTGAAGGTCGACGACTACACGGTCGATATCGTCACGCCGCAGCCGGATCCCATCCTGCCGCTGCAGCTCGAGATCTTCTTCATCATGGACAAGGAGTGGTCGGAGCAGCACGGCACCACCGAGGCCACCAACATCAGGGGCGACGATCAGGGCAACTACGCCAACCTGAACGCCAACGGGACCGGGCCCTACGTGGTGAAGGAGCGGCAGCCGGACGTGCGCACCGTGCTGGTGCCCAATCCCGACTGGTGGGGCGACAACAAGAGCAACGTCAGCGAGGGGATCTTCACGCCCATCGGGCAGGACGCCACCCGGGTGGCGGCGCTGATCTCCGGCGACGTCGACATGGCCCATCCGGTGCCGGTGCAGGACTGGAAGCGGCTGGAAGACGCCAACGGCGTCAGCCCGCTGACTGGGCCGGAGGCGCGTACCATCTTCCTCGGCTTCGACCAGGATCGCGACGAGCTGCTGTACTCCAGCATGAAGGGCAAGAATCCCTTCAAGGACCAGCGGGTGCGCCAGGCCTTCTACCAGGCCATCGACATGGAGGCGATCAAGGACAAGATCATGCGCGGCGCCTCGACGCCGAGCAACCTGATGTTCGCGCCGGAGATCAACGGATTCAACCCGGCCCTCAACGAGCGGCTGCCCTACGACGTCGACAAGGCCAAGGCACTGCTGGCCGAGGCCGGCTATGCCGACGGCTTCACGGTGACCATGGACTGCCCGAACGACCGCTATGTGAACGACGAACGGATCTGCCAGGCGGTCGCCTCGATGCTCGCGCGCATCGGCGTCAAGATCGACCTCTTGGCGCAGACCAAGTCGAAGTATTTCGCCAAGGTGCTGGCGCAGAACGGCTACGACACCAGCTTCTACCTGCTCGGCTGGACGCCATCGACCTTCGATGCGCACAATGCCATTGTCTCGCTGATGGCCTGCCGCGTCGACGGCAAGGGCTCCTTCAATCTCGGCGGCTACTGCAACGAGCGGGTTAGCGAGCTGTCTGACCTGATCCAGGTCGAGACCGACCCGGAGAAGCGTCAGGCGCTGATCGACGAGGCCAGCAGGATCCACGCTGACGAGGTGGGGCACATTCCGCTGCACCAGCAGCCGCTGTCGTGGGGCGTCAGCGACAGGGTGACCGTGGCCCAGCGCCCCGACGACATCTTTCACCTGCAGTACGTGACGGTGAAGTAGGTCCAATGCTACGTTAGAGGGGCCGGGCGGCTTCGCCCGGGCCCCTTTTTTGTTTTCGCCGTCCGTTGACCTTATCCCCGGGGGCAGAGTCAGGACCCAATGATCGCCTTCGTCGTCCGACGACTGCTGCAGTCCATCCTGGTGCTTCTGGCGGTGGGCTTCATCGCCTTCTCGCTGTTCACCTACGTCGGCGATCCGATCAACAACATGGTCGGTCAGGACACTACCCTGGCGCAGCGCGCGGAGCTGCGCGAGCGCCTCGGCCTCGACGA
This sequence comes from Kiloniellaceae bacterium, assembly GCA_009377535.1. Taxonomy (GTDB): domain Bacteria; phylum Pseudomonadota; class Alphaproteobacteria; order Kiloniellales; family Kiloniellaceae; genus Pelagibius. Next base: position 6,268 of record WHTV01000112.1, read on the forward strand.
TCCTTTCGTCGTGCAGTACGGGCGCTTCCTGCTGAACGCCGCGCAGGGCGATTTCGGCATCTCCTACCGCCACCGCCGCCCGGTCGCCCAGCTGATCGCCGAGCGGGTGCCGGCCACGCTGGAGCTCTCCCTCGTGGCCGCCGCCCTGGCGCTGTTCATCGGCGTGCCGATGGGCGTCTATACCGGGCTGCACCGGCGCGGCTTCCTCTCGCAGGTCTTCCTCGCCTTATCCCTTATCGGTATCTCGCTGCCGACCTTCCTCATAGGCATCCTGCTGATTCTCGTCTTCGGCGTGCTGTCGCAGGACATCAACGCGGCGATCGGCTTTCATCTGGTGCCGCAGCTGCCCACCTTCGGACGCGGCGATACCGTTCAGCTCGGGTGGTGGTCGACCGGCTTCCTCACCGAGTCCGGCCTGCTGGCCCTGATCCTGCCGTCGATCACCCTGGCGTTGTTCCAGATGACCTTGATCATGCGTCTCGTGCGCTCGGAGATGCTGGAGGTGCTGCGCACCGACTACATCAAGTTCGCCCGCGCCCGCGGCCTGTCCAACCGGGCGGTCAATTTCGGCCACGCGCTGAAGAACACCCTGGTGCCGGTGATCACCATCACCGGGCTGCAGCTCGGCTCCATCATCGCCTTCGCCCTGATCACCGAGCAGGTCTTCCAGTGGCCCGGCATGGGGCTGCTCTTCATCCAGGCGATCTCCGAGGTGGACATCCCTGTGATGGCCGCATACCTCATGCTGGTCGGTTTCTTCTTCGTCGTCATCAACCTCGTCGTCGACCTGTTGTACTACGTCGTCGACCCCCGCCTGCGTGCCGACAAGGCCGTGGCCGCGGGACATCAGTAAGGAGGCGGGATGGCTGTCGGAGAGGAACACCGCGGCGCTGCCGGACCGAGCCTCGGCGCACGGCTCGTCGACGGCGTCAGGCGCTTCTTCGACGGCGACATCTGGTATTCCTTCACCCGTTCGCCGGTGGTCATGGTCTCCGCCGCCGTCACCGTTCTCTTCATTGCCTCCGCGGTCTTCGCGCCGCTGGTGGCGCCTTACGATCCCTTCGATCTTGCCTCCATCGACCTGCTCGACAGCTCGCTGCCGCCGATCTGGATGGACGGCGGCGACCCGCGTTTTCTGCTCGGCACCGACGCCCAGGGCCGCGACATGCTGTCCGCAGTGATCTACGGCGCGCGCATCTCCCTCGGCGTCGGCTTCGCCTCGGTCGTCTTCGCCATGCTGCTCGGCATCTCCCTCGGCCTGTTGAGCGGCTATCTCGGCGGCACGGTGGATGCCGTCATCATGCGCATCGCCGACGTCCAGCTGACCTTCCCGGCGATCCTCATCGCACTGCTGATCGACGGCCTGGCACGTACCGTGCTGCCGCGCGACCTGCACGGCCAAGTCTGGTTCTACGTGCTGGTCCTGGCCATCGGGCTGTCGTTCTGGGTGCAGTACGCCCGCACGGTGCGCGGCTCGGCCATGGTCGAGCGCAGCAAGGAATACGTCCAGGCGGCGCGGGTCATCGGCATTCCGCCGCTGGTCATCATGTTGCGCCACGTGCTGCCCAACGTCATGGGGCCGGTGCTGGTGATCGCCACCATCAACCTCGCCATCGCGGTGATCACCGAAGCGACGCTGTCCTTCCTCGGCGTCGGCGTGCCGGCGACCTCGCCGTCGCTCGGCACGCTGGTCAGGGTCGGCAACGACTTCCTGTTCTCCGGCGAGTGGTGGATCACCATCTTCCCCGGCGCCGCGCTGGCCATCCTGGTGCTGGCCGTCAATCTGTTGGGCGACTGGTTGCGCGACGCCCTGAACCCGAAGCTGCGCTGAGCGTCATGACCAGCACGCAAGCCAACCATCCGCTGCTCCGGGTCGACAACCTGCGGATCGAGATTCCGGGCCGCCGCGGCACCCTGGTCGCGGTCGACGATATCTCCTTCCACATCGACGAAGGCGAAGTGCTGGGCGTGGTCGGCGAGTCGGGGGCCGGAAAGTCGCTGACCGGATCGGCCGTCATTGGCCTGCTGGAGCCGCCCTGCCGCATCGCCGGCGGCGAGATCCACTTCGATGGCCGGCGCATCGACAATCTGCCCTACGAACAGCTGCGCCGCATCCGCGGCCGCCACGTCGGCATGGTTTTCCAGGACCCGCTGACCTCGCTGAACCCGCTCTACACCGTCGGCCGCCAGCTCACCGAGACCATCCTCACCCACAACGACCTCAGCGAGAAGGGCGCGCGCAAGCGGGCTTTGGAGCTGCTGCGCGAAGTCGGCATTCCCGCCGCCGAGCGGCGCATCGACCAGTACCCGCACGAATTCTCCGGCGGCATGCGCCAGCGGGTGGTGATCGCCCTGGCGCTCTGTGCCAATCCGCGCCTGGTCATCGCCGACGAGCCGACCACGGCGCTCGACGTTTCGATCCAGGCGCAGATCATCACCCTGCTGAAGCGCCTCTGCCGCGACCACGGCGCCGCCGTCATGCTGGTGACTCACGACATGGGGGTGATCGCGGAGACCGCCGACCGGGTCGCGGTAATGTACGCCGGGCGTATCGTCGAGGTCGGCCCGGTGGCAGAGGTCGTGCTGCGTGCCAAGCATCCCTATACCGTCGGCCTGATGGGCTCGATCCCGCTGGTCGGCCACGATGTCGAGCGGCTGACCCAGATCGACGGCGCCATGCCGCGCCTCGATGCGATCCCGCCGGGCTGCGCCTTCAATCCGCGTTGTCCCAGGGCCTTCGAGCCCTGTCTTCGGGAGCGCCCGGAACTCCTGACGGTCGGTCCGGTCGAGGCGGCCTGCTGGCTGCACGGCGGCACAAGCGGCGGGGGCGGCGGCCATGACTGAGAGCCAGGCCCAGGCGCGCCCGGCCGAGGCGCCGGCGCTGATCGAGGTCGCGAATCTATCCAAGCTCTTCGATGTCTCGCCGCCGCTGCTGAACCGCCTGCTGCAGGGCAGTCCGCGCGCCCTGCTGACCGCCGTCGACCGGGTGTCGTTCAGCATCCCGCGCGGCAAGACCTTCAGCCTGGTGGGCGAGTCCGGCTGCGGCAAGTCGACCGTCGCCCGCCTCGTCGTCGGCCTCCATCAGCCGAGCGGCGGGCGCATCTTCTTCGAGGGCCGCGACATGGCCGACCTCAAGTCGCGCAGCGAGATCGCCCCGCTGCGCAAGCGCCTGCAGATGATCTTCCAGGACCCCTTTGCCAGCCTCAACCCGCGCTGGCGGGTGGCCGATATCGTCGCCGAGCCGATCCGCGCCCACCGCCTGCTGCGCGACCGCCGGGACATCGCCGTGCGGGTCGGCGAGCTGCTGCAGCAGGTGGGGCTCTCACCGGCCGACGGCGTGAGGTTTCCGCACGAGTTTTCCGGTGGCCAGCGCCAGCGCATCTCCATCGCGCGGGCGCTGGCGAGCAATCCGGAGTTTCTGGTCTGCGACGAGCCGACTTCGGCGCTCGACGTCTCGGTGCAGGCGCAGATCCTGAACCTCATGAAAAGGCTGCAGCGCGAGCTCGGGCTCACCTACCTCTTCATCAGCCACGACCTGGCCGTCGTCTATCACATCTCGGATATCGTCGGCGTCATGTACCTCGGCCGCCTGGTGGAATGGGGCGAGGCCAAGGCCCTGTTCCGCCGCCCGCAGCACCCCTATACCCGCATGCTGCTGGATGCTATCCCCGACCTGGAGATGACCGGCCGGGCACGCACTCCCGTGGCGGGGGAGGTGCCGAGCCCCATCGCGCCGCCGAGCGGCTGCCACTTCCACCCGCGCTGCCCCTTCGCCGAGGCGCGCTGCCGGCGGGAGGCGCCACGGGCCCTGGCGACGGCGACCGGCGAGGTATCCTGCCATGCGGTGGAGGAAGGCCGCCTGCCGCCAGCCGTTTCGAAAACCCGGAGCAAGTCCGCGTAGAGGAGAGACCGCCCGATGGCCGTCATCAACCGCATTGCCGAGTTCCATGAGGAGATCAAGGGCTGGCGCCGCGACATCCACGCCCATCCCGAGACCGCCTTCGAGGAGGTCCGCACGGCGGACTTCGTGGCCGGGAAGCTGGCCGAGTTCGGCATCGAGGTGCACCGCGGCCTCGCCACCACCGGCGTGGTCGGGGTGCTGGACGGCCAGAGCAACAAGTCCGGGCGCGCCATCGGCCTGCGCGCCGACATGGACGCGCTGCACATCGAGGAACTGAACGACTTCCAGCACCGCTCGCGCCACGACGGCAAGATGCATGCCTGCGGCCACGACGGCCACACCGCGATGCTGCTGGGCGCGGCCAAGTACCTCTCGGAGACCCGCAACTTTGCCGGCCGGGTCACCTTCATCTTCCAGCCCGCCGAAGAGAACGAGGGTGGTGGCCGCGTGATGGTGGAGGAGGGCCTTTTCGACAAGTTCCCGGTGGAGTCGGTCTACGGCCTGCACAACATGCCGGGCATGCCGGTCGGCACGGTGTCGCTGCGCAGCGGCCCGGCCATGGCGGCCTTCGACATCTTCGAGGTCGTGGTGACCGGGAAAGGCACCCACGCCGCCATGCCGCAGCTCGGTATCGATCCGATTGTGACCGCCGCGCAGATCGTCAGCGCGCTGCAGACCATTGCCAGCCGGCGCACCGCGCCGCTCGACACCGTGGTGGTCAGCGTCACCCAGTTCCACGCCGGCGACACCTGGAACGTGATCCCGGAGACCGCCGTCATCCGCGGCACCGTGCGCTCGTTCAACAAGGCGACCCAGGATCAGATGGAGCGCGACATCGAGCGGATGTGCCGCGCCATCTGCGAGTCTCAGGGCGCCTCCATGACGCTGCGCTACGAGCGGCGCTATCCGGCCCTGGTCAACAGCGAGGCCGAAACCCAGATCGCCGCCGCCGTCGCCGCCCGCGTGGTCGGAGACGAGAAAGTGATGCTCGGCGCCGATCCCCTGATGGGCTCGGAGGACTTCGCCTACATGCTGCAGGAGAGGCCCGGCTGCTACGTCTGGCTCGGCAACGGCACCGAGGGCGGCCCCGGCGGCTGCTCCGTGCACAACCCGCACTACGACTTCAACGACGACATCTCGGTGATCGGCGCCAGTTACTGGGCCACCCTGGTCGAGCAGACCCTCGTGAAGTAACATTGGGTAGCGCCTTCGCTTTCTGCTTGCCATCGCGGGGGCGAGGCCTCACATCGGGAGGGTCGCTTCCCACCCGGTTCCTGCCCTTCCCGAT
>WHTV01000113.1 GCA_009377535.1 Kiloniellaceae bacterium
CGGCGATGGCCTCGCGCTCCGCCGCCGGCCGCGCCAGGCGCAGGGCGATGAGGCGCGCGCGCTCCTGGCGCCGCCACTCGGCCACCTGCTGCGCCTGTTCCTCGGCGCTCAAGGGCCGCAGGGCCTCGGCGTCCAGCTCCCCGGCGTAGCAGGTCGGGGAAGCGGGCGCGTTCGGGGACTCCTCGTCTTGGGCCAAGCCGCGGGCCTCCCTTCGATCATAAGTCGGCGAATGAATGGCCTACAGCCTGCCGCTCTCGACCAGGCGCTGCAAGAGGCCTTTCAGGCTGCGCCGCTCGTCCGCGCTCAGCGGGCCGAGCATCAGCTCCTCGACGTAGATCTGAAAGAGGCGAACCTGGTCGAAGCGGGCGTTGCCCTCGGCGGAGAGGCGATAGCCGCTGCGCCGCCCGTCGTCCTTGGCGGTCTCCTCGAGCAGCAGGCCGTCGCGCCGCAGCGGTTTCATGGCGGTGGTGACGACCGAGGGCGCCGTCGCCATAGCCTCGGCGATCGCACCGTGGCTGATGCCGGCGTTCAGCCGCACCAGCTCCAGGATGGCGACCTGCAGCGGCGACAGGCCCGTGCCCTCGAAGGCGCGGGCGAAGGCCTGCTGGCTGCGCAGGTGGCAGCGCCGGAACAGCTGCCCGAAGTCGTCGAGCAGCGGCCCGGTGGTGAAGCGCGGCGGCGTTGGCGGCTGCGACTGTCCGGACTTGCTCATGGCGCTGCCGCCGGGCTCATGGCGCCAGCGCCGTCGTCGGCACGATGGGCGGGCGGCTGTTCAGCCCGTCCTTGTCGAAGCCCGCGAGCTGCTTGTAGCTGCGGGCGGTCTCTTCCAGTTCCTCGGGCTGCAGGATGTCCTCGATGCGGGCGAAGCCGTCGGGCGCCAGCTGCTCGACGCGCTGCATGACCTGCTCCGGGCCGTTCTGCCTGTTGGCCAGCACGATCTTCGCGGTGGCCGGGCGGCGCTCGGCCTCGTAGGCGGCCAGTGCCGCCGGGGTGGCGCCCTGCGCCAGGATCTCGCGGGTCAGCACGCGCGCGTCGAGGATCGCCTGGGAGGCGCCGTTGGAGCCGATGGGGTACATGGCATGGGCGGCATCGCCCAGCAGGCTCGCGCGGCCTTGGGTCCAGCGCGGCAGCGGGTCGCGGTCGACCATGGGATATTCGTAGACCGCCTCTGCGGCGGCGATGAGGGCCGGCACGTCGAGCCAGTCGAAGCGCCAGTCTGCGAACTGCGGCAGGAAGTCGGCCGGATCGCCGGGACGGTTCCAGTCCTCGCGGCGCCAGGCGTGGTCTGCGGCGAACTTGCGCTCGGCGATGAAGTTGATGGTCGCTTTCCCATCGTCGCCCGCTGGCGAGATCGGATAGCAGACGAACTTCTGGAACTCGTGGCCGGCCATGATCATGGAGCGGCCGGTGAGATAGGGCGTCGCGCGCGCGATGCCGCGCCACAGGATGGCGCCGTTCCAGATCGGCGGCCCCTCGTCGGGATAGAGGCGCCGGCGCAGGCTGGAGTGGATGCCGTCGGCGCCGATCAGCAGCGACCCGGTGGCCTCGCCGCGCGGCTGTCCGCTCTTCTTGTCGGCGAAGGCAGCGACGATGCCGTCCTTCTCCGTGCGCCAGTCCTCCAGGTGCCAGCCTGTGAGGATGTTCTCCGCGCCGATGCGCTGCTGCGCCGCCGCCAGCAGCATCATCTGCAGCTTGCCGCGGTGGACGGAGAACTGCGGCCAGCGGTAGCCGGCGGCCTCGCCGCGCGGCTCCGACCAGATGAGCTGGCCGCGCTTGGAATAGTAGGCCAGCTCCGCCGTGCGCAGTCCGAGGCCGTCGAGCTCGGCCAGCAGGCCCAGCTCGTCCAGCTCGCGCACCGCGTGGGGCAGCAGGTTGATGCCGACGCCGAGCGGCCGGATCTCGGCCGCGGTCTCGAAGACCCGCACCGGCACTCCCGCCTGATGCAGCGAGAGTGCCAGGGTGAGCCCGCCGATGCCGGCGCCGGCGACGAGGACGGTCATGCGCCGGCCTTCACTGGTTGCCGGCGTACTCGGCGATCAGCGCCTTGGCGTCGGCCACCATGGCGGCGCCGTCGTAGCCCTTGGCGGTCACCTCGGCGATCCACTGTTCGACCAGCGGGGCGGCCGCCGCCTTCCAGCGCTCGACCTCCGCCTCCTCCAGCATGATCATCCTGTTGCCGGACTTCTTGGCGACCTCGATGCCGGGCGCGTCGCCCGTGTCCATAACCTGGCCGACCCACTTGGAAGCGGCGAGACCGGAGTTGGCGTCGAGCACCGCCTTCAGGTCGTCGGGCAGGGCCTCGTAGCGCGCCTTGTTCATGGCGAAGACGAAGAACGAGGTGTAGAGGCCGCGGGTGCCGGCGAAGTAGGTGTGGCTGTCGACCAGCTCGGCCACCTTCAGCGGCGTGGTGACCTCCCAGGGGATCGCCGTGCCGTCGATGACGCCCTTGGAGAGCGCCTCGGGCATGGCCGGCACCGGCATGCCCACCGGGGTCGCGCCGAGGGCGGAGATCAGGGCGTTGGCCTGGCGCGTCGGCCCGCGCAGCTTGAGGCCGGCCATGTCCTCCAGCTTCTCCACGCCCTTGCCCTTCACGTGCAGCAGGCCGGGGCCGTGGGTGTGCACGGCGATCGGGTGGACTTCCGTGAACTCCGCCGTCAGGTACTTCTCGTAGAACTTCCAGGCGGCCTGCGAGGTGGCTTCGGCATTGGCCGGCATGAACGGCAGCTCGAAGGCCTCGGTGCCGGGGAAGCGGCCCGGGGTGTAGCCGGTCAGGGTCCAGACGATGTCGACCACGCCGTCGCGCGCCTGGTCGAAGAGCGCCGGCGGCTTGCCGCCGAGCTGCATGGTCGGGTAGATCTCGAAGGCGATGCGCCCGCCGGACTCCTGCGCGACCTTCTCGGCCCAGGGCGCGATGAAGTTGGCCGGCACCGGCGCCTGCGGCGGCAGGAAGTGGTGGATGCGCAGGGTGATCTCCTGCGCGGCGGCCGGCGACAGCGCGCCGGCGGCCATGATAACCGCAGCGCATAAAGTTCTCGTAAATAATGCCATTTCGGTTCCTCCCAGCACGGCCTTCCGCCGTTGATTGTTTACCATGTAAACGAATTGCCGGGCTGCCGGTCAAGCTCAATAGGGCAGCCCGACGTAGTTCTCCGCCAGCGCCGTCTGCGCCGCCTTGGAGCTCATGAGGTAGTCGAATTCGGCGCGCTGGATGCGGTCGCCGAAGCCTTCGTTCTCCGGGAACCTGTGCAGCAGCGCGGTCATCCACCAGGAGAAGCGCTCGGCCTTCCAGACGCGGGCGAGGGCGCGTTGGGAGTAGCTGTCGAGCCCGGCGCTGTCGCCCTGCCTGTACCAGTCGACCAGCGCGCCCGAGAGGTAGTGGATGTCGGAGGCGGCGAGGTTCAGGCCCTTGGCGCCGGTCGGCGGCACGATGTGGGCGGCGTCGCCGGCCAGGAACAGCCGGCCCCAGCGCAGCGGCTCGGCGACGAAGCTGCGCAAGGGGGCGACGCTCTTCTCGATCGAGGCGCCGGTCACCAGGCGGGCGGCGACCTCGGCCGGCAGCTGGGTCTTCAGGCGCGTCCAGAAGCGTTCGTCGGACCAGTGCTGCGGGTTCTCGTCGGCCCGGCACTGCACGTAGTAGCGGCTGAGCCCGGGCCCGCGCAGGGAGCAGAGCGCGAAGCCGAGGTCGTGGCGCGCGTAGATCAGCTCGTCGTTCACCGGCGGCGTCGCCGACAGCACGCCGAGCCAGCCGAAGGGATAGACGCGCTCGAAGGTCTGCAGCCTGTCGGCCGGAATCGCCGTGCGGCTGATGCCGTGGGAGCCGTCGCAGCCGATGACGAAGTCGCAGTCCAGGCGTTCTGCGGCGCCGTCCTTCTCGAAGGTCAGATAGGGGCTGTCGCTTTCCAGGTCGTGCGGCGTGACGTCCGCGGCCTCGTCGATGACCATGCCGTCCAGGGCGTCGCGGGCCGCATAGAGGTCGCGCGTTACCTCGGTCTGGCCGTAGACCATGACGGTCTTGCCGCCGGTCAGGCCCTCCAGGTCGATGCGCAGGCGGTCTTCCTGGTAGGCGATGTTCACGCCGCTGTGGACCTGGCCGTCGCGCTCCATGCGCCCGGCGACCTCGGCCCGGCGCATGAGGTTCTGGAAGCCCTGCTCCAGCACGCCGGCGCGGATCCGCCCCAGCACATGGTCGCGGCTGCGGCGCTCCAGCACCACGGTCGAAACCCCGGCCAGGTGCAGCAATTGCGAGAGCAGCAGGCCCGCCGGCCCACCCCCGATGATTCCGACCTGGGTACGCACGCCTGGAACCTGTCCTTCACAAGGTCTATCGGCTATTTTCAGCCATTACACAGCCGAGCTTGGCTGGGGCGGAAGGGAGACTTCGGACAAATTCCAGGACAGATCGAACATCGGCGGGCGGCGGCGGGCGGGCTCGGCATCCCCAACTTCGCGCTCTACGGCGAAGCGCGCGGGGCGCCCTTTCCCGACGTGCTGCACTGCGAGTCCATCCCGGCGCGCGCCAGCCTGCACGACTGGACCATCGCGCCGCACCGTCACCACAACCTGCACCAGTTCTTCTGGATCGAGCCGCCTTCTGACGGGAGGGGCGGCGGCGAGGCGACGCTGGAGGGCCGGGCCTATCCGCTCGCCCCGGCGACGGCGATCAGTCTGCCGGCGATGAGCGTGCACGGCTTCCGCTTCCGCCCGGACACGCAGGGCTGGGTGGTGACCCTGCCGGCGGCCACCCTGGAGCGGCAATTGGCCGAGGCGCCGGCGCTGCGCGGCGCGCTGGCGGCCGCCGCGCTGCTGCGCGCGGCCGACACGCCGCCCATGAAGCCGCCGGTGGGCATCTTCCGGGCGGTGGCGGAGGAATACGCCGGCAGCGACCTCGGCCGCGCCCAGGCGCTGGCCGCCCTGGCGGGCCTGCTGGCCACGTGGTTCGCCCGCGCGCTGGCCAGCCGGGCGGCCGGCACGGCGGCGGGGCCGCAGGCGGGCGCCGCCCTGCTGGCGCGCTTCCAGGCGATGGTGGAGCGCGACTACCGCAGCCCCCGCGCCCTGGCCGACTACGCCCGGGCGCTGGGCGTCGCGCCGACGCACCTCAGCCGCGTCGCCCGCGCCCTGACCGGCCGGCCCGCCTCACAGCTCATCCTCGAGCGCCGCCTCCTGGAGGCACGCCGGGCACTGGCCTACACCTCCATGCAGGTCGCCGAGATCGCCTACATGCTGGGCTACGGCGATCCCGCCTACTTCGCCCGGGTTTTCGCCAAAGCGACGGGGGAGTCTCCGAGCGCCTTCCGGGCGCGCCTCGGAAGGCTTTAGGGGCGCCGCCTCGATCAAGCATGGGAAGCGTTGTGCGTGTCAGCGTCTTCAAGCGCGAGTCCGGTCTGCAGCCTGGGCGGTATCGCAGCAAGCAGTCGGTGCCAAGGCGGTGTCGTTACAACGGGCGTAGAACTCCTCGAAGATCCGAGGGGGGATGTCAGCTGATGTGAGGCCGTCGTGGCGAGCGGAGCTGCATTTCAGGTTCTCGTAGCGCCGCGCCGCGGCGAGGGCTCGTCCGAACTCGGCGAGAATGGTCAAGAAGACGTTGCGTCGGCCCATGACAGGCTCCAAGGGCCAGTTGCGGGCCGCAGTGCGTGGGGGTAACCAAGTTGTCACAGCGCGACTCCGTCCTTATGCGGCGGCTGTGATCGCATTGATGTTCTCCGGCGCGAAGAACTCTGCAGGTGATATCGTGCCGGCGTTCATCCGCGCGAAGTCGTCCATGGCCTTCTGGTTGCCGTGAACCGCGGTGAAGATCTGCTGCATTTCGGGCGGCGGGGGTTCCAGCGTCGCCAGCTGGCAGGTGAATTCGTACATCGCCTTTACCCGTGCGTCTCGCGTGCGCTGATACTCACTCATCGCGACCTCAAACGGCCGCGTTCCGGAAAAGGCCCTGTCGAGCGCGTCCGCGCAGAGTTCGGCGTCCCGGAAGGCGTCGGTGATCCCCTGAGCAGTGATGAAGTCCTTGTTGTAACCAGCATCTCCGACCAGCGCCCAACCGGGCCCGTATGGCTTGCGGAAATAGTTCGGCACGGGCAGGCCGGCGAACCGCGCCTCCCGCTTGGCGCCGCGCAAGCGATCGGCGAAAGCTGGCGCTAGCTCGATCGTTTTCAGGTAATTTCCTTCGATGTCCTTCTTGTTTTCCGCGAATTCCGTGTATGGCCATCCGGCAATGACCATTGTCAGATCTTCATGGGTTGGAGCGGCCGCAAATCCCCGGTTATCGCGGATATATTGTTCCAACCTGCCGTCCATCGGCAGCCCGCTCCAATAGGTGTAGTACGCGGCGAGCAAGGGGGGTTTCTCGTCATAGTGTTGAGGTCGAACCGCCTCGGCCACAATCGAGCGTATGCCATCGGCGCCGACGACGACTTGCGCGTGCTCGGTGATGGAGCCGCCATGCTGCGAGCGGCCCTTTATACCGACCACGCGTCCATCCTCGATCAAGACCTCGTTGACGGCGAAGCCTTCGCGGATCTCCACGCCGGATTGAGCTGCGGCGTCGACGAGCAGCTTGTCGAGGATCGTCCGCCGTGGGCAGTACGCGACTGGTGCGTCCCTCGTGCCTGGCGCGCCAGCAATCGTGAAGGGGCCAAAATCGAAGGCGTAGGTGTGGATCGGCGGGCATCCGGTCGCCGCCAGGCGATCGAGTAAGCCCCACCTTGACAGGGCTCTCACGCCAAGCGGGTGCAAAATGTGGGTGGACACCGTGTCGCTCGGAAAGGTTGCGTGGTCGACCGCAAGCACGCGATATCCCTTCCGAGCCAGCAACATCGCCGTCGGCGAACCGGCGCAGCGGGCGCCCACGACGATTGCATCGAATGCCCTGGTCATCGCGATCTCCTTTAAGGGTCTTGTTGGTCCCGGCAATCAGACGCCGCTGAGCGCAATACGCAGCGTTCGGAGCAGTGCATCGGGTTGCTCGACGGGAGGATCGTCATTGCAGTTCTCGATCACATGCAGAGGCCATCCGAAGCGCGCGCTGGCCTCCTCGGCTACCGCAAGCGGCGTCGCACGGTCGTGGCGGCCCCAGATCAGGGAGGTCGGAACGGCTATGCGCGCGAGGTCGCTGGTCGAAATCGCTGGCACCCCGAACTGCTCCATGAGCGCGGCAACCGCCGCCTGAACGCTCGGCGTACCGGCACGATCGAGGTTGTAGGCTTCGAACGGCTGCCACCGCTTGCCCATGCGCTGGCGCAGCGCGTCCAGGTTGAACGCACAGTGATGCCAGAGGTCGGTGTGGGTGCGCTCGGTCGGTTGCGCGAGGAAATTCGACAAGGCGAGCCCGAACTCCGGCGCCGGCCGGAACGGACGGAGGCCGAACGTGTCGACGAGCGCGAGCCGGCTGAGCCGGTGACCCTGCTCACTGGCGAAGCGGGCCGCGACGGCGCCGCCCAGCAACTGTCCCACCAGAACCGGTGGCGTTCTGCAGCTCTGCTCGATCAGCCCGCCCAGCCACTCCATGACGCGGCCGGAATCGATCCGTCCCTCGCCGGTCACCTCCGAAGTCCCGTGGCCAGGCAGGTCAGGGACAATAACCCGATGGGTCGCCACCAGTCCGGGGATGATCCCCATCCAATGGGTCGCGTTCCCCATGGGGCCGTGCAGCAGCACGACCGGCGGCCCGTCGCCACCCTCCAGCACGGCGGTCGAGATGCCGGCCAGGAGCAACCGGCGTTCCGTTACGGGCATGTCTGCCAAAAGCCGCTGACGAGCGCCCTCGCCCAGAAGCGGTCCCACACCCCTCTCTCGCCTTCGTTCTTGTGCGACCCCCTCCACTTGCGTCTCGGCCATGGCGTCCTCCTCGTTTGCGTTCCGGAACCATCCTGGGAACAACGCTACGATGGAGCGACGGCTGGCGCTTCGGCGAAACCACCCAAATTACACTGGGCGACGAAATGGGTATTTCGCGACGTGCAAACGGACTGTTCAGAGGAGCTTGTGCTTGTGGGCGTAGGCGATCGCTGCGGCCCGCGAAGAGAAGTCCAGCTTGCCCAAGAGGTTGCTAACGTGTCTGTCGACCGTCCGCCGGCTCACGAACAGCTCGGAGGCGATCACCTTGTTTGTCTTTCCGGCAGCCACCAGTCGAAGCACCTGCAACTCGCGTTTCGTCAGTCCATGGCTTTGAATCGAGGCAGCCTCCTTCCCATAAGAGGCGATTCGGACAAGATCCGGGGTGGCGCCAAGCCGTTGGAATGCGGTTCTTGCAGCTTCCAGTTCCAGCCCTGCTCCCTCTTCGTCGCCGAGGGCGCGGCAGGCCAGTCCGATCAGCACGCGCACCCGCGCAACGGCGTAGGGTGCCTCGATCCGCTGCCACACCTCGACGGCGCGGCGCAGCGAACCGAGCGCGGCCTGCGCGTCGCCTCCGGCCAGGTCCACCGCTCCGCGAGCCTGCGTGGCAATCGCATCTGGCACCCCTGTATCAAAGCGCCGGGCAATATCCTCCAGCTCTCGGCAGACCTTGCGCGCGTCCTCGACATCGCCGGCGGCCAACATGATCTCGATATAGGCGGGCAGCAGGCTCATGCGCTTCAGCCAGTCCGTGGTCGTGCCCGCGGCGCGACGAATGGCGGTGGCGGCCGCGTCGGTTCGTCCCTGCACGAGGCGCAACAGCGCCAAGCCCGGTTGGGGTTCCAGGCCCAGCTGGCTTGCGCCTCGATACGCGTCCTCGGCCGCCGCGAACTCCCCTTTCAGGCGATGAACCTCGGCCTGCTGGTAGAGTGAGGCGCGGTGGCCCGCCGGTCGATGCCCTGCGAACGCGCGAAGGCGCGGCGCGCTTCCTCGATCGCCTCTGGCCAGGTGCCCTGCAACTGCATGATCTCCGCGCGATGCACCCGGCAGACGCCGGCGAAGGCGACCATATCGGGCTGGCCCTCGCACCACTGCGTCAGGGCGGTGGTCCACTCGCGGGTGCGGTCGAGAGCATACACCTGCTGACAGGCGTGGATGACGCTGCAATACATCAAGCCCGTCACAAGCGGTGACAGCTCTCCTCCAGTGACCGTGACCATGGTCTCATCCAAAAGCGCGAGCCCGGCTTCGACCTGTGCCTGCTGCAGTCGTATCCGGCCCTGCTGGTGGCGGGCACAGGCGATCAGATCCGCGTCGCCGCAGCGCTCACCGATTGCAGCCGCGTCAGCGGCGGCAGCGTACGCGGTCTCGAAGTCACGCGATTCGAGACGCTGCTCGACGACCGGCAGCAGCAGATAGCCGCGCTCGGCGCACTCGCGCGCGTCGCGTTCCAGCAGGCGTTGAGCAAGAGCAAACCAGCCATTCGCGTGGCCCATCTGGCCGCGCATGATCAGACGAAAGCCGAGCCAGAACGCGCAGCGGACGGCGCGCGCACACTGGCCGGCGTTCATATGAGCGTTGTGGGCACGTTCAAGTGCCACGAGGTATTCATCGTCCCGACCGATCATGTATGCCGCCATCGCAAACAGCTCGAGATCCTCGGCTCCCAGCGGCGTTTTCTGATCGGCGAGCGAAAGCGCGGCGTAGGCGTCAGCCCATGCCCGAAGCCCATAGTGCTTCCGGCCGCGTTCGAGGTGATCGTAGCCACCCGCGACGCGGCCTTGCTGATCACGCTGATTGGGGCTTTTCATAGATCCCGCTCCGGATTTCACCGGCAGCTTATCAAATCGTCAGCGGCGTCAGCACGGTCATAAGTGGGAGCTGCCAGCATCTGCGATGGGCGGCTGTGCCGCCACCGGCGTTTCCAAAGAAGGCCACAGGTCCGCTGGTGGTACAGCTGAGACCAAGGGCTTCCCCTGCCAATTCGTCCGAAATGGCCCCCAGCGGTCCCACAGTATGACGTCCCGAGGCGCCTCTGCGACGTCAGCCCGGCCCGGCCATAAGGAGAAGAACAACGAGATCTTCCCCGCCATCACAAGTCGGGGGCACCGGACGTAGCCACGCAGCTCTAGCCTTTGTGCGCCTTGGCCATCCTGGCGTGCTCCCGGGACATCAGCAGCACGCCGGAGAAGACCACGCCGAAGCCCGCCAGGTGGATCCACTGGAAGGCCTCGCCGAGCAGCAGGTAGGACAGCACCAGGGCCGAGACCGGCATGAGGCCCATGAAGGCGGCGGCGATGGAGCCTTCCGTCTTGGCGATGCCGGAATACCAGCACCAGGTGCCGAGGGCGAGGGTGCCGGCGCCGTACCAGAGGACGGCCGCCCAGCCGCCTGCGCCTACCGCCGCCGGCTCGAAGCGTGACCACTCCCAGGCCGCCAGCGGCAGGAACAGGGGGATCGCCAAGGCTGCGGCCAGGAAGGCCACGACCATGGGATTGGCGTCGCGGCTGACGCGCTGGCCGAGCAGGGTGTAGGCGACTTCGCAGCAGACGGCGGCGAAGATCAGCGCGCCGCCGATCACGACGCCGTTGCCCAGGCCCTGCAGGAACTGCAGGAGCGGCCCGCCGCTGCCGGAGCTGCCGCCGCCGGAGCCGCCGGCACCGCCGCTCACGTAGAGCAGCAGCACGCCGCCGACGGCCAGCACGATGGCGGCGATCTTGCGCCAGTTCGCGCGCTCGCCGACCAGCAGGATGGCGGCGGCGGCGGTCACCGCCGGCGTGGTCGACATGACGATGGCGCCGACCACGCCGGTGACCAGGCTCATGCCCAGGAGCATGAAGACGGTGAAGCCGAACATGCCGAAGACGGCGATGAGCGCGGTGAGCAGCCAGTCGGTACGGCTGAGCTTGCCGATCTCGCCGCGGTAGCGCAGCAGGAGCGGGGCCAGCACCAGGGCGCCGATGGCGACGCGCAGCGTGGAGCCCACAAAGACCGGCATCGCCTCGGTGACGATCTTGGAGACCGGCGTGGCCGAGCCGAAGAGGATCATCCCGGCGGCAAGCTGGAAGTAAACCAAGCCGGAGAGCAGGGAGGCGCGCGCGCCGCTGTGGGTGGCCGATGTCGTCATGGCGTCACAGGGGGCAATGCCGGCGGCGGCGTCGCGGTTCCATCAGCGGGACCGTCGGATAAGGGAGGGCGTCGATGAGGTCGCGTTTATACCCGGGCCGCCGTCACCCCACCCCGAGCCCCTCTCGTGGAGGGCCAGCCGTTTGCCAAAGATCGGGACAACACACTTAGACTCGAAAAGCGGACAAGCGATGT
>WHTV01000114.1 GCA_009377535.1 Kiloniellaceae bacterium
GCATCTGACGACCGCAACCCATGAAAGCAGTCAGCGGGCGACCGGAACCTAGCGCCCGTCTGGCCCGATTCCCCCATTCCCCCGAACGCCCCCTGGAGACGCACGAATGAGCAGTAGCGAGAGAATCGCTGTAATCGGTTTGGGCTATGTCGGTCTACCCCTTGCGGTCGCCCTCGCCAGACACTTCGACGACGTGGTCGGTTTCGATGTGGACAAGAGGCGCGTCGAGAGCCTTGTGCAGGGCAATGACTGGACCGGCGAGGTCGAGGCCGAGGCCCTCACCTCCTCCGGCCTGAAGATCTCATCGGACCCTGAATGCCTCCGCTCCCGGACGTTCTTTGCCATTACTGTGCCGACGCCGGTCGACAAGAACCGCCGGCCGGATCTCGGCGCGGTCAAGAGCGCCTGCCGGACGGTCGCCGGCTATCTGGAGCGCGGCGCCATCGTTGCACTGGAATCCACCGTGTATCCCGGAGTGACCGAGGACGTCTGCGGACCGCTGCTCAGCGAGGTATCCGGCCTGGCTGCAGGACTGGACTTCAAGCTGGCCTATTCGCCGGAGCGCATCAACCCGGGCGACCGGGAGCACGTGCTGGAGCGGATCGTCAAGGTCGTCTCGGCACAGGATGCCGAATCCCTTGAGCGCGTGGCGAAGATCTATGGTGCGGTCACCACCGCCGGCGTTCATCGGGCCACATCGATCAAGGTCGCGGAGGCGGCAAAGGTCATCGAAAACACCCAGCGCGACCTCAATATCGCTCTCATGAACGAACTCGCCATCATCTTCGAGAAGATGGCGATTCCAACCCGCGACGTCCTGGCAGCAGCCCGGACAAAATGGAACTTCCTTGCCTTCTCGCCGGGGCTGGTCGGCGGCCATTGCATCGGCGTCGATCCCTACTACCTTACCGCCAAGGCGGAAGAAGTCGGCTACAATCCGGAGGTCATCCTCTCCGGACGCCGGATCAACGACGGCATGGGGGCTTTCGTCGCCGGGCGTGCGGTCAAGATGCTGGGCCAGACCGGCAGCCTTACCGGCGCTGTGAAAGTCGGCATCTTTGGCCTGGCCTTCAAGGAGAACGTGCGCGACCTGCGCAACAGCAGGGTCCCGGACATCGTCAACGAACTCCGCGAATACGGCATCGAGGCTATGGTCTATGACCCTGTAGTCGACCCGCAGGAAGCCGAGGAGGAGTTCGGCATCAAGCTGGCCGCGGCAGAAACGATGGTCGGCCTCAATGCGATGATTCTCTGCGTCCCGCACCGGGCGATCATGGAAGAGTTGAAGCCCGGCCCGGCAGCGCGGCTTGTCGACGGCGGTGTACTGGTGGACGTGAAGTCAGCTCTCGATCCCGCCGCTCTGCCGTCCTCGATCCGCTACTGGAGCCTCTAGCGACCATCAAGCTCGGCATGAAGCGGTTTTGGAGGCGGCAGCGGTGTTCTACACGATCGTAAAGATCCTGGTGCTGCCGCCAACCAGCTTCTTCGTCCTGTTCGTGTTCGGGCTCCTGCTGAGAAGGTGGGCACCACGGATTGGCCGGGTATATCTCTGGAGCCTGCTGGTGGTGGTCTACCTCAGCACCACCCCCTTTGCAGCCGGCGAACTCATGGCGCCGTTGCAGCCCTACGGGCCGGTCGACCTCCAGCACACCGACCCTGAAGTCGAGGCGATCGTGGTGCTTGGTGCCGGCGTCCACTTCGGTGCGCCGGAGTATCGCCCGCCGACAGCAGAAGCCGCAGCGGAGGACACCGCCGGCGGCCTGACTTTGCAGCGCCTGCAGTATGCCGCCTTTCTCGCCAAGGCGACCGACAAGCCAATACTGGTCAGCGGCGGTCCTTCCGGCAGCATGCTCGGCCACAGCGTGGCGGAAGCCATGAGGCGCACGCTGGAGCGTGACTTCGGCGTGCAGGTTCGCTGGACCGAAGGCGTCTCGAGATCGACCCAGGCCAACGCGCGCCTATCCGCGACTCAGCTCCGCAGCGCCGGGGTCCGCAAGTTCTACCTCGTGACCCACGCCTGGCACATGCCGCGCGCCATGATCTCCTTCGAAGGCACCGGCCTCGAAGCCGTCCCGGCCCCGACCCGCTTCGTTTTCAGATCGGACATGTTCTGGCGGGACTTCCTGCCCTCCGCCAACGCCTTCGGCACGACCTACTACGCCGTCCATGAATGGCTGGGAATCGCATGGTACAGGCTGCGCGGATAGCGGCGTGCTAGAGCCTTTTCCGACCAGATTGAATCAATTCTGTTTTCGAGGCACTAAAAGCCGTGGCTGTCGTACCATAGTTCCAGCATCATCAGGTCCCAGACGAGGCCGTCGTAGACCGTCGCCTCTGCCCGCGCATGCTGCTTTGTCACTCTTTCTATGAAGTCGTCGCGGAAAAGATGGCGCCGACGCAGGCTTGCCAGGCTGTCGTAAGCCAGGTCGCGCAGGCGCGGATGGTCCCGCGTCCATTCGTAGAACGGCATGCCGAAGCCGTGCTTCTTCTTGTCGATCACCTCAACCGGCAGGAAATCCCGGAAGGCATCCTTGTAGAACCCCCGCAGCCGTCCATCTCTCAGGTGAAGTTCCGGTGGAATGGTTGCGCAGAAGGCAACGAGATCATCGTCGAGGAACGGGAAGCGGACGTCGACCCGGGCGAGATCGCACATGCCCTGGACCTTCTTGAGATCGGCATCTGCCAGCGCCTGCTTGAGATCGAGATGCATCATGCGCTGCAGGGAGTCGCTCGAAGCGGCAGCTTCGTAAGTCTGCCGCATTTCCCGCCAAGGCGCCTCGAGGTCCAGTTCGCGCAAGCTGTCCGCATCGAAGACCTCGCTCATGCGGTCGACCTGATAAAAGTTGTAGGCTTCCAGACGCTCCGGCAAAGCCAGTTCAGCGCGAGCGATATAGCCCTGTGCCTTGCGCCAGAAGACAGTGTTGCGCAGCAGCAGCGTGTGAAAGGCCGCCAGCTTCAGAGCCGCACGCAAGGACGGCGGCAAGCGCGCGTAGGGCCCGCGGTCGGCCTGCTCGAGGTAGCGCGAGTTGCCGGCCAGGATCTCGTCGCCGCCATCGCCCGCGAGCAGGCAGGTCATCCCGGCGTCTCGCGCTTGGGCGGCGCAGAAGAAGGCCGGCAACGCCGAGGAATTGCCGAAAGGCTCGTCGTAGTACGCCGCAACTTTGGGCGCCATCTCGGCGGTGTCTTCGGCCGTCAGGTAGTAGCGGTGCGCCCTCGTACCGAACCGACGGGTCGCCGCCTCTGCATATCGCATCTCGTCGTAGGACGCCTCGTCGAACCCGATGGTGAAGGTCTCGGCAGGTCCGGGGGTGACCTCGTTCAGCAAGCCGGCGACGGTCGAGCTGTCCAGCCCACCGCTGAGAAAGGCCCCGGTGGACTCCGCGCTCGCTTCCGCGACACAGTTGCGGACCGCGCGGCGGAGTTGTGCCACCAGTTCCTCCTGAAGCTCCTCGGGACTGCGCGTGAGGTCCGGCGCAAAGGGGGTGCGCCAGTAGGTGCCTACTCGGCTTCGTCCGTCCTCGATGAGGAGATACTGGGCCGGGCCGAGCTTCCGCTGCTCGGCATAGATGGTCCCCGGCGAGCGGCAGACGAAGGCATGGAGGTAGTTGTAGATCGCCTGCAAGGGCACGCTTGCACCGATGCGAGGATGGGAGCGCACCATGTCGGCCGTCGTGCCGAAAACGAGCTCCTCAGTGGAGGCCTCCGAATAATAGAGGCTATGGACGCCCATGCGATCGATCGCCAGCAGCGCCCGGCGATGTGACCGGTCCAAGACGGCGAAGGAGAAGGCTCCTGCTATCTGGTCGAAGAGCCCGATGCCGTGATCGCGATAGGCGCGCCGCAATGCCTTGGCCGGTCCCTGCGCGCGCTGCGCCTCCGCCAGCAGAGGGTCGCGCCAGCGCGGGGAGCCGACGACAACCACCCAGGGGTCTTCCGAATCGCAGAGGGCAGACTGGGGAACTGCCGTCGTCACCCAGGCCGCTGCCGCAGGGCTGGCTGCCGAAGTGCTCTCGAAGCGGCGGCCGCGAAAGGCAGCGGCCATGTCGCCCAGCGTCTCGGAAGGCGGCAGGTCGTTCCCAGGAGCGGCCAGCCAGCCGCAGAATGCGCTCATCGCCGGCCTACACCAGCACTTCGATGGGCGCGGGGTGGCTCAAAAAGGCCGTGGGGCTGGCGGTCAGACCGTAAGCGCCGGACTGAAAGACCACGACAAGATCGCCGACCTCTGCGGGCGGCAGCTCGCAGCGATCGCCCAGCAGATCCAGCGGCGTGCAAAGGCAGCCGACCACGGAGGCGGTCTCCGTCGGCGCCGCACCGAACTTGTTGCCGATCGCCAGAGGATAGTTCCGCCGGAGGACCTGACCAAAGTTTCCCGAGGCGGCAAGCTGATGGTGCAAGCCGCCATCCGTCACGAGGAATATCTCGCCGCGCGACTCCTTGCGGTCGATCACGCGCGAGACATAGATGCCTGCCTCTCCGACGATGTAGCGGCCCAGTTCCACCACCACCGCCGCCTGCGGCTGACGCCCGGCGAGCTTTTCCATGAGCGACCCGAGATTCTCGCCGATCTGGGCGAGGTCCAGCGGCTCATCCTTGGGAAAATAGGGAATGCCGAAGCCGCCGCCGATATTGAGATAGCTGAGCGGGTAGTGCGACTGCTCTGCCAGGTCGAGGGCGAGCTCAACGGTCCGCCGTTGCGCCTCGCAGATGATCTCGGCGCGCAGGTTCTGCGATCCGGCGAAGATATGAAAGCCCTCGAAGCCGAGGCCGGCCGCCGAGATCTGCCCGAGCAACTGAGGTACGCGCTCGGCGTCCACGCCGAACTGCTGGGGACCGCCACCCATGCGCATGCCCGAGCCCTTGAGGACAAAGTCCGGGTTGATCCGCACGGCCACGCGCGCCGGATAGCCGCTGCGTTCCGCGATGACCGTCAATCGCCGCAGCTCGCCCTCCGACTCGATCTCGACCAGGATGCCGGCGGCAACGGCCTGAGCCAGCTCGGCGTCGGATTTTCCCGGCCCTGCAAAGGCGATGTTGGCCGCATTCATGCCGGCGTCGAGCGCCGTCTTCATCTCGCTCGCTGAAGCCACGTCGAAGCCGTCCACTTGCGGCTTCAGGTGCTGTACCACCGCCGGCATGGGATTGGCCTTGATGGCGTAGTGCAGCTGGACCGCCCCCGGCAGGCTGCGGCGCAACTGGGCCACGCGCTCATCCAAGAGGCGACGATCATAGGCGAAGAAAGGCGTCTGACCGATGCGGTCGGCCAGGCGCAACAGGCTCTGGCCGCCCACCTCGAGGCAGCCGTTGCTCGCCTGCCATAGCGCCAGAGCCGGGTGCATGTCAGCCTGTCCCCGTCTCTTGCCGCGGGAGGTCGAAAGCTCCAGCCAGCTCGTGGGCCAGGGCCTGGCGGTCGATCTTGCCGTTGGGATTGCGCGGCAGTTCCGCTCGCTCGACGAAGAGCGCCGGCACCATGTAGAGCGGCAGGTCGCGGCGGCAGGCGGCCAGGATCTCGGCCTCGGCGAGCGGCCCGCGGCCCCTCGGCTTGGCGACCACCGCGATGGCCTGCCCCAGCTTTGCATGCGGCAGGCCGATCGCCGCGACCTCCTCGACGCAATCGGTGGCGTAGACTACCTCCTCGATCTCCGTCGAGCTGACCCGGTAGCCGGAGGTTTTGATCATGTCGTCACGCCGGCCAACGTAGTACAGGAAGCCTTCTGCGTCGGCCCGCACGATGTCTCCCGACCAGACCGCCAGCTCCTCGCCGGGAAGCTCCGGTGGGCGACCGGGAGCCGGGCGGAAACGCTCGGCCGTACGCGCGGGGTCGTTCCAATAGCCGAGCGACACCAGGGCACCGCGATGAACGAGTTCGCCCTCCTCTCCCGGCGCGCAGAGCTTTCCTTGCCCATTCACCACCAGGATCTCCGCATTGGGGATTGCCTTGCCGATGGAATCCGGTCGCCGGTCGACCTCCGCCGGATCCAGGTAGGTCGATCGGAAAGCCTCGGTCAGGCCGTACATCAGGTAGGGTTTCGCCTTCGGAAAAATCCTGCGCAGCCGCTGCAGCAACGCAAGGGGCATGTGGCCACCGGTGTTGGCAAAGTATCGCATCGACTGGCCGGCCCCGTCGGACCAATCCAGTTCGCCGACCTGGAACCACAGCGGGGGCACGCCGGTGAGGCCGGTGACTTCCTCTTTGGCGCAGATGCGCTTCAGGTCCCGGGCCATCAGGTAGTTCAACAGGATGAGCCTGGCACCGACACAGAACGCTGTCGTCACCTGACTGAGGCCGGCATCGAAACTCAGCGGAAGAGCCGAGAGGATTCGATCGTGCGGCCCGTTTTCCAGGTAGTGGCTGACGCTCTGGCCGCCCACCACAAGGTTGCGGTGGGACAGCACGACCCCCTTCGGGCTCCCCGTACTGCCGGAGGTGTAGAGGATGGCCGCCATGTCGAGGTCGATGACCCGCGGATGACGCTGGGAACCCGGCGCCGCAACCGCCTGCAGAGCCGCCCAGTCGACGACCTGAGGTGCAGTACCGCCGTCGCCCTCCCGCGCATCGACCAGCACGGCAAATTTCAGGTCGTGGCATTCTGCAAGAGCGGGATCGAGGCTTTGCAGTCGGTCACGCGAGGTGATGAGGATGCGGACATTGCAGTCCTTCAGGATGTGCAGCACCTGCGGCGGACGCAGGATCGGATTGATGGGGACGAAGACGGCCCCTGCCAGGGACGCGCCGAAGAAGGCGGTGATGGTCTCGATGCGCTTGTCGAGCCAGACCCCGATGCGCTCGCCCCTGGCGATGCCCAGATCCGACAGGCCGGCCGCAGCTCGTTCTATCTCCGCCCAAAGCTCTCCATAGGAAACCTGCCTGTCCTTGATGACGACGGCCGTGGCTTGCGGCCGCTGCCTTTCGGCGCGCAAGACGAACTCGTGAAGGGACTGGATCATCTGTCGTGCCGCGGCAAGGTGGGATTGTTCCTGTGAGGAGCATAAGCCTTCACGCTACCGCAACTCCCTGTCAAATCAAGAAAACGGCTTCGCCGGAAGTTGCCGCAGCCGGAGCCCGCTCCCACCCTTTGTTGCCAATGGCACAGCCATTAATTGAACAAACTCAATATTGGTCTACTCGAATGCCGGAATGAAAGATGCCTGTAAGGCGGCAGGCTCGCCCTCATGATCTGGCAGCGGCCAAGCCGGACGAAGGTGGCGCGGCCGGCGATCCGGGCACCCAGACGGGCATGGGCCGCCAGCGAGCCGGGATTGAATGCGGAGATCCGGCTCCAGCTGCAGGCGATGCCCTGGCCGCGCAGGAAAGCGTTGGCTTCGTCCCACAGCCGGGCGAAGCCCAAGCCGCTGCGGTGCTGCGGATGGACGTACACGTCAAAGTCCCAGGACGCCTTGCCCGCCGGCAGGGGCTGGTAGCGGCAGCGCACCTCATCCTCGTCGTAGGGCGACAGGCAAAGCCAGAGGCAGCCGATGATCTCGTCGTGCTTGAACGCGCCGAAACAGATGGCGCCTTGCCCGGCCCGGTAGGCCAGGACCGCACGGTCCAGCGGCAGCGACAGCAGGGCCGCATCCTGCGGATCGAGTCGCCGGACAGCGATCGAACGCCCCAGCCGAGGGGGCAGCAGAGGCCCGTCCGCCACGGGCTGGGCCACGAAAAGATAGCTGTGCAGGGACAGCAAGCCGCCCGACCGCGCGCCGATGCGACTGACCACATAGCAGAGCGCTCCGCTGGCCCCGAGTTCCCGGACGAGCCCCCTGAGTTTGCCGAGCAAAGATAATGCCATGGAATGAATTGCGGCCGCTAAAATGATAAATCAGCGTAGCCTAACCAAAGCGATCTTGTTATGTGGAATTCCTCCCGTCTTCGCTAGATTGGGGTGCGCGTGCATTGTTGCCGTTGTGGACAGGTCATGCGGCGCCGGAAAGGCATCGGCTGGCTGGCTTTCGGAGGATCGATGGCTGTTATTGATAGCGTAAAGCGGGTACTGCAGGAGACCCTGCAACTGGGCGACCGGGTCCAAAGTTTCGATGAATCGACCTCCCTGTTCGGCAGCATTCCGGAGTTCGATTCCATGGCGGTGGTCGCCGTGGTCACCGGGCTCGAGGAGCAGTTCGACATCGAGGTGGATGACGATGACTTTTCAGCCGAGGTCTTCGAAACCCTGGGGAGTCTCACGCGCTTTGTCGAAGACAAGCTGGCGGCCTGAATCCCGCGCGGCCGGATAGCGATGGAGGCGCTGTTCCTCGACGGCCGACAGGGCCCGCTGTTTTGCGTCTATCATCCTGCCGCGGTCCAGCGCCGGGAAAAGATCGGCCTGGTCTATCTGCCGCCCTTTGCCGAGGAGATGAACCGTTCGCGTCGCATGGTGGCGCTGCAGGCGCGCCGCCTGGCGGCCCTCGGCGTCGATGTCCTGCTTCTGGATCTTTTCGGGACCGGCGATAGCGCCGGCGATTTCGGCGATGCCCGCTGGGAGACCTGGCGCGAGGACGCGAAGGCGGCGATGGACTGGCTGGGCGCACGCTGTGCCGGACGGGTCGGCCTCTGGGGCCTGCGGCTGGGAGCCCTGCTCGCCGCCGAAGTCGCCGCCGAAGCTCCGAGCGGCCTGGCGCGGCTTCTCCTCTGGCAACCTGTCCTGTCGGGTGAGCGCCATCTCACCCAGTTCTTGCGTCTGCGCGTTGCGGCCAGCATGGGCAAGGGTTCAGGGAAGGAGACCGCCAGGGACCTGCGTGCCCGCCTGTCGCAGGGCGAGGCGCTGGAGATCGCCGGCTACGAGCTGGCGCCGGCGCTGGCCGAGGCGATCGCCGGCCTGCAGCTTGCCGCCTTACTCGCGCGCCTGAAGGGACTGAGGCCGGACCTGATGGAAGTCAGTGCCGGTGAAGACCCTGCCCCCGCACCCGCCACCCAGCAGCTTCTGGGGGAGTTGGAGCGCCAGGGTCTGCCGCATACCGCACGCGCTGTATGCGGGGAGCCGTTTTGGTCGATCCAGGAGATTACCCTGGCGCCCAGGCTGCTCGACGCTACCGACGCGCTTTTCCGACCATGACAGGCGCGGCGGTGCAAGAACGCGCCTTCACCTTCCCCTGCGCCGAGGCGTCCCTGGTCGGCATCGTCCATCAGCCTTTGACGCCGGCCCGCCGCGGGGTCCTGATCCTTGTAGGGGGGCCGCAATACCGCGTCGGCAGCCATCGTCAATTCCTGCTCCTGGCGCGCAGCCTGGCGGACCAGGGCATTCCTGCCATGCGGTTCGACCACAGGGGCATCGGCGACAGCGACGAGCCGTATCTCGGCTTCGAAACTCTGGATGCCGATATCGCTGCTGCGATCGATGCCTTCATTGCGCAGTGCCCGCAACTCGAGGAGGTGGTGCTCTGGGGGCTCTGTGATGCCGCGTCGGCGATTCTTTTCTATGCCCACCGCGATCCGAGAGTGGCCGGACTCGTATTGTTGAACCCCTGGGTCCGCACGCCCGAGAGCGAGGCACGCACCTACCTGCGCCACTACTATCTGCGACGCCTGATGGCGCGCGATTTCTGGCGCAGTCTCCTCGCCGGCCGTGTGAGGCCGATGGCGTCGGCCGCCTCGTTGCTGGACCTGCTCGCCAGGCGGTTCGGCCGCAAGCGCATTTCCGACCCGGCCGGTTCGGCGTCAGGCCCACTGGACCGCCGACCGCTTCTCGAGCGCATGGCAAACGGACTGGCACGATACAGGGGGCCTGCGCTGCTGATCATGAGCGGCCAGGATCTGACAGCACGGGAGTTCGAGGATTCGGCACGCCAGTCGACTTCCTGGTGCCGCCTGATGGCTGAGGATCGGGTGCGGCGGCAGGATCTTGAGTCCGCAGACCATACGTTTTCCCGCCGGATCTGGCGTGATAGAGTGTCCGCCTGGACAGTGGATTGGCTACGAAGCTGGTAAGGGGGCGTCTCCACGATGGTCTCGATAGCGCTGGGCGTCTTCATCCTCTGCGTCATCTATGTGGCGGTCTGGAGCGTAATGAACGACGGCGCGCGCTCGATCGACGATCAGAAGGGCTTCATCAAGATGCGTGTGCCCGCGAAGGCACCCTCTGCCAAGGGCAAGGGGGCCATGGGTTTGAAGCCGGCAGCCACGACGCGCTCGCGCCTCGCAGAGCAGCGCGCACAAGAGTCGCCCGACGGCGACTCCGGCCCCCTCTCCGGGCAGGGGCCAGGCTGACGCCCCGATCGTTCTCACAAATACTTAAAGCTGCATTTTGTTGGGTTAATTCATCCCTTTACTTGGCTGCTACTGGTATTCTTCAGTCAAACCCCTGATCTCCCAAGGTCAGATTACGCCATAACCACTTGAATCTTCAGAAGACCATAAGAATAGTCCCCGAAATTCCCCAGAATGTCACAAGGACCGAAGTCCCCGTGGCGCTAAAATGATTAACGCTTTCGAGTCGGGGACTACTACCAAATACCCCAAATAATTGAGGCATCACCTGCGGAGTTGGGGGAACCAGCCGCATTCTATTCTCCATTGTCCCTAGGCTTGATCCTTTTCAAAACAAAGGATTATGCCGTTCCGTTGAGGCTAGATTCGAACACCCTCCACATCTCCGAACGCCCCTCCAACCTCCGTGGATGCCTGTAGCAATTTGGGGGCTTT
>WHTV01000115.1 GCA_009377535.1 Kiloniellaceae bacterium
ATCGCCCCACCGCTCGCCAACAGAATTGCTTCAATATGACCATGAAAGGCTCTAGGCGCGCCCACCGGCACGCGCCGTGCTTTGACGCACCACTAGCCGGGCCTCCAGCGCGACGTGGTCGCGTGCCGGGCGTCCTTCGATGCGGGCCACCAGGTAGTCGCCGGCCAGGGTGCAGATCTCCTCCACCGGCACGTGGATCGTGGTCAGTGCCGGGGCGATGTTGGCTGCCAGCTCGATGTCGTCGAAGCCGGCAACCGAGAGATCGCCCGGCACGGTGAGGCCCGACTGCTGGGCCTCCAGCATCACGCCGATGGCGAGCAGGTCGTTGCCGCCGATGACGGCGGTGGGCCGCGGGCCGGGTCCGGCGAAGAGCTCGCGCAGGCCGTCGCGCCCGTCGCTCAGCGAATAGGGCCGCTCGACGACACGCGCAGGAGGCAGGTCGAGCCCGCGCGCGCGCAGTGCCGCCGCCACCCCCTTGATGCGGTTGCGCGCACGGTCGTTGCCGGCGGTGACGCCGGCCACCATGGCGATCTCGCGGTGACCGAGGTCGAGCAGATAGTCGGCCAGGTTGTGCCCGGTCAGTTCGTTGTTGAAGCCGCAGCAGGGGTGTGTCGCCGCGGCGTCGTAAACCCAGGTGTTGATGTAGGCGATGCCCTTGCGCTGCAGCAGGGCGTAGACCTCCGGCAGGTGGCTGTCGCCCTGCAGCATGATGGCATCGATGCCGCGCTCGACCATGGTGCGCACCTGCTTCAGCTCGCGCTCCGGCTCGTAGTTGGACGAGGCCACCAGCAGGCCGTAGCCCGACAGTTCCAGGCGATGCTCCAGGGCCTGGATGCCCCGGGCGAAGATCGGGTTGTCGAGTGCAGCGGTGACCGCGCCGATGGTGCGCGAGCGGCGCGAGGCCAGTGCGCGGGCGGCGGCGTGCGGCACGTAGCCGAGCGCCGCCACGGCCTCAGCCACGCGAGTCCCGGTTTCCCGGTTCACCTTGCCCTGGGCGTTCAGCACGCGGCTCACCGTCGCCGTGGAGACCCCGGCGCGCTGCGCCACGTCCTTCAGAGTGGCGCTCGGCCGGTCGTTGCGGGGCGTGCGTTTTTGTAAGCGCTTGCTCAAAACCTGCTTCCAGGCGGGGCATGGGACCCCGCGGTCGACGCTGAGGACTGTCGCCATCTTTTCCCATCAGAATGGGCCGGTCAACCGGACAGAAGAGGCGTGACGAGCGATTTCCCAGTTGACAAGTCCGGGCCGGAGTTCGCTAAACTGAGGCGGCGAATGTAAGCGCTTACTCATCTCCGGATCCACCGCCTGGGCGGGGAGCCAGGCGGGCGGGAAAGCGAACAGCGCGCCGGGCGCGGCTCCCTTGGGGTCGCTTCCGCCAGGCGCCGCCGACGGGGAACGGAGAATGCCGCAGCGACCCTCCGGGTCATCCGGGGCAACCAAGCCGCTTGGGGACCGACAGAGCGCGCGGCGCGCGCGCCTGCTGATGACGGTCTGCGCGCTGCTCTTCGGTCTTTTCTGCCTCAACGTGCTGCTCGGCAAGGCGCGCATCCTGTTCGGCCTGCAGTTCGGCTTCCTGCTGTCCGGCGTGGCTGAATTCCTGCTGCTGCTGCTCTCGGCGCTGTTCTTCACCCTGGCCGCGCTGGCGCGCGAGAAGGCGGTAGGATCGCGCGACGCCGGCAGCGGCAGCTAGCCGAAAGGCGACGGCAGCCGCCCGGAAGTTCACCCAAAACAACCGACAACACGAAAAGGGAGGAAACAGATGAGTGGCAAGACCAAGACCCTGCCGGTCTCCATGCCGGAGCGCCGCGCCTTCTTTCGCGCCGCCCAGCGTTACGGCGCCACCACGGCGCTGGTCGCCCTCGGCGCCAACAGCCTGCTGAGCGATGCCGCCCTGGCCCAGACCGCCGAGGAGGAGAAGGAGCGCCAGTCGGCAGCCGAGGAGACCATGACCGTGGCCACCGAGTACCGCATCGGCACCACCCGCTCCTATCCGGAGATGCAGCTGAATGTGAAAGAGAACATTCAGAACGTGACCAACGGGCGGGTCTACGTGAAGCTGGCTCCCGGCGGACAGCTCGGCGTCGGCACCAAGCTGGTGGAGAAGGTGCAGGCGGGCACCGTGCAGGCGGCGCAGTTCTCGCTGTCCAATTTCTCGCCGTTCGCGCCGGCGGTCGACCTCATCAACATTCCCTACTGGGTCGGCCCCAACCAGAAGTTCGTGAACCTGGTGACCTCCGCGGCCTGGAAGGGCGAGGTGAACAGCCGGGTCGAGGCCAAGGGCTTCTCGCCGCTGTTCTATTTCTGCATTGACCCGCGCACCGTGGCGATCCGCCAGGGCGTCAAGGGTCCCATCAAGACGCCCGACGACCTCAAGGGCCTGAAGTTCCGCGTGCCGGGCTCCAACATCCTGCAGCAGTTCTACCGCCTGGCCGGCGCCAACCCGACGCCGGTGGCCTGGGGCGAGACGCCGGCGGCGATCAAGCAGGGTGTGGCCGACGCCCTCGACCCCTCGGTCGAGGCGCTCTACGCCTTCGGTTTCAAGGACATCCTCTCCTGGGTCACCTTCAATGCGCCGGTGCCCGACAGCCAGGTCTACGCCGCCAACACCCAGTGGCTGCAAAGCCTGCCGGGCGACCTGCGCGAGGCTATCGCCTACGCCGGTGAGGTCACTTTCCTGCAGAACCTCGCCCAGGTGCCGGCCTCGCGCGCCTTCGCCATGGCGGAGATGGCCAAGGCCGGGGTCCAGTTCTACGTGCCGACAGCCGACGAGATCACTGCCTGGGCCGAGACCTGCGGCCATCAGCGCCCGGAGTGGGATAGCTGGAAGAAGGAGCTCGCCGGCTCTCTGAAGACCTTCGACAAGCTGCTCGAGGCTGCCAATACCGCCAGTCCCTACTTCGTCCACGACGTCTAAGGTCAGCGGCAGGCTTTCGACTTCCGGCATTGGGGGCGACGTGCGGCGCCGCCCCCGGCCGATTTCTTTCTTGCGGCAGGTGTGGATTTCAAGGATCGGCATGCGTGAAGTCTTGAGATGGCTGGATGAGAACGCGGAGCGCTGGATGCTCCTGTTCCTCTACAGCTTCATCGTGCTGGTCATCGCCATCGAGGTGATCCGGCGCTTCGTGCTGATGTACTCCTCGGTCTGGGGCGAGGAGACGGCGCGCTACGCCTTCATCTACCTGGTGTGGATCGGTGCCGCGGTGGCGGTGCGCGACCGCGCCCACATCCGCATCGACGTCATCACCCACATGCTGCCGCCGCGTGGCGCCGCACTGGTCTACCTGCTGGCCGACCTGCTAACCGTCGCGCTCGCCTGCTTCGCCATCTACTGGTCGCTCGACCCGGTGCTGGTGTCGTGGAAGTACGGCAACGTGACCGACGGCCTGCGCATCATCCGCGTGTGGTTCCTTCTCGCCGTGCCCTTCGGCTTCGCCATCATGCTGCTGCGCCTGGTGCAGTCGATCCGGCGCGATGTTGCCGACCTGCGCGAAGGCCGGGCGCACTTCACCGGCCGCAAGTTGTTCGATTAGGGGCCCCGGGGAAAGATGTACCAACTCTACGGCATTCCCGAGGCCTCCACTGAGCTGGGCTGGGACGTAGGCTTGCCCTTGCTCGCCATCGTCGTCCTGCTCTGCCTGGCGGTGCCGGTCTGGGTCGCCCTCGGTTTCGGCGCCATCGGCCTGCTGGTGATGACCGACGTGATGCCGCTTACACTCTTCGGCGAAGCGCTGTTCTCCGGCATCGACACCTTCGCCCTCATCGCCATTCCGCTGTTTATCCTGACCGGCGACGTGCTGGTGCGCTCGGGGCTGTCCGACAAGCTGCTCGATGTCGCCGAGGCGACCCTGGGCAGCCTGAAGAGTGGTTTCGGTACTTCGACCATCCTCGGCTGCGGCTTCTTCGCCTGCATCTCCGGCTCCGACGCCGCCGGCGCGGCGGCGGTCGGCCGCATCACCTACGCGCGCCTCGTACAGGCCGGCTACCCCAGGCCCTATGCCTGCGCCCTGGTCGCCTCCGGGGCCTGCACCGGCATCCTGATCCCGCCGTCGATCGCCTACATCATCATCGGCCTCATCCTCGGCATCTCCGCCTCGACCCTGTTCCTGGCGGCGGCGGTGCCCGGCGTGCTGATCATGATCTCTATCATGCTGACCAACGTGGTCATCAACCGGCGGCGCGGCTACGAGTACTCCGACGTCGCCTTCTCGCTCCGGCGCTGGCTGAGGGCGGTCTGGGCCGGCAAGTACGCGCTGATGATCCCCGTCATCATCCTCGGCGGCATCTACTCCGGCATCTTCACGCCGACCGAGGCGGCCGCGGTCGCCGTGGTTACCACCATCGTCATCGGCCTGCTGCAGGGCACCCTCACGCTCGACGAGTTTCCGAAGATGCTGCTGAGCTCTGCCAAAGTGAACGGCGTCATCGTGCCGATCATCGCCTTCGCGCTGCCGCTGGCCCAGGCGCTGGCGGCGCTGGAGGTGCCGCAGACCTTCGTGCAGGCGATCACCCAGCTGACCGAAGACCCGATGCTGATCATCCTGCTCATGCTCGGCATCTTCATCCTCGCCGGCTGCGTCATGGAGACGACGCCCAACATCGTCATCCTGGCGCCGATCATGCTGCCGCTGGCCGAGAGCATCGGCATGAACCAGATCCATTTCTGCATCTTCATGGTGACGGCGCTCGGTGTCGGCTTCGTCACCCCGCCGCTGGGCCTCAACCTCTTCGTGCTGGCGGGGCTGACAGGCGAGCCGGTAATGGGCATCGCCCGGCGCGCCGTGCCGTACGTCATCGCCATGCTGGCGGTGGTGCTGCTGCTCGCCTTCGTGCCCGTGCTCTCCCTCTGGGCGGTCTATTGAGGAAGGACGCCCGGGCGGGCCGGCCTGCGCATCTCTGACGAACGCTTACATCTGCAAGACTGGAGTTGACGGGACGACATGGCCATCGAATACCTGAAGAAAGCGGACAGGCAACCGACCAGCGGCGAGGCGGATACCCGCCGCATCGTCGGTGAGATGCTCGACAACATCCGCGCCGGCGGCGAAAAGCGGGTGCGCCGCTACGCCGCCGACTTCGACAAGTGGGAAGGCGACATCCTGGTCGAGCGCGCGGCCATTCAAGCGGCGGCCGACAAGGTGCCGGCACGTCTGAAGCAGGACATCGACTTCGCCTACCGCCGGGTGCGCGACTTTGCCGAACGTCAGCGCGAGTCGGTCAGCGAGTTCGAGGTGGAACTGTCACCCGGCCTCTTTGCCGGTCAGCGCCTCATCCCGGTGAAGACCGCCGGCTGCTACGTACCCGGCGGACGCTATGCCCACGTCGCGTCGGCCATCATGTCGATCGCCACCGCCAAGGTCGCCGGCGTCGACAACATCGTCGCCTGCTCCGTGCCGTCCGACGAGAACGGCGGCATCCACCCCGGCATCCTCTACACCATGGATCTCTGTGGCGCCGACCACATCCTCAACCTCGGCGGCGTGCAGGGCATCGCCGCGATGGCCTACGGCCTCTTTACCGGCCATCCCGCCGACATCCTGGTCGGCCCCGGCAATCGCTTCGTGGCCGAGGCCAAGCGCATGCTGTTCGGCCAGGTCGGCATCGATCTCTTCGCCGGCCCGACGGAGATCCTGGTCATCGCCGACGCCGAGGCCGACCCGCGCATCGTCGCCTCCGACCTGGTCGGCCAGGCCGAGCACGGCCCCGACTCGCCGGCCTGGCTGGTCTGCCTCGACCGTCGGCTGGCGGAGGACGTCATGGCGCTGCTGCCGGGACTCATCGACAAGCTGCCGGAAACCCAGCGCAACGCCGCCGCCGCCGCCTGGCGCGACTACGGCGAGGTGGTGCTCTGCGACAGCCGCGAGGAAGCCGTCGAGGTCTCCGACCGCTACGCGCCGGAGCACCTGGAGGTGCAGGCCGGCGACCGCGACTGGTGGCTGCGGCAGCTCGCCAACTACGGCTCGCTGTTCCTCGGCGAGGAGACCACCGTGGCCTTCGGCGACAAGTGCTCCGGCACCAACCACATCCTGCCGACCAAGGGCGCCGGACGCTACACCGGCGGCCTCTCGGTGCACAAGTTCATCAAAACCGTCACCTACCAGCGCATGTCCCGCGAGGCCAACCGCGAGGTGGCGCAGGTAACGGCGCGGATCTCCCGTCTGGAAGGCATGGAGGCCCACGCGCGCACCGGCGACGACCGCCTCGCCAAGTACTTCCCCGGCGAGGACTTCGATACCGCGGCGGCATGATGGCGGAACCAGCGACGCTTTTCGATCTGGGCGGCCGGGTCGCCCTGGTCACCGGCGGCTCCAGTGGCCTCGGCCGGCGCATGGGCCAGGCGCTGGCGCAGGCCGGTGCGGCGGTGGTCCTGGTCGCCCGCCGGGCGCCGCAGCTGGCCGAGGCGGTGGCAGCCCTCAAGGCGGAGGGTGGCACGGCCGCCGGCCTCGTCCGCGACCTCGCCGATCCGGCCGACATGGAGGCCATCGTGCGCGACGCCGCGGGTCTCTTTGGTGCGCCCGACATCCTGATGAACGCCGCCGGCGTGAACCTGCGCGAGGCGCCGGAGGACATCACGCCGGAGTCCTGGCAGCGCACCCTCACGCTGAACCTCGGGGTTCCCTTCTTCCTGGCCCGGGCCTGCGTCGCCGGCATGCGCGGCAAGGGCGGTGGGCGCATCGTGAACATCGCCTCACTGCAGTCGCAGCGCGCCTTTCCCAACGGCATGGCCTACGGCGCCTCCAAGGGCGGCGTCGTGCAGCTCACCCGCGCCATGGCGGAGGCCTGGTCGCGCGACGGCATCACCGCCAACGCTATCGCCCCGGGCTTCTTCCCGACGGAGTTGACCGAGCCGGTCTTCCAGGACGCGGCAAGGGTCGCTGCGCTGGCCGCGCAGACCGCCATCGGCCGCAACGGCCGCCTTGAGGACATCGACGGCATCACGGTGTTCCTGGCCTCGGCCGCCTCGGCCTACATCACCGGCCAGGTCGTCTATGTGGATGGAGGTTTCATGGCGAAATGAAGGCGCTGGTCTATACCGGCCCCGGCGAGCTCGACTACCGCGAGGTCGCCGACCCCGTCGCCGAAGCCGGCGAAGCCCTGCTGCAGGTCGAGGCCTGCTGCATCTGCGGCTCCGACATGCATGCCTTCCACGGCAAGGATGCGCGGCGCCAGCCGCCGCTTATCCTCGGCCACGAGGCCGTCGGCACCGTGATCGGAGGCGCGCAGGCTGGCCAGCGGGTGGTGATCAACCCGCTGGTATCCTGTGGCCGCTGCGCGGCCTGCCGCGAGGGTCGCGGCAATCTCTGCGGCCGACGCCAGATGATGTCGATGAACCGCCCCGGCAGCTTTGCCGAGCGGGTGACCGCGCCCGAGGCCAACATGCTGGAGGTGCCGGCGAGCCTCACCTCGGTCGAGGCCGCCTTGACCGAGCCGGCGGCGACCGCCTGGCACGGCGTGACGGTCGCGGCCCGCGCGCTGCATCGCCCGCTGGCGGAGGCGCGCGCGCTGGTCATTGGCGGCGGCGCCATCGGCCTGCTCGCGGCGCTCACGCTGCGCGCCTTCGGCTGCGCCGGGGTCCGCGTGGCGGAGACCAACGCGCTGCGGCGCGACACCGTTGCCGCCGAGGGGTTTGCGGCCTTCGATCCGCGTGACGATGACCCCGGCGAGGCGGTTGCCGAGCTCGTCATGGACGCCGTCGGCACCGCGGCGACGCGGGCGGCGGACTCCAGGTGGGTGCGCCCGGGCGGCGTCATCCTGCACATCGGCCTCGGCGACAACGAGGGCGGGCTCGACATCCGCAAGGCGACGCTGCAGGAGGTCACCTTCATCGGCACCTACACCTACACCATGCCAGATTTCCAGAGCGCCCTGGCGGCGCTGGCCGAGCGGCGCCTTGGCCGGCTCGGCTGGGTCGAGCGGCGTCCCCTGGCGGCAGGGCTCGGTGCCTTCCGCGATCTCGATGGGGGCCGGGTGGCGGCCGCCAAGATCGCTCTCGAGCCGGGCCGGTGATCCTCAGCTTTTTCAGAGCCTGCTAGAACGGCAGGCGCTGGCCGTCCCAGGCGAAGAGCCCGCCGGAATGGCCGGGCGAGAGGCCGTCGAGCACCTCCAGCAACTGCCCGGCGGCGCGCGCCGGGGTGAACAGCTTGCCTTCGGGCAGGCCGGCCTGGAACGGGCGCGAAAGCGCCGTATCCACGGTGCCGGGGTGCAGGCCGATGCAGAGCGCACGATCGTTGCGCCGGGCCAGCTCCACCGCGAGGGTGCGGATCAGCATGTTCAGTGCGGCCTTGGAGGCACGGTAGGCATGCCAGCCGCCCAGCCGATTGTCTTCGACGCTGCCGACCCGGGCCGAGAGCGCGGCGAAGACCGTCTTGCGATCCTTGGCCAGCAGCGGCAGGAAATGCTTGGCGACCAGCGCCGGTCCGGTGGCGTTCACCGCGAAGGCGCGCTGCAGCGTGGCGGCAGTGAGGCTGCGCCAGGACTTCTCCGGCTGCTGCTCGCTGTCGTGGAGCAGGCCGGTGGCGACGATGACGAGGTGCAGCGATCCTGCGGCGCCCTTCGCCATCGCCGCGGCGCGGGCGATGGACTCCTCGTTCTCCAGATCGATCGACTGCCAGGCGGTCTTGGCGCTCTGCGGCGTCATTGCCGCGCGTGAGAAGGTGAACACCCGGGCCACTGCCGGGGCCCGTTCCAGCGCAGCGGTGAAGGCGCTGCCGAGGCCGCCGGAGGCGCCAATCACCGCGACCGAGAGCTCGCCGCCGAAGGAGGCAAGCGTGGGGACGGCGAGGGTATGCTCAGTCGGGTTGGACATGGCTCAAGGTCGCTGGCGTGAAGGGGCGTGGCGATGATCCGCGCTGTTTTTGGTCTACCTTTGAAGATGGGATGGAATTTGCCGTTGTCCACGGCGCATCCCGTCTACCCCCGGCGGCGCAGCAGCTCGGCGTCGCCTCGTCGCGACTGCCCTGCGCGCCCTCAGTGGGCGAGGGCATTGTCCAGCAGGGTAGCGGCGGCGGCCTTGGCCTGAACCGTCGCTTCACGGCAGCCTTCCACCTGTGCCGCGACGATGGCGCCCTCCTTCAGGATCAGCAACTGGCGGGCGAGAAGCGCCGGATCGTTGGCACCGGCCAAGGCGGCGAGGTCGCGGAAGTGCTCCAGCAGCAGGGCCTTGTGGCGCGCCGCCTGGGCGTGGATCGGGTTGTCGACTTCCTGGTACTCCGAGGCGGCCTTGACGAACATGCAGCCACGGAAGTCCGGCTCCACGACCCACTCGGTCAGCGCGTCGAAGGCGGCCAGCAGCTGCTCGCGCGGCGTCTTGCCGAGGGCGGCCATGCGGTGGAACAGCCAGTCGCGGAACTGCGTGTCCCGCAGCTTCAGCGCCGCGACGATCAGCTCTTCCTTGCTGCGGAAGTGCTTGTACATGGAGGTCTTGGAGATCCCGGTCTCCTCCACCAGGCGGTCCATGCCGGTGGCATGGAAGCCGTGCGCGTAGAAAGTCCGCAGGGCCTTGCCGACCAACTCCTCCCGTTTCGTCGGGCGCATCGGGTTCCCCCTTCCTTTTGGGCCAGTATAGATCGTTCCGCGCCGGCCCGCTGTTGCGAAGACGCGCAGGGCGCGAAATCCCTTGGCGGGGTGTACCGATTTGTTCGTTTTATGGCTCATGATGTACTGATCTGTACATGAAAGTGCCATTGGCCGCAGGGCCTGCGTCCGACCGCCCATCCGGGCTCTCCGACCTCGGGCTGTAGCGTCACCCCTCGCGGATTGCGGCGGAATGACGCGGCTTTATACTGGCGCACATGAACCAAGTGGCGCCCCAACCCGGTCGCAAGAAGGACCCCCTGCTTCCCGTCGACGACGCGGCGCGGCGTCTCGCCCGCGACCTGCTGCGGAGCGCGCGCCACGGCGCGCTGGCGACTCTCGATCCGGCCGAAGGCGCTCCCCTGGCCACGCGCACCGGGCTTGCCGGCGACATGGACGGCAAGCCGGTCTTCCTGACCTCGACGCTGTCGGCGCATACCCAGGCCCTGCTGGCCGATCCGCGCTGTTCGCTTCTGCTGGGCGAGCCTGGCAAGGGCGATCCGCTCGCCCACCCGCGCCTCACGGTGACCGGTCGGGCCGAGCGCATCGGCGAGGGCAGCGCGCGCGAACGGCTGAAGCGACGCTACCTCGCCCGTCATCCCAAGGCGGCGCTCTATGTCGACTTCCCGGACTTCAGCTTCTGGCGACTGGAGGTGGCGCGCGCCAGCCTCAACGGCGGCTTCGGGCGCGCCTACGCGATGACTCCTGCTGACCTGCTGACCGACATGAGCGGCCTCGAGGGGCTGCTCGAGTTCGAAGCCGGGGCCATTGCGCACATGAACGCTGATCACGCCGACGCGGTCGAACTCTATGCCCGGGCCTTCTGCGGCGCCGCACCTGGGCGCTGGCAACTCGCCGGGCTCGACCCGGAAGGCCTCGATCTCGTGCTCGGCGATCAGGTCAGGCGGCTGTGGTTCGAGGAGACGATGACAACGCCGGAGGAAATGCGGCCGCTGCTGGTGCGCCTCGCCGGCGAGGCGCGGAGCAAGCT
>WHTV01000116.1 GCA_009377535.1 Kiloniellaceae bacterium
CCGGACGGTGAAGACGCGGAGGAGGCCTACCGCGTCCTGCGCGATGCCCTGCGCTCCACCGGGCGCATCGGGCTCGGGCAGTTTGTCATGCGCGGGCGCGAGTACATCGCCGCCCTCAAGCCCTGTGGCAACGGCCTCATGCTGGAAACGCTGCGATTCGCCGATGAAGTACGCGAGGCGGCGCCCTACTTCGCCGACTTCGACGATGAAACCCCGGACAAGGAACTGCTCGATCTCGCCGAGGAACTCATCAAGCGCAAGTCCAGCTCCTTCAAGCCGCAGAACTTCAAGGATAGCTATACCGAGGCGCTGCGCGAACTGATCGAAGCCAAGGCTAAGCACGGCAAGCCCGTGCAGGTCTCCGAAGAGAAGGCAGAGAGCGGCAAGGTAGTCGACCTGGTCGAGGCCCTCAAGCGTTCCGTCGGCAACAAGGGGGGCCGCAAGACCTCCAGGTCGCCCAGCAAGTCCTCCAGCACCCGGCGCAAGGCCGGCTAGGCGCAAGCTTCCTGCCAAGCGGCAGGCCGGGCGGCGCCGCGTCGGGGCGCCGCAGGCAGCGGAACCGCCAAACCCTTGCCGCGTTGACCGATATTGCCATGAAGGGCATCGCAGATGGGCAGCGTCGCAAAGGGGGTCCTTGGTCTTCTCGGGGGTTTGGCGGCGCTGGTTGTGGTCGCCATCGTCACCCTGCTGGTCATCGACTGGAATGTCCTGCGTTCCACGCTAGGCGACCGCGCAAGCGCCGCCAGCGGACGTGACCTGGCGATCAAGGGCAACCTGGATGTCGACATCTGGTCATGGACCCCGGAGCTGGTCGCGCAGGATGTCATCTTCGGCAACGCCCCCTGGGCGTCGAAGCCGGAGATGCTAAGGGTCTCGGAGGTCTATCTGAAGATCCGCTTGATGCCGATCCTCACCGGCCGCCTTGAGGTCGAGCGGTTGCGCCTGGTGAAGCCGGTGGTTGCGCTGGAGCGCAAGGACGGCAAGGCCAACTGGGATCTCGAGGGCGGCACGCCAGCGGAGGTCGCTGCCGAAGCCGCCGCGCCGACCGAGCGCGAAGACTTCCCGGTCATGATGCAGTTGGAGATCACAGACGGCGTCCTGCACTTCCAGGACCCCGATCTCGATGAACCGATCGAAGTCGGGATCGACTCTCTCAAGCTGGAAGCCGGGGGCTTCGAGGATCCGGTGCGGCTGAAAGCCGAAGGGACCTATCTGGACCAGCCTTTCAACTTGGAGGGCGAAGGCGAGTCCTTCGAGAAGTTCCGCAGCACGGAGGAGGCCTACGACCTTACCGTCGATGCCGGCATCGGGGAGACGCGCCTGGCAGCGGAGGGCGCCGTCAACGCGCCGCTCCGGCTGGCCGGGATCGACGTGGCCCTCGACCTCCAAGGGAACAACCTCCACGACCTCTTCACGCTCTTCGCCCTGCCGCTTCCCGAGTCGCCACCCTACGCACTCTCGGGCCGGCTGACGCGCAAGGGGGACAGTTGGGTGCTGCAGGACTTCGAAGGACAGCTCGGCGAAAGCGACCTGCGCGGCGACGTCGAGGTGGCGACCGGCGGCGAGCGCCCGCGGCTCATCGCCGATGTCGAGTCGCGGTCCTTCCGCAGCGAGGACCTCGGAGGCTTCTGGGGCGAAGACAGCGGAGAACAGCAGGGCGATGACGGCGGCGCGGCGGCCGACGATGGCCACCTCCTCTCCGACGAGCCGCTGGCGCTGCCCAAGCTGCGCCGCATGGATGCCGAGGTGCGGTTCCACGGCAACAGCGTGGAGCCTGGCTCGCTGCGGCTCGAGGACCTCTCCGCCGACCTGCGGCTGGAGGACGGCCTGCTCACCATCACCCCGCTGGAGCTCGGCCTGGCCGAGGGGCGCATCGCGGCGGACCTGCGCCTCGACGGCCGCCGCGATGTGCCGGAGATGGCCGGCGACGTCACGGTGGAAGGCCTCGACATCAACGCGCTGCTGTCGCTGCTCGGGCAGGAGAATTCCGCTGCCGGCCAGCTGCAGGGCCGCGTCAAGATGACAATGCAGGGACGCTCGATGCGTGAGCTCGGCGCCAACGCCAACGGAGAGGGCGCGCTCATCATGTCGGGCGGCAGGATCGAGAACCTCCTGCTCGAGCTGATCGCACTCGACCTGCAGGAAGCAGCAGGGCAGTGGCTCACCGGAGACAAGTCGAAGGTCGAAGTGCTCTGCCTGGCGATGCCGACGCGGATCGAGTCCGGCCACTTCGAGGCGCAGCCATGGATTCTCGACACCACCGACGCGCTGGTCACCGTCTCCGGCTCCGTCGACCTCGGCTCAGAGAAGGTCGACATCGAACTCAAGCCGCATCCGAAAGACTTCAGCCTGTTCAACTACCTGACGTCGATCGAGATCACCGGCGACCTGTCGGAGCGCAGGGCGAGAACCAGTCCGCTGGAGGCCATCGGCAAGCTGGTGCTGAAGACCTTCGCCATCCCGGTCATGCCACTGCTGTCGGGATCTATCCAGGAGTCCGCCCGCGAACAGAGCGAGCCCTGCCCGAGCCTGCGCCAGAGGCTCGAAGCGGCGATGGCTGAGGGAGAAGCCGGGGTCACGCAGGCGGAAGACGACCGGGACAACGGCGCTAGCGCCGCGCCGGCCGCGCCTGCGGACAGCGCGCCGGACGCCGAAACCGTCAGCCGCGTCCAGTCGGCCCTCAACAAGCAGGGCTTCGACCTAGCGGTCGACGGGATCATCGGGCCGGACACCGAAGCGGCGCTGCGGGACTTCCAGCAGCGCCGGAACCTGCCGCCGAGCGGCCGGCCCAACGCGAGGACACTGCGCCAGCTCGGCCTGCGCGAGACGGCGGACTGAGTAGCGTCGATCAGGCCTCCGCCAGATCCAGGCCGATACGCGCGGCGCCCGCCTGGGTCAGCCGCACCCGCCGCTTTGCCTCCGTCGGCCAGGCCTTGTCGCGGCCCGCCAGCCGGGCGGCCGCACCGACCAGCGAAAATTCGCTCGCCCGACCGATGCTCTCCAGCTCCTTCCAGGAAACTGGCGCCGCGATCGGCGCGCCCTCGCGGGCGCGCGGTGAGAAAGGCGCGATCGCGGTGGAGCCGCGGCGGTTGCGGAAGTGATCGATGAAGATGCGGCCCTTGCGCTTGGCCTTGCTCATGGTGGCGATGAAGCGCCCGGGGTCGAGATCGGCAAGCTTCTCGGCGAAGTCCTTCGCGAAGGTACTGACGGCAGGCCAGTCGTGGCGGCGCTCCAGGGCCACCACCACGTGAATGCCCTTGCCGCCGGTCAGCAGCGGCCAGGAGGCGAGCTCCGCCTCCGCGAGGACGTCGCGCAGGTCGAAGGCCGCATGCCTGACGGCCGCAAAGCCCACGTCGTCGCCGGGGTCAAGGTCGAAGATCAGGCGGTCGGGCCGCTCGATCTTGTCCGCCCGGCTGCCCCAGAGATGCAGCTCGAGGGCGCCGACCTGCGCGCAGGAGACCAAGGCCGCTTTGGAATTGAACAGAAGGTAGTCCTTCTTCATGCCGCTCTTCTCCTCGACGGCTATGCGCTCGACCACGTCGGGAAAGCCGCTGCCGGCGTGCTTCTGGAAGAAGCAGGCCTCCTCGCGGCCTTCGGGGCAGCGTACCAGCGACACCGGATGGCCCACTACGTGCGGCAGCATGACCTTCGCCCGCGCAGCGAAGTATTCCGCCACCTGCCGCTTGGTGACGCCCATGGCCGGATAGAGCACCTTTTCCGGATGGGTCAGCCGCACGCCGGCCACCGTGACTTCCTCCGCGCCCTGCTTCACCTCGCGCCTCCTTTCTGGCTTGCGGCGGGCCGGCGCCTTTGCCTCGCGCTCGCGCACGACCTCGTCGGCCGACTTGTCCTGCCGCAGCCCCTCGAAGACGGCATGACGCACCGCGCCGTCGCGCGTCATCTCCGTGAAGCGCACCTGGGCGACCAGGTCCGGCGTCACCCAGCGCGCGCCGCGCCGGGCCGCAGCCGGCACGCTGTCGAAGGCGGGTGTCTTGCGTTGCCGGCTCTTCAGCCTTGCCGCGATGTCCCGCAGCAGCGCCGCGTCAAATCCCGTGCCGACCCGACCGGCATAGCACAGCGCGCCGTCCTCGTGGACGCCGAGCAGGAGGGAGGAGAAGCTGCGCCCCCGCGTCGAAAGCGACCAGCCGCCGATGACGAACTCCTGCTGGCGGACACACTTGATCTTCAGCCAGTCGCGCGTGCGGCGCGACTTGTAGGGGGCGTCGGCGCGCTTGGCGATGATGCCCTCCAGGCCGTGTCGGCAGGCGGCGGCCGCGATGCTGGCGCCCTCGCCCGTGGCGTAATCCGCCAGATGCAACGGCCGGCGCAGGTCGGGCAGCGTCTTGGCGAGGCGCTTCTTGCGCTCGCGCAAGGGCAGCTGCCGCAGGTCCTTGCCGCCCTGCCGCAGGATGTCGAAGACCACCAGAGAGAGCCGCTGGGGATCCATCTTCAGGGAGGCCTGCAGGGCGCCGAAGTTGCTGAGGCCCTGCTCGTCGGTGACCACCAGCTCGCCATCGAGCAGCGTCTCCTTCAGCTTCAGCCGGCCGAGGGCGACGGCGATGGAGGGCATGCGCTCGGTCCAGTCCTGGCCGGAGCGCGTGAAGCAGCGCACCGCCTCGCCGTCACAGGCGGCGATCAAGCGGTAGCCGTCGAATTTCGTCTCGAAGATCCAGTCGTCGCCCTGCGGCGCCGCCTCGACCAGAGTGGCGAGCTGCGGCTTCACGAAGACGTCCTTCTTGGGCAGCCGGGTGGCGGCGCGCTTGCCCGCCCCGCCGGCCGCCCGCGGCCGCTGGGCGCGCTTTTCCTGCGCACCGGTGGCGATCTGGTCCATGGTGCGCCCGGTCAGCCTGCTGCGGTCGGCCTCGTTTCCCAGCGTCGCGGCGGGGTCAGCCAAGCCGTCGCGTTCCTTGATCAGCAGCCAGTTCTGGCGCTTTTCTTTGGCCGCCTTGCCGCCCATGCGTACCAGCGTGAAGCCGCCCTTGAGACGGGTTCCCGCCAAGGTTACCTTCA
The DNA here is from genome assembly GCA_009377535.1 of Kiloniellaceae bacterium. Classification (GTDB taxonomy): domain Bacteria; phylum Pseudomonadota; class Alphaproteobacteria; order Kiloniellales; family Kiloniellaceae; genus Pelagibius. Next base: position 5,011 of record WHTV01000116.1, read on the forward strand.
GCTTGCCCGCAGCCAGCCCTTTAGCCGCGTCGCCCTCGGCGGTGAAGGTACCGCGGTCCCAGACCATGACGGTGCCGCCGCCGTATTCGCCTTTTGGGATGGTGCCTTCGAAGTCGGCGTAGTCGGCAGGATGATCCTCGGTGCGCACCGCCAGCCGCTTGTCCTGCGGATCGAGGCTCGGGCCCTTGGTGACGGCCCAGCTTGCGAGCACACCGCCAATTCCCAGGCGGAAATCGTAGTGGAGCCGGCTCGCCGCGTGCTTTTGCACCACAAAGGTGCCGTCAACGCCCTCCGCCGCGCCACCCTTGGGCTCGCCGGTCTTCGAGAAATTGCGTTTCGCATTGTATGCGGAGAGCACGCTCATGGGCGCGTGGCCACCATCTCGATGTCTCTTGCGCAACATCAACGGATCACCCGATTTCCGGTTCCGCACCTCCGGCCGGCAAGGCCGCCGGAACCACCCCTCGGCACGATCATTGTCCTGCTACGGACAAGGCGCCGCGTGACGCCCGAGATAGACAGGCGGAGACCCCGACATGCAGGTAAAGGATCTGATGCAGCCGACGACGGAAGTCGTTCATGTCGACCAGAGCCTGCTGGAGGCTGAAACCCGCCTGCGCCGCTTTCGACTGCCGGCCCTGGCGGTGGTGGACGGAGACGAGATCGTCGGTCTCTTGACGGCGCGGACGGTGGAGGACGAGACGACGGCGCGCGACGACAACCTCGCGGAAGCGGTGGTCCGCGATCACATGTCGACGGAATTCGCCTTTTGCCACGGCGACGAAACCGCCGAGGTAGCCCTTGAGGTCATGCAGGAGGGAGGTTACAGCAAACTGCTCGTGACCGACCATGAGGGGCGGCTCTGCGGCACCATCACCTTGGAGAAGCTCGCCGGCCGTGTCCGGCCGCAAGGCGACCAGAGAGCAGCAGCGCCGGAACGCCACCGCGTGGAGACACCCGGCCGGGCCAGAGGCGGCAAGCTTCATCGGCCGGAAAACTACTCGGTAAAACCGATCATCAAACCATAGGCTTGCCATCGCTCTCCGGCGGCTGCGGCGACTCTAGGGACGCCCGGCCTGATTTCCGCCCGGCTCGGACGCGGCCCCCGAAGCGTCCACCTTCCCCTCCCGCAGCATCTCCGTCAGCGTTGCCAGGGCGACATCCGTATCGCCACCGACCACCGTCTCCAGCCAGGCCTGCGCATAGTCCCGGTTGGCACTTGCCAGACCCTGGGACTCCAGGAAGGCCTCTGCCAGGACGTAGCGTGCGGTCGGGTGGCCGGCGCGCGCCGCGCGGAACAGCAGGCGGGCACCGGCGTCGATGCGCCTCTCCCCCAGCGTACCGTCCAGATAGGCCTGTCCGAGGGCGGCCATTGCGCCGGCATGCCCCCTCGCAGCCGCGCCTTCGAGAAGTTCTTCTCCTTTGGCCGGCTGCGCCGCAATGCGCTCGGTGCCGAAGAGATAGACTGTGCCAAGCTTGGCACGTGCGCTGTCGTCCCCCCGTGCGGCAGCACGTTCCAGCAATTCCACCCCCCGTTGCGGGTCGCTGTCAGGCAGAACATCGTCTAGATAGGCCGAACCGAGGGCCGCCATCGATGAGGCATCACCCTTCTCCGCCGCGAGTTCCAGCCAGACCTTGGCGTTCTCCGGCTGCGGTTCGATACCCCTGCCACCTTCCAGGTAGGTTTTCCCCAACAGCTCCATCGCATAGACGTCGCCCTTGCGTGCCGCCAGGGTGACAAGGCGCAGGCCCCGCTCCAGGTCGGGTTCGAAACCGCTTTCGCTGGGCGCGATCAGGGCGTAGCCAAGATCGCGCTCTGCGCTGCGCTCGCCCGCAGCAACGCCCATTTCAAGCAAGCGCCGGGCGCCCGCCGGATCGCGCGCTAGTCCATGATCGCCCCGCAGATAGGCCGAACCCAGTGTCTGGGCGGCATGGACGTTGCCTGCTTCCACGGCCCGCTCGAGCCAGATCCTGCCCTGGATGGGGTTGGGCGGGATGCCCTCGCCTCGCAGATAGATCCGCCCGAGTCGGGACATCGCGCCGGGATGGCCGAGGTCTGCGGCTTCTCGCAGCTCGCTGAGGCGTATGGAGCCGCCACTGGCGGCTTCGTCGTAGAGCATCGAGGCGAGCGCAGGTTGGGCCGCCGGATCGCCCGCCGCCATCGCGTTCTCGAACCAGCGTCGCGCCGCCTCGCGGTCGCGCGGAATCGTCCTTCCGTCCCGCATCGCCCGGCCGAGGTCCATCATGGCAAGGGAGCTTCCGGCCTGCGCGAAGGAGGCGACGATGCGCAGGCCTTCGGCGGGGTCGCCGGGGATCTCACCTGAGAGGAGCGCTCGTCCCAGGACGAAGCGCGCGTTCGACACACCATTGGCCTCCGCCTTGCGCAGCCACTCCTGCGCCAGATCGAGACGGCGCGGCAGCACGTCGCCCTTGAGGTAGCCCTGACCCAGCGCCATCATGGCGCCCGGCTGGCCCGCCTCGGCAGCGCGCTTGAGGAGGGGGATCGCCTTTTCCGGGTCCCGCTCTACGCCACGCCCGTCCAAGTAGGCTTGGCCCAGGTCGGAGGTCGCGGAAGTGACACCCGCCGCATGCGCGCGTTGCAGGTATTCCACGCCCTTGGCGGGGTCCGCGCCCGGAAACGCCTGATCGAGATGAAGCTCGCCAAGGGTCGCCAAGGCAGCGGGCAGGCCCGATTCCGCCGCCTTTTCGAGCAGCGCCGCGCCGCGTTGAATTGCCTCTGGATCGTCCTTGCGGGAGACCAGCATCCGGCCATATTCGAAGGGAGCTCTCGTGGAGCCCGCCTCGACGGCACGTCGGAACCAGTTTTCCGCCGCGACGAGGTCACGTTCGGTACCCAGGCCGTCGCGATAGGCTTCGCCAACCAGTGCCATGGTTTCCGGGTACCAGTAGCGGTCCGCCGCCGCGCGCAGCATGTGGAATCCTTCGACGGGCCGTGCCTCGAACCCGTTGGTTCCTTTGAGCACGTCTTCGGCGAAGCCGGCGAGATACTCCGGATGGCGCAACTGGGCGGCGCGCTCGAGCCACCCCATCGCGGTCTCGCGGTCCTCGGGGACGCCTAGCCCCTGGTAGTAGATGATCGCGAGATCCCGCATGGCGCGCGGATCGTTCCGTTCCCTGGTCCGCTGGCGCAGCAGGGTGACCACCCGATCGGCGAGGAAGGTTGCCTGCTGGGCATTCTCGCCCAGGATGCCGGCGGGCTGGTATCCGCGCAGCAGCCAGATGTAGCTCTCCACGTCGCCGGTGTCCGCGCTGCGCTGCGCCAGCTGTTGCGCCAGGGGGATGTCCTGCTCGACGCCCATTCCCGTGGCGTAGATGCGGGCAAGCGGCAGCGCCGCGCGGCCATAGCCGCTGTCGGCCGCCTGCTGTAGCAGCCGCCTGGCCAGATGCAGATCTCGAGGAACGCCTTCGCCTTCCAGGAACATCGTGCCCAGATGATAGGAGGCGTGCGGCCAGCGGCTGTGGGACTTGGAGACGGCCGCGATCAGCCACTGTGCGGCCCGTTCCGGATCCTTGGCAACGCCGTTGCCGTAGCGGTAGGCCTTGCCGAGTTCGTAGGCGGCCTCCGGCACTCCGGCATCGGCCAGCGCGCTGTACTGGTTGATGGCTTCCCGGTAGTTTTCCGCCTCGTAGGCAGCGCGCCCTTCTTCGTACTCGGCTTTGTAGGAATCGCTCATGTCGTAGTCGCCCGACCCGGAGAACCAAGTCGACGTGTTACCCTGCTCGTAAGCCACAGGGCGGATCGGCTCCTGCGCGCAGCCCGCCGCCAGCAGCGCGGTTGCTACAACGGCGCAGAGCAAGGTGGGGAATGCCGGCTTGCGGCCGGCCGCTGCCGCGCGAATGACTGTCATTGCAAACGTCTCCACTTTTCGAGCAAGGGATAGCGGGCTCCGACTGCCGCCTCGATCATATGGAGGGCCCGCATGTCGCCGGCTGGCTGCGCAGCAACGCTTTGCGGGCCTTGAGGGCGTTTGAAATACAGGGTGAGGTATCCGCCTGCGCCACGATTGAACATCGGCCGATAGACGCCGGCGAAGCGTTCCATCGCCGGGTTGTCGAAGTGGCTCAGCCAGATCTCCATCCAGGAGAAGTACTGTCCATCGTTGGTGAAGGTCAGGTCCTGCTCGCCCGGCGGCAGGCCCCTGATGTCGTAGGGGCTTTGCAGCCCACGCATGAGGAAGTCGACGGCCTGCCGGAAGCCGCGACCGTCCTTTTCCAGTCTGAACAGGTCGTGACCCTGCCGATATGCGATCTGCATGGTCATCGTGAGGTAGAGCAGACTGTAGTTCTGGTAGTGGATCGCGCGCCAGCCGCGCCGCATGGCCAGTTTCAGCGCACCCTCCTCGTTGAGATCGTCCAGGGCGGAGTAGATGGAACGCAGGCCCGTCTGGAAGATTTCATCGTTGTCAGCAACGACCCCCACCATCGTCATGTAGAGGGCGCGGCGATAGTAGTGGTTGTTGCAGCAGCTTGGACTGGTCGCTTCCGTGTTGAAGTGACGCCGCGCGGTCTTCACCAGCCACCGCGTGATCGATTCCCGCCGTTGCGGGTCGATCTCCACCTCGCCGGTGACGGTCGACAGCGCGAGCGCCGCCGAGAAGATCATGGACTCGATGGCGTACCAGGCCTGCGGACGACTGCCGTCGAAGTCGAACTCGAAAAGCGCGTCTTCCTTTGCCCAGCGCTCGAGGATGTCGAGGAGGCAATCCGCATAGTAGCGATCGCCGCTGGCGACCCAGGCCCCGGCGAGATCGCTCATGGTTTGCTCGAAAGCCAGCAAGGGCTCGACCGTCAGGTCCCATTCATCCGGATTGTCATAGAAGGAAGGCAGCGTCAGTTTGCCGTCCAGTACCGGCTGGGCCTTCAGGTTCTTGCAGCTCAGGCCCATGCGTAGCTTGTTGGCAACTTGGTGGAGCAGAGGGTCGTCGGTCCGTGCCAGCAGCTTCATCCTGCCGGCAACATCGAAGAACGATTCGTCGGGATCGGTGACCTCGTAAGTCAGGTTGAGTGCCTGGCGCTCTTTGGGAAGGAGATAGGCCTGGGCGGCCTGCCAGGGCAGGAGAACGAGCGGCACGCTGAGGATGCCGGCGGCCAGCCCTCTCGCCCTGCGCAGGCGCGCCCTCATCTCGCGGGCTCCCCCGCGTGGAGGCGGAAATCTCCGAAATCGACGTGCTGGTCCTTGGGCGAGGCCCAGCTATCATCGTCGCCGCCGAAGAAGGTGCTGAACATCAAGCCGCCCTCGGTCTCACCGTCGTCATCCGCAGTGTAGACAATATCGTGCTGCTCGATGACCGCCCGGCCATCGATCCAGAGCCGCGCCACGCCGTTGCGGCGGTCAGGATCATTTACCACGACCTCCAGGTCAATTTCGACCCAGCGGCCGCGCGGGAAGCTGAAGGCTCCGCGCCCGG
>WHTV01000117.1 GCA_009377535.1 Kiloniellaceae bacterium
ACGCGCCGTCAGCGCGGCCATGAACAGCTCGACCCCCTTCGGCTCGAGAGTTGGAGGCGGGACCGTTGGTGACCTGCCGTGCTTGCGGCGGGGCATGGTAACCTTGCGACAACGCGCGGGCAGCGCATCGCGAAGCCCGACATGACAGCGGAGGAACGCAGATGGACATCGAAGCCGTGCTGCGCAAACACGAAGACGCTTTGCTGGCCTATCCCAACGTGAATGCGGTGGGGATCGGCGAAGACGCAGGTCACCCGGTGATCAAGGTCATGGTCGTCCGCAAAGTCCCGGAAGCCTCTCTGCAGCCCGACCAGATCCTGCCAAAGGAGCTGGAAGGCTATGCGCTCGACGTCGAGGAGATTGGCGAAATCGCGGCGCATTGAGTCCCACACCGGGGCTCGAGCCCGCAGTCATCTGGGAGAACGATGATGATCGACGCAGAAAAAATGATGCTGGACCCGCGGGACGCGCAGAAGGCCCAGAAAGCCTATGCGGCCGAGGTGGACAAGTTCCTGCAGCCGGGCAAGGCGCCGGCCAACGTCGTCGGCATGGGCTACGGCGTGAAGTGGAGCAACGGCGAGCCGACCGGCAAGCCGGCCCTGCTGGCACTGGTGTCGCAGAAGGTGGACAAGGATGAGCTCGCCCCCGGCGACCTGATCCCGAAGAAGATCGGCGAGATGCCGACCGACGTCCTGGCCATCGGCGAGCCCTTCGCCGGACAGGCCGAACCGCTCGAAGTCTCTGCGCAACTCCTGGCCCGGCGGGCGCGCCCGGCTTCGGGCGGCTACAGCGTGGGGCACAAGAACATCACGGCGGGAACCATCGGCACCTGCGTTTACGACATGGTGGGAACGCCGGGCAATGCGATCGGCATGCCGAACCACTACTACATCCTGTCGAACAACCACGTGCTGGCCAACAGCAACAACGCCACGCCGGGCGATCCCGTGCTGCAGCCGGGCCCCTTCGACGGCGGCAGCGACCCGAGCGACCGCATCGCCGCGCTCAGCCGCTTCATCCCCATCACCTTCGATCCGCCGGTGCCGCGGGCGCTGCACCGGAACCTGGTCGATGCGGCGGTCGCCGAAGGCCAGTTCCATGATCTCAAGCGCGAGATCCACTGGGTCGGCCATCTGCGCGGCTGGCGCCCCCGCGCGCAGGTCAGCGTGGGCACTCTGCTGCACAAGACGGGACGCACCACCAACTACACCACGGGACGCATTACCACGGTGAACGCTACGGTCGACGTGAACTACGGCGGCGGCAGGGTGGCCCGCTTCCGCGACCAGATCCTCACCACGCCGATGTCGGCGGGCGGTGACTCCGGCTCGCTGGTGGCCGACCGCGAAAACTTCGCCGTCGGGCTGCTGTTCGCCGGCTCTCCACAGGTGACGATCCTCAACCAGATCCAGCACGTCCGCTCGCTGCTGCGGGTCGAGATCGTGTGAGGTAGATGGCGCTATTCAGACTGTCACCCTCGCCCTTGACGCAAGGGTCCATGGTTCAGCTGGCAAGGTCAGAGGCCGGCAACCCTGGATGCGCGGGTCAAGCCCGCGCATGACGGTCTGGTTTGTTGCTAGGGCGGTGAGCGTGCTGAGGCGCCGCCCCCCTTACCCAGCTTTGCTTACAAGGGGCGAGGGAGGGACTTACACATACGGCGGCTGGTGCCATCCCTTGGGGGAGAGCGTGAAGATCTCGTAGCCGGTGGCGGTGACGCCGATCGAGTGTTCGAACTGCGCTGAGAGCTTCATGTCGCGGGTGACGGCGGTCCAGCCGTCCTGCAGGATCTTCACCTCGGGGCGGCCGACGTTGATCATCGGCTCGATGGTGAAGAACATGCCTTCGCGCAGCTGCACGCCGGTGCCGGGGCGGCCGTAGTGCAGCACGCTGGGCGCGTCGTGGAACACCTGGCCGAGGCCGTGGCCGCAGAAGTCGGTCACCACCGAAAAGCGCTGTTTCTCGGCGAAGGACTGGATGGCGTGGCCGATGTCGCCCAGGGTGGCGCCGGGCTTCACCACCTCGATGCCGCGCATCATCGATTCGTAGGTCACCTCGACCAGGCGGCGCGCCTTGATCTTGGGTTCGCCGACGAGGAACATCCGGCTGGTGTCGCCGTGCCAGCCGTCGACGATGACGGTGACGTCGATGTTGATGGTGTCGCCGTTCTCCAGGCGCTTGTCCTCGCTGGGGATGCCGTGGCAGACGACGTGATTGACAGAAGTGCAGATCGACTTCGGAAAGCCGCGGTAGTTCAGTGGCGCCGGGATGGCCTCGCGCGCCACGATGAAGTCGTGGCAAAGCTTGTTGAGGTGCTCGGTGGTCACCCCCGGCTGCACCTCGGGAGTGATCATGTCCAGGGTCTCGGCCGCCAGGCGTCCGGCGCGGCGCATGCCTTCGAAGCCGGCCTCGTCATGAATGACGTAGCCGCCTTCGGAGGGACTGACGCGCTCCGCGGAGTAAGCTTGTTTCATAGATCTCGGCCCTCAGTCCTCAACTCGACCCTTAACTTAGGGACTCTAACCTGATTTTCCAACAAATGCACCGCTTGGCGGAATGCCCGGGGTCGCTCATGGCGCCACGGGCAGGCGGGCGTCCAAGGCGATGCCCGCCGGGGACAGGTTGCAGCCATAGGAGAGAATCTCAACCCCGTCGCCCCGGGCCTTGACCAGGGCCGCGGCATAGGCCGGGTCGATGTCCGCGGCGGCGGCGACCCTGTCGCAGTCGCCCCGCTGGACCAGGTAGAACAGCACCGCCCGGCTGCCCTGGCGGGCGGCGGCGGCGAGTTCGGCCAGGTGCCTGGCACCGCGTGCCGTCACCGCGTCGGGAAACTCCGCCGTGGTGCCGCCGCGCCTGAGGGTCACGCTCTTGACCTCCAGGTAGCAGGGCGGGGCCGCCGCGCGCTCCAGCAGGAAGTCGACTCGGCTGCTGGTGCCGTAGCGGACCTCCCGGCGCCGGATGTCATAGCCGGCGAGCTCTGGAATCCGGCCGGCTTCCAGGGCCTCGCCGACCAGGGCGTTGGCCCGCCCGGTGTTGATGCCGACCAGCGCCCCCCCGGCCTCGACCAGCTCCCAGGAATAGCGCAGCTTGCGCAGCGGATTGCTGGCGGGCGACAGCCACACGCGGGCGCCCTCCTGGGCCAGGCCCAGCATGGAGCCGGGATTGGCGCAGTGGGCCACCACCTCCTCGCCGCCGTCGAGCAGGATGTCGGAGAGAAAGCGCTTGTAACGCCGCAGCAGGCGGCCGGGGATCAGGGGCTCTGGAAATTGCATCGCAAAGGGATTGGTTCGACGGTTGACGGCGGCCGGGAACCTTCGGCTGCCCGGTGAGTTGTCTTCAACTACGCAGGCTTGCAACTTGCCGTCGGCATCGCCACTCTGCAATGCCTTAAGCGTTTTCCGACTGCGCGACGAAACGCTGCCTTTCGAGGAGCCGCCGATGACCCTGCTTGCCTCCCACTGCGCCGCCAAGGCTACGGCCATGGCCAGTGGCCTGTTGCTGCTGTTGGCGGCCTGCGCGGCAGAGCCGTCCGGGCCGGCTGCGACGGGTGACAGGGGGACGGCCCTGCCGCCGCCAACAGCCGGCGAGAGCGCCGCAGGCGGCAGCCTGCCGGTGGCGCCTGCCACGCCGCTGCCGGACACGGCGGGCGGCGGAGAGGGACAGAGCGGGTCCGGCGATCCGGTGATCGTCGAGGGGCCCGACGGGACGAGCTGGCAAGCGCACAGCAGCCGAGCCGAGGCCGTGTACCAGGCCGACATCGAGGACTGCTATCGCTACGCCACTGCCCTGACGGAGCGCGATGCCCAGCACATCGACGACCGCAATGCCGGCATCGACACCCTGACCAACCGGTCCCCCTATTCCGGCCTGCGCCAGAGGGTGGATGAGTTCGATCTGCGCAACCGCCGCAGCTCGATGATGTCTTCCTGCATGGAATCGAAGGGTTACGCGCGGGCCGACACCACACTGCCGCGCCTGGAATTCTGACGCCGATGCCCCTGAAGGCCACGTCGGGGTCGACGGTCACCGCCTGCCTGCTGATCATCGGCAACGAGATCCTTTCCGGCCGCACCCAGGACAAGAACCTCGCCTTTCTTGGCCAGCGGCTCAACGACCTGGGAGTCCGGCTGATGGAGGTGCGCGTCATCCCCGACAGCGAGGCGACGATCATCAGCAGCCTCAACGAGGTGCGCCGCCGCTTCGACTACGTCTTTACGACCGGCGGCATCGGCCCGACCCACGACGACATCACCGCGGACTGCGTGGCCAAGGCCTTCGGCCGCCCGCTCATCGTGAACCCCGAGGCACGGGCGATCCTGGAAGCCCACTACGAGCCGGGGCAGCTCACCGCGGCGCGCCTGCGCATGGCGCGCACGCCGCAAGGGGCCGAGCTGATCGAGAATCCGGTCAGCAAGGCGCCGGGCTTTCAGGTCGAGAATGTCTTCGTCATGGCGGGGATTCCCACCATCATGCAGGCCATGTTCGCCAGCCTGCAGCATCGCCTGGTGGGCGGCGCCCCGCTGCGTTCGCGCAGTGTCGCCGTGGAGCTGGGCGAGAGCTTCGTCGCCGAAGATCTCGCCGGGCTGCAGGCGCGCTTTCCCGAGGTGGAGATCGGCAGCTATCCCTTCAATCGCCACGGCGTCTTCGGCACCCGCCTGGTGCTGCGCGCGACGGAGGAGGATCTGCTGGACGCGGCGGCGGCGGAGCTCGACGTGCTGCTGGCGCGCCTCGGCGCCAAGGCCGCCTGGGAGGCCGCGCCGCCGGCAGCGCAGGAGGTGCAGTCATGACCGACGAGGTGCCGGCGAGCGATCTGCTGCCGCTGATCTTCACCACGGCCCTGGTGGTCTACGTGCTGGCCATGGGCAGCGCCGACCTGGCGCGCTCGGTCATCCGCATTGCGGCGCTGACCTCGGCTGCCTTCTGCCTTGCGGTCTGGGCCGCGGCCGCGCTGAACTACGCGACCTGGGGCGCGCCGGTGGTCGACGAGTTCTACGCCACGATGATCCTTGCGCGCTATCTCGGCAATTCGGCCAGCGGCGGTTTGCTCGTCCTGCTTGCCGTGGCGCTGCTGTTGCTGGCCGCGCGTGAGATCTGGCGCCTGAGGGTGGCGCGGCTGAGCGACCGGTAGGGCAGTCAGAGCAGGAAGGAGCGCGCGGCGGTGGCTGCGGAGGACGTCGTCGAGCTGGTGATTGCGCCGCGGCTGCGCGACATCGGCGACTTTGCGGTCAGGCGCATCCTGCCCTTCGCCAGGCGGCGCATGGTCGGGCCCTTCATTTTCCTCGACGAGATGGGGCCGGTTGCGTTGCCGGCCGGCCACGGCCTCGATGTGGCGCCGCACCCGCATATCGGCCTTGCCACCGTCACCTACCTCTTCGCCGGCGAGATCGAGCACCGCGACAGCCTCGGCAGCGTGCAGGCGATCCGGCCCGGCGCGGTGAACTGGATGACCGCCGGGCGCGGCATCGTGCACTCCGAGCGCAGCGACGCAGCGCAGCGCGCCGAGGCGAGCAACCTCCACGGCCTGCAGTCCTGGATCGCCCTGCCGCTGGAGCACGAAGAGACCGCGCCGGGATTCAGCCACCACGCCGCCGAAGAGCTGCCGGTGATCGAAGGCGAGGGCAGTTGGATGCGCCTCATCGCCGGGCGCGCCTACGGTGAGACGGCGCCGGTGCCAGTGTTCTCCGACGTCTTCTACCTGCATGCCGAACTCCAGGCCGGAGCCCGCGTCGCCCTGCCGCAGGAGCATGCGGAGCGCGCCCTCTATGTGGTCTCCGGCTCGGTCGACCTGGAGGGCAGGGTGCTCGACGCCGGTGTCATGGCGGTGGTGAAGCCGGGGCCGGCAGCGACGCTGACCGCCAGGTCAGAAAGCCGCCTCATGCTGCTGGGCGGCGCGCCGCTGGAGGGCCGGCGCCACATCTGGTGGAACTTCGTCGCCTCCACGCCGGAGCGTATCGAAGAGGCCAAGGCCGACTGGCGCGCGGGACGCTTCGCCGGCGTGCCGGGCGACGACGACTTCATCCCCCTGCCGCAAGACTAGCACCCGCATTTCCTCGGTTATGAGCTGAAACAAGGACTTGCCGTCGCGATCCGGCAAAGCTGCATTTCGCTTGTGCGCTTTCGCGGCTTCAAGCTCGGCGGCTTTGGCTGTACTCCCAGGCCCCGGCGGGCTCGTGCCCTCATCGATTCCTTGCTTGAGGACCATGCCTGTGGGGCGGCTTTGAACCTCGATCGCCGGGTCCACGACTGAGGGGATGATGGTCCGGCCTGTGCCGGCCTCCTTAGATTATCCAGAAGAGGAAGAGTCCATGCTTCGCGTTTCCCATTGCGGCGCCGGGCGCCGCGAAAGCGGTGTCCGTATGCTCCGAGGCAGCCTCGTCGCTGCCGCGACAGCCGCTATGTTCTCTGCCGCTGGCGCGCCGGCTCTGGCCGACGAAGGCTCCACTCATGTCGTCAACCTGCTGACGCCGGTCATCGAAATCGAGAGCGACGGCAGTCACTACACAAATCCGGCCATTGCCCTGGCGCCGCTCGCGGCCAGCGTGAATGTGGCGCTCGACGCCGGGATCTCCGGGCGGATCAAGAGCTTCAAGGTGTGGCTGAAGTTCCGCGCGGAGACGTCGGACTGGGCCGACTTCCCGCAGCACGCGAACGCCGTGGACTGGCCGCAGCACCTGCGCCCGAAGTCCCTGAACGACGACGTCTATGTCAGCGTGCCCTATGGCTCGCACGCCAGCTACCTGGTGTCCTACTGCAACCTGCAGGCCAACGCGCTGCGGCAGGGCGGGATGACGGACCAGCAGATCTTCTCGCAGGACCGTCCTGTGGAGGTTGCCGTCATCTCCGCCCTCCAATACGAGATGAGTGGCGTGGCAGGCAGTTTCTGGGATGGCTTTGATGCTTCGGGGGTCAGCGGGTGGCAGCACTTCAAGAAGATGACAGTGGTCTGCCAGCGTCACGAGAGCCTCGACGCGCCGACGGCGGGACCGATCGCAGGAGCCAACCTGATGGCCGGCACGGCACAGGTGAACAATGCAACCGGCGCCTGCGTGCTCGGGCTCCACGGCATCATCTCCGCTGCTGTCCCGCACCTGCCGGTGAAGTTCCGCTACGTCGATGCCAGCGGCCAGCAGAGCGACTTGAAGACCGTGGTGACGGACGCGAACGGCTTGGCCGACTTCGCCCACAGCTATCCGCTCAGCGCCGACATCAAGAGCGGCAAGATCCGGATGGTGGGGCAGGGGCCGGTGTTCCTGTCCAACTGGGCCGACTTCGAGTCCGATTGCGTTGCACCGCCGCCGCAGGAAGCTCAGATTGCGCCGCCGAAGGCGATCGATCTGCAAGGCATTGCCACCGGCGACGAGGTCATGCGTGGCGGCTTCGCCTGCCCGGCCAAGGTGAAGATCTGGGGCGTCGTCAAGGGACGCGCATCGATGGACGGTCACGTCGCGCTCGCCGCCGACGGGACGCCAAAGGCGCTGGAGCCCTACAGCATCGATGACGGCGAGACAATTGCCGTGCAGGGCGACCACACGCTGAGCTGGGGGCCGACCCAGACACAGCAGAACGTGAAGTTCGCGATGTACGTGACCAGCAAGCAGGGCGTCGTGGTCGACCAGTTGGAGAAGACCGAGGCCTTCGTCTGCCGCCAGGTTACGTCGGGTGTCGCCCAGGGCGCGGCGGGTGGTGTGTCGACGGGCCAGTCCCAGCCGACCCATTCTCAGCAGGCCGCGGTGGGCCAGCTCGCCTTGCCGCAGGCGCTCGCCATTCAGGCGCCGCACGGTGTGGTGCGCAAGGGTGAGATCCGACTGTCGGGGGGCGCGGCGAACGGCAGCTACACGCTGACGTTCCTGCGTAAGAACGGCGGCGCCTACACGGCGGTGAACGCTGCGCAGCTGCCCAAGAAGATGACCGGGCTCACCGCCAGCTTCCCGCTGAAGGCGCTGACCGGCGGGCGCGACTGGCGCCTGGAGGTCTGCCCCCAGAAGCAAGATCGGACGGCCTGCAGGACCTCCGATTTCCGTCTGCCGGCGCTCGGCAGTGCGGTGGGCGGCAGCGCGGGGGGTGGCATGGTGCCGACGCCCTTCGTCATCGCGCCGGGCGCGGTCCAGTAGGCTCTGCGATGAACCTTCCCGCCTGCGCCGGCTACGTGATCGCGCCCCTGCATCTCGTAGTCGGCCTTCTCTTCATCCTGCTGCCGGCAACGCCCTACCAGAAGGGATGGGAAACGGTCTACAGAGCGATCGCGCTGCTGCTGGTCACGACGGTCGTGGTCTACGGCTCGATCCTGCGCCGGCAGCGCCTCGGCGTCGGCATCGTCCTGCTGCAGGTGCTGGCGGCGGCGCTGGCGGCGGCCGTGCCGTTCTTCACGGTCGACTTCAGCGACCTCTGGCATGCCCTGGTCTGTCCGCTGATTCTCGGCAGCAGCCTGCTCGCCTGCCTCGTCGTCGGACTGGCGGTAAGGGCCGCCGGCCCCCGCTAGGGAGCCAAGCGACCCGCTGGACTGCCGCGCTTACTGGATGGCCGTGCTTATTGGATGAAGGAGTCGCGCTGGATCTGGTTCATGCGGATGGTGTATTCCTCCTTGGTGATGCGGCCTTTGTCGAAGTCCTCCTGCACCCTGTTTTTCTGGTTGTTCATGTGAACCTCGTAGCCGCCGCCGGTGGCGCCGGCACCCACGGCGCCGCCCACCAGGGCTTGGCAGCCGGTCACCAGGAACATCGACGCGATGAGCGCAGCCGCCGCGGTCTTGGTCATGGCCGTCTTCCTTTTGTGGTTCGTCTGGAACTTCACCAGACAGCCAACGCGGGCGCCGCCGCCGCGGTTCCACCTCGGCGTTCCGGCGCTGACGCCGGAGTGGTGCCCGCTGGCGGACTCGAACCGCCACGGCCTTGCGGCCCCGAGATTTTAAGAAGCGCTGCTCCCGCTCCGGAAGCTGGTGGTATCGCTTTCCTTTGAATTCTGAAAGGACGCGTAACCCGGACAGGGCGAACTGATTCATCAGATATCGAGCAATGGACCCTACCCGCTGATGTCCATCGATGACTTCGAACCTGGCATCCTGGGTTTCGGCGAAATAGAGCGGCGGGACCGGTAACCCATTGAATCCTTTATGCTCGCACTAAAGCGCTCGCGGTGCGGCGGTTGCGTATAAGCCATTGAAATCGTTGTGCTCGCAGTTGCGCCACCATAATCCCCTAATACCCCTATACAGCCCCCGCCCATTGGCGGGAGGCTGTTTTATATACCTTCCGGCAGCTCGGGCGGATCGCGCGTCGGTTTCCGAGGACTCTCTGCGGCAAGGTCCCAGCTGCCGCACGACACACGGGTAGTGGGTCAGTTTGAATTCCGACGCCCTTGACGGCGGGTTCGCTTCGTGCCCATTGCTCCTATATGCTCAGCGGTGAGCATGTAAGTGAGTGAGTGAGTGAGCGAGTGAGCGAATGTATGCAGACATGGTCGGGAGCTTGGATACGAGCGGCCGAGCTCGCCGGGAAGGCGGGAGGCGACACACATGCTAGTGATCTTCTGGCTCGGGGCGCTACTAGTTGCTTGCGGCGTGCTCCTCATGGTGGGCCCGCCTATCTGGCGGGCGCGGCTCAGCGGAAGGAGGTCTCGTTCGGCGACAGCGGCGGCCGGCACTCTAGAGCCTCGGCGGCCCGGCGCCGGCTTTGGGCTTAAAAGGAATTGGCCCGGCCTCGCCCTGGTCGCGCTCGGTGCCATCCTCTTGCTGGTAGGAGCTGCCGTTCAAACTCCTCCAAACTGAGGCACCGCCGTCCTAAAAGTGATAGTCCCGAGCCAAAATTCAAACTGAGACACTACCGACACACGCCGCAGCTTGACCGCCTATCTCAGCAGCCCTACCTTCACGCCGGGTCCCGCCGGACGAACGGCCGCCAACGCCACTCTTGGCTTGGCCGGGGGCAGGCGATGATTGCCGTAAAGCCCGGAGCAGCGTTGACGGGACCCGCACTCTCTCGAGCTAGATTTGTGGCCGTATCGAGCCCAGCCCGCTCTGCGGCGCGAATAGCCGGACGGTGGTCGCTATTTGGTAGCTAGGTTCTGGCCGCGCTAGAGCGCCGGGCGATTAATCTGCAACATAGCCTGCGTCTTTGAGGTAGTTCC
>WHTV01000118.1 GCA_009377535.1 Kiloniellaceae bacterium
GCCCGCAGACATAGGACCCGCCGGCGTTCTCGAAGAACGCCCAATCCTTCAGGGACGGCTCGGCAAAGGCAGGGAACTGGGCACGGACGAACGCGAGATCGAGTTGGGGCATGATCTAGTGATAGCTCTTCCGTTGTTCAGCGAAGTAGGCGTCGAACTCGTCCGCCAAGCCAAGGATTTCGTTGCTGTCAGCGTAGCCGTCTCCCATCTCGTCAAGAATGGAGTAGCGTCGGACCCTGAGGGCGAAATCCTCTTCACCTAGGCTGGCGTGCAGCGTAAGGAAAACTAGGTATCGCACGTCGTCCTTCTCGTAAGCCGCAGCGTTCGGAACAAAAATTCTCAGATCCACCTGCGGCCCGGCGGAATCGAGAAGGTAACGCAGTTGCGATGTCTGGAATACCTTGCCGCCAATCTCCGTCGTTGTCAGCGGATCATCCGGGCGTCGCGGAATGAACTTGACCACTATCCACCGCGGCAGGGCAGGCGCGGCGTCGTACAGCGCTTCCACCGCCGGGAAATCGCTTACGTTGCTGTCCGCGGAAAGAATGAGCTCTCGCCGGCCGTCGTCGAGAACGGGGCCGAGCTGAAAGGCGGCCGTCGGGTAGACCTGCAGCAACTCTGCATGCAGTTTGTCGAAGATCGCTTCACGGTCGGTCTCGAAATTGTAGAGCGAGTCCTCGTTCTGCTGGAACCAGGCCCAGAAGCGTTGCTCCTTGGATGCACCAAACATAGTTTCAGCCTGGCTCTGTGAAAGTGGTATTGCGAGCAACAGGGCGACGAGGGCAATGCGGAACACCACGGCCCGACTCACTGTTTCATGAAATCGATAGCCTGATTCCCCAGGACCTTCAACTGCGCCTTCACCGGCGGGGTCTCGGCGATCACCTTGCCGCGGCGGATGACGAAGAGGCGGGCGGGTTTCAGGCGCAGGGCTTCCAGCACGTCGCCGGCCTGCAGGATCACCAGGTCGGCGTGGCAGCCGGGCGCGAGGCCGTAGCCCTCCAGCTGCATCACCTTGGCGCCGTTTTCGGTGACCGCGGCGAAGCAGGCCTGCTGCTCGGCGACCCCTGTCATCTGGCCGACATGGAGGCCCATATGCGCGACCTCCAGCATGTCGTGGCTGCCGAGCGGATACCAGGGGTCCATGACGCAATCGTGGCCGAAGGCGACGTTGATGCCCTGCTGCAGCAGCTCCTTCACCCGGGTCATGCCGCGGCGCTTGGGATAGCTGTCGAGGCGGCCCTGCAGGGTGATGTTGATGAGCGGATTGGCCACGGCATGGATTTCCGCCTCCCGCATCAGCGCCATCAGCTTCGTCACGTAGTAGTTGTCCATGGAGTGCATGGAGGTGAGGTGGGAGCCGGTGACGCGGCCCTGCAGGCCAAGGCGCTGGGTCTCGTAGGTCAGGCTCTCGATGTGGCGCGACAGCGGGTCGTCGCTCTCGTCGCAGTGCATGTCGACCGGCAGGCCGCGCGCGGCGGCGACCTCGCAGAGCTGCCGCACGGACTCGGCGCCCTCAGCCATGCTGCGCTCGAAGTGCGGGATACCGCCGACCACGTCGACGCCCTTGTCGAGCGCCCGCTTCAGGTTCTCCGGCGCGCGAGCATAGCGCAGGTAGCCGTCCTGCGGGAAGGCGACCAGCTGCAGGTCGATCCAGTCCTTCACTTCCTCGCGGACCTCCAGCAGCGCGTCGACGGCCAGGAGCCGGTCGTCGCAGATGTCGACGTGGCTGCGGATGGCCAGCGTGCCGCGGGCGATCGACCAGCGGCAGAGCGCGAGCGCCCGCTGCTTGATCGCCTCGACCGTCAGCTCCGGCTTAAGCTCGCCCCAGAGCGCGATGCCCTCCAGCAGGGTGCCGCTCTCGTTGAGGCGCGGCAGGCCGAGGCTCAAGGTCGCGTCCATGTGGAAGTGGCTGTCGACGAAGGGCGGCGTGACCAGGTGGCCGCCGGCGTCGATGACCTGTCCAGCCTTGGCGTCGATCTTCGGATGCACCTCGACGATGCGGCCGTCCTGCACCGCGATGTCCTGGCCGGTTGCGCCGGAAGGCAGGGTGGCATTGCGGATGATGAGATCGAGCATGGTGGTCTCCTGCCTAGCGCTCGCCCTTGCGGAAGGGCACCAGCAGGGCCTTGGGATAGGCCGCCCGCCTGGACATGACGATCATCGCCAGGATGCTCAGCACGTAGGGCATCATGAGGAAGAACTGGTAGGGAATGAAGGCCGAGGAAGCCTGCTGCACGCGGATCTGCAGCGCCTCGAAGGCGGCGAAGAGCAGCGCGCCGGCGAGCGCCTTGCCCGGCCGCCAGGAGGCGAAGATGACCAGCGCGATGCAGATCCAGCCGCGCCCGTTGATCATGCCGATGTAGAAGGCGTCGAAGACGGAGATGGTGAGGAAGGCGCCGCCGACCGCCATGAAGGCGCTGCCCAGCATGACGGCGGCCGTGCGCAGGCGGTGCACGTCGATGCCCTGGGCCTCCACCGCCATGGGGTTCTCGCCGACCATGCGCAGGGCGAGACCCAGCGGCGTGCGGTAGAGGCCGTAGGCCACCACGGGCACCAGCGCGAAGGCCAGATAGGTGAGCGGACTCTGGGTGAACAGCACCTGGCCGAGGTAGGGAAGCTCCGACAGGCCGGGGATCGGATAAGGCTTGAAGGCTTCGATCTTCGGCGGCGTGGTGACGTCCGGCAGCAGCATGCGGTAGGCGAAGTAGCTGAGCGAGGTGGCCAGGAGGGTGATGCCGATGCCGGTCACGTGCTGCGACAGGCCGAGATAGACGCTGAAGACGGAATGCAGCAGGCCAAAGAGGGCGCCGGCGGCCGCGGCCACCAGCACGGCGGTCCACAGGTCGCCGCCCTGATAGACCCAGAACCAGGCGACCAGGGCGCCCAGGGTCATGATCCCCTCGATGCCGAGGTTCAGCACACCGGCGCGCTCGCAGATGAGCTCCCCCAGGGTGCCGAAGATGAGCGGCGTCGCCATGCGCACCAGGGCGCCCCAGAAGCCGAGCGTGACGAAGATCTCGAGGATTTCCATCCGGCGCTGCCCCCCTAGCGCAAGCGCGGGCGGAAGCGCACGAAGAGCACGCTCGCCAGCACCAGCAGCAGGGCCGTGGCGGTGAGCACATCGGCCAGGTAGTTAGAGATCGACATGGCCCGGCTCATGGCGTCGGCACCGTTGTAGATGGCGGCGATGAAGATCGCCGAGGCGATCACGCCCAGGGGATGCAGGCCGGCCAGCATGGCGACGGCGATGCCGGTGTAGCCGAAGCCCGGCGAGAGGTCGAGGGTGAGATAGCCCTTGAGGCCGGCCAGCTCGCAGACCCCGGCCATGCCGGCGAGACCGCCGGACAGCAGGGCGGTGCGCAGCACCGTGGCGCCGATGGGGATGCCGGCGAAGGCCGCCGCCTCCGGATTGTGGCCGACGGCGCGGATCTGGAAGCCCCAGCGGGAAAAGCGGATGAAGCCCCAGGCGAAGATGGCGAAGGCCAGCGCCCAGATCAGGCCCGAGTGCAGCCGCATGCGCGGCACCAGCGGGCTCAGGATGCCTTCCTCGATGATCGGTGCGGCCTGCGGCCAGCCCATGGCGAGGGGATCCTTCCACGGCCCGAACAGCAGGTAGTTGGCGAAGAGGATGACCACGAAGTTCAGCAGCAGGGTGGTCACCACCTCGTCGACCCGCAACTTCAATTTGAGGATCACCGGCAGCAACAGCAGCAGGCCGCCGGCGATGGCGCCCACGAGGAAGAGGAAGGGCACCATGATGAGCGGCGGCAGGGTGACGAGGCCGGTGCCGAAGTAGGTGGCGGCCAGCGCGCCGGCGTAGAGCTGTCCCTCGCCGCCGATGTTCCACAGCTTGGCGCGGAAGGCGACGGCGGCGGCCAGGCCGGTGAAGATCAGGGGGGCCGCGCGGGTCAGCGTCTCGGTGACGGCGAAGACCGAGCCGAAGGCGCCCCGCAGCAGGGCCTGATAGGCCTCCAGTACCGGTGCGCCGGCCCAGACGATGAGCAGCGCGCAGAAGGCGAAGGCGAGGCCAACGGCCGCGATCGGTGCGGCGATGTTCAGCCAGAAGGGTACGTGGGCGCGCGGTTCAAGCCGCATGGCCGGCGCCCTCCCGGTAGGCCTCGAACTCGCCATGTCCCGACATCAGCAGGCCGAGCTCGGTGAGGCTGGCCTCTTCCACCGGCACCGGATTGGAGAGATGGCCGCGGTAGAGCACGGCGATGCGGTCGGAGATCTGCAGCAGCTCCTCCAGGTCCTCGGAGATCAGGATGATGCCGGCGCCCTCGGCGCAGGCCTCGAAGAGCAGCTGCTGAACCTTGGCGGCGGCCCCCACGTCGAGGCCGCGGGTCGGCTGGTTGGCCAGGATGACGCGCGGCTTCTCGCTGAGCACCCTGGCCAGTATCACTTTCTGCATGTTGCCGCCGGAGAGCGCGCGGGTGGTGGTGGTCGGGTCGGCGCCGCGGATGTCGAAACGCTCGATCAGCGCCCGGGCATGGCGGCGGATGACTCCGCCGCGCAGCAGACCGAGGGTGCAGAAGCGTGGATCGCCGGAGGCCTCCAGGATGAGGTTCTCCTCGACGCTGAGGTCGCCGACCACGCCGATGGCGTGGCGGTCCTCCGGGATGCGGCCGACGCCGCGGCGCTGCATGGCCAGCGGCGAGGTCTGCTTCACCGGCGCGCCGAGCAGGTCGAAGCTGCCGCCGTCGGGCAGGCGCAGGCCGGAGATGAGGGCCGCCAGCGCGCCCTGGCCGTTGCCGGAGACCCCTGCGATGCCGAGGATCTCGCGGCCGTAGAGCAGCAGGTGGAGGTCTTCCAGCAGCGGCTGCCCAGCCTCGCCGTGGAGCATGAGGCCCGCCAGCTGCATGACCACTTCCCCGGGCGGCAGGGGATGGCGCACCGGCGGTGCGACCGGCCGGCCGACCATGGCCTGGGCCAGGCTCTGCTTGCTGGCCCCGGCAACCGGCAACTCGGCGACCAGCTTGCCCTGGCGCAGCACGGCGACGCGGTCGGCGATCGCCATGACCTCATTCAGCTTGTGGGAGATGAAGATGATCGAAAGTCCCTCGGCCACCATGGTCTTGAGGGTGGCAAAGAGGGTCTCGATCTCCTTCGGCGCCAGCACGGCGGTCGGCTCGTCGAGGATGAGGACGCGGGCGCCGCGGTAGAGCGCCTTGAGGATTTCGACGCGCTGGCGCTCGCCCACCGAAAGGTCGCGCACGAGGCGGTGCGGATCGACGGCGAGGCCGAAGTGTTCGGCCAGCTCGACGACCCTCGCGCGAGCCTTGGCGCGCTGCTGGCGCGGCGCCCACAGCGGTTCGGTGCCGAGCACGATGTTGTCGAGCACCGAGAGGTTCTCGCCGAGGGTGAAATGCTGGTGCACCATGCCGATGCCGGCGGCGATGGCCGCCTTGGGCTTGCCCGGGGGCAGCAGCCGGCCGAAGGCCTCGATGCTGCCTTCATCGGCGACGTAGTGGCCGAAGAGAATCGACATGAGGGTAGTCTTGCCGGCGCCGTTTTCGCCCAGCAGGGCGAGGATCTCGCCGGACCGCAGGTCCAGCGAGACGGCGTCGTTGGCGGTCAGCGCGCCGAAACGCTTGGTGACGCCGTTCAGACGCAAGACCGACTGTGCGCCGGCGCTCTCCGGCGCTGCTTCATCTACGTCTGACATCGACACCCTTCTCCAAGGTACGTCTCGGCGGGATCATAGCGCAGGCAAAATGGCAAAGCGCAAGTTCCTCGGGCGCGGGAGTTCCTACGGGGGTACACACTCCGCTGTCGTCCCGGGGCTTGTTGCCGGGGCCCATTGCCCTAACCGCTCGTAGGATGTCAGCCGTTGCCAACGCCAATGGGTCCCGGGGACAAGCCCCGGGACGACAGTCTTTGGATGTGTAAGGGCGAGGCAATGTGAAGTGCCGCCCGGCAAGGACTTAGAACGTCGACTTCGGCTCGTCGTCGTTGATCTTCACCACCAGCTCGCCGGCCTTGATCTGCTGACCCAGGGCCTCGATCTTCGCCTTGGTCTCCGCCGGAACCTTGCCGTCGAACTCATAGAAGGGGGATAGGGAGGCGCCGCCGGCCTTCATCATCGTCCATTCCTTGTAGTCCTCGGCCTTGAAGCTGCCCGCCTTGACCTGCGCGAGGGCGTAGCCGATGGCCGGCTCCATATGCCAGAGGGCGGAGGCCACCACCACGTCGGTGCCGTTTTCCGCCTTGTTCATGTCGTTCACGTTGCCGAAGGCGATGATGCCCTTCTCGCGGGCCGCGTCGACCACGCCGGCGCGCTCGGCATAGAGCACGTCGACGCCGGACTCGACCTGCGCGAGGGCAAACTCCTTGGCCTTCGGCGGGTCGTACCAGGAGCCGATGAAGGAGACCTTGAACTGGACGTCCGGATTGACCGAGCGGGCGCCTTCCATGAAGGCGTGGAACAGCCGGTTCACCTCGCCGATGGCATGGCCGCCGACCATGCCGATCTTGTTGGTCTTGGTCATGCTTCCGGCCACCACGCCCATCAGATAGCAGGGCTCGTGGATCCAGTTGTCGAAGACCGAGAAATTGCTGCCGTGCGGTCCGCCGGGATCGCCCATCAGGAAGGCGACCTTGGGATAGTCGTCGGCCACCTTGCGTGCTTCGCGGCTGATGCCGAAGGCCTCGCCGACGACGAGGTCGGCGCCGCCTTCCGCGTACTCGCGCATGACGCGGACGTAGTCGGTGTTCGGCACCTTCTCCGAATAGCTGTACTCGATCTCGCCGCGTGCCTGGGCCGCCGTCAACGCCCGGTGCAGCGTGCCGACCCACTTCTGCTGAATCGGCACGGTGTAGATGCCGACCACCTTCAGTTTTTCCTGCGCCCGGGCGGCTTCGCCCGGCAGACTGAAAGCGGCCAGCGCCGCCACGGCGAGGCCGGCAAGCTTCAATGCATCGCGGCGGCAGATCCCTGGCTTACCCACTGCGTGCCCGATCCTCTCCTTGAGAGAAGTCATCACCCCATACTCCCTGTCTTGATTGGTTAGTTGTCTGCGTCACATGCGATCGACCGCCACCGGCGTCTTGGCTTCGTGCTGGCGGTTCAGGGCCTGGTAGTAGGACGGGAAGGTCGGTCGGTCGACGTAGCGCCCGGCGCCCTTCTCGGTGCGGATGTCGCCATCCTGGTAGACCACCTTGCCCTGGCTGATCGTGATGGTGTTGATGCCCCTGACGGTCATTCCCTCGAAGATGTTGAAGTCCACGTTCTGATGGTGCGTGTCCTTGGAGATCGTGCGTTCCTTCTCCGGATCCCAGATCGCGATGTCGGCGTCGGCGCCGATCGTGATGGAGCCCTTGCGCGGGTAGATGTTGAAGATCTTGGCCGCATTGGTCGAGGTGATGGCGACGAACTCGTTCATCGTCAGGCGCCCGGAGTTCACGCCGTGATGCCAGAGGACGTGCATGCGGTCTTCGACCCCGCCGGTGCCGTTGGGGATCTGCGTGAAGTTGTTGTGTCCCATGCGCTTCTGCGGCGCGCAGAAGCAGCAGTGGTCGGTCGCGGTGGTCTGCAGCATGCCCGCCTGCAGGCCGCGCCACAGCTCCTCCTGGTGCTCCTTGGGGCGGAAGGGCGGGCTCATCACGTGGGCGGCCGCATGGTCCCAGTCGGGGTGGCGGTAGACCTCGTCGTTGACCAGCAGGTGGCCGGCCAGCACCTCGCCGAACACGCGCTGGCCCTCGTTGCGCGCGCGGGTGATGGCCTGCAGCGATTCCCTGCAGGAGTTGTGCACGATGTAGAGCGGCACGTCCAGGACCTGCGCCACGCGGATGGCGCGGTTGGCGGCCTCGCCCTCGACCTCGGGCGGGCGGGAGAGGGGATGGCCCTCCGGCCCCGTGATGCCGTGCTTGAGGATTTCCTGCTGCAGGTGGAACACCAGCTCGCCGTTCTCGGCGTGCACCGTGCAGATGGCACCCAGCTCGCGGGCGCGGGTGAAGGAGTTCACCAGCACCTCGTCGTCGGCCATGATGGCGCCCTTGTAGGCCATGAAGTGCTTGAAGGAATTGACGCCGTGGTCGCGCGTCAGGGTGCCCATGGCCTCCTTCACCGTCTCGTCCCACCAGGTGATGGCGACATGGAAGGAATAGTCGCCGGCCGCCTTCTCGGCCCAGCCGCGCCAGGTGCGGTAGGCCTCCATCACGTCCTGCTTGGGGCTCGGGATCACGAAGTCGATGATCATGGTGGTGCCGCCGACCATGCCCGCGGTGGTGCCGGAGTAGAAATCCTCCGAGGCCACCGTGCCCATGAAGGGCAGCTCCATATGGGTGTGCGGGTCGATGCCGCCCGGCAGCACGTAGGCGCCGCCGGCGTCGATGATCTCGGCACCGCCGGGGGCATCCAGGGACTCCCCGATGGCGACGATCTTGTCGTCCTGGGTCAGCACGTCCGCGCGAAAGGAATGGTCCGCGGTGACGACGGTGCCGCCTCTGATGAGGATCGCCATGATGGATGTCCCTCCTGCTTCCTGTTGCTCGAGTTTCGCCGCGCCAGGGCGCCTTGCCGGTTTCGGCGCCTCTTGCTTTCCCTGACGGCAAGTCCGCCCGCCGTGCGGCGGGTCAGAAACTTGTCCGATTGGTCAATTTTGCACCATGTCAAAGGGCGATGCGAGTCCGCTTTTCGAATTGGAAAGGCCTTCTGCACTGCCGGTTACACGCGAACGTACGACTTCCCCGGGACAACCCCCTTGCCAGCGATCCTGACCAAATGGTCAAATCCTCGCGCGGCGAACGACGGCCGCAGGCGAGTTGCCAGCAAGAGGGAGGCGATCACATGGCGATGGTGCGGGCAGGGCTCATTCAAATGGCTCTGAAGGCGGATACCGGCGATTCGCCGCAGGCGATCCGCGACAAGATGAACGAGGCGCACCTGCCGCTGATCGACGCGGCCGGCGGGAAGGGCGTGCAGGTGCTCTGCCTGCAGGAGGTTTTCAACCAGCCCTACTTCTGCCCGAGCCAGGACGCCAAGTGGTATGCCGCCGCCGAGAAGATTCCCGACGGCACGACGGTCAGCCTGATGCGGGAGTACGCCAGGAAGCACTCCATGGTCATCGTGGTGCCGATCTACGAGGAGGACATCACCGGCGTCTACTACAACACCTGCGCGGTGATCGACGCCGACGGCAGCTATCTCGGCAAGTACCGCAAGACGCATATCCCGCAGGTTGCCGGCTTCTACGAGAAGTTTTTCTTCAAGCCCGGCAACTCCGGCTGGCCGATGTTCCAGACCGCCTATTGCAAGCTCGGCGTCTACATCTGCTACGACCGCCACTTTCCGGAGGGCTGGCGCGCCCTGGCGCTTGCCGGCGCCGAGTACATCGTCAATCCCTCGGCCACCGTGGCGGGCCTCAGCCAGTACCTCTGGAAGCTGGAGCAGCCGGCCTCCGCCGTCGCCAACGGCTGCTACATCGGCGCGGTGAACCGCGTCGGCACCGAAGCGCCGTGGAATATCGGCAAGTTCTACGGCTCGAGCTATGTGGTCAGCCCGCGCGGCGAGTTCCTGGTCGAGGCCAGCGCCGACAAAGACGAGCTGGTGACCGCCGACATGGACATGGAGAAGGTGCGCGAGGTGCGCAATCTCTGGCAGTTCTTCCGCGACCGCCGGCCCGAAGCCTACGGCCCGCTGACGCAGATATAGGGTTCCTTGGGAGCTCGCACTCGTCGCGCGGGCGGACTCGCAATGGCGATACACACACCGCTGTCGTCCCGGGGCTCGTCCCCGTGATCCAATGGCGTTGACGCGGGGCGGTGCCCTTCGACGCTTGTATCTTGAGCGGTTGGGGCAATGGGTCCCGGCAACAAGCGCCGGGACGACAGCCTTGAGTGTG